>NZ_JBIPMN010000152.1:0-6527 GCF_044369115.1 Vulcanococcus sp. | reverse complement strand
ACCGGGCGAGATCACCGAAACCGATGTGGATCTGGCTGCCGCCTCCGGCGCCGTGATCGTGGGCTTCAACACCTCGATGGCACCGGGCGCCAAGCGCGCCGCCGATGCCACCGGCGTGGATGTGCGCGATTACGACGTGATCTACAAGCTGCTCGAGGACATCCAGATGGCCATGGAAGGCCTCCTGGAACCCGAGCTGGTGGAAGAGGGCCTCGGCGAAGCCGAAGTGCGGGCGGTGTTCACCATCGGCAAGAGCGCCGTGGCGGGCTGCTACGTCACCAACGGCAAGCTGCAGCGCAACTGCAAGGTGCGCGTCTGGCGCGGCAAGGAAAAGGTGTACGAGGGCGACCTCGACTCCCTGCGCCGCGGCAAGGACGACCAGAAGGAAGTGGCCACTGGCTTCGAGTGCGGCATCGGCTGCGATCGCTTCGCCAACTGGCAGGAAGGCGACCGCGTTGAGGCCTACAAACTGGTCACCCAACGCCGCACACTGAGCACCTGATCCTGCGCTGCAGCACCACGTGAATCCGGCAAGACGCGAACCCCTGCTGTGGCTCCAGCTCCTGGGGCTCTCGGCCTTGCCACTCGAGGCGCTGTTGCTGCTGCTCGTGCTCGCCGGCGCGGATCCCGGCCCGCTGCCTGGCTTTGAGCGCGTGTTGGCATGGGCCCTGGGTGCCCTATCGCCGGCCGTGTTGTTCTGGCGACTCCCTCCCGACCTGTGGTCGCTGCTGCTGCTTCAAGTGCCCCTGCGGGGTCGCCGGCCCGAGCAACTGCGGCTGAGCGCTCTGCAAACGGCCCTGCCCCTCAAACTGCTCGCGGCCTCTGGCACCGCCTTGCTCCTGCCGCTTGTGTGGCTGATGGATGCCAAAGCTGGCCTGGCCTGGGCCTGGTCGCCCCTGTCGGCCAGCCCGCGATTGGTGGTGCTGCTGGTGAGCCTGCCGCTGCTCGCCTTGATGCAATGGCACTGGCACCAGCTGATTCAGACCCTCTGGCTCTTCAGTCGGCCCGCGGCCCAGGTTGAACAAACTCTGCCCCTCACCCAGGCCCAAGCCGCCGATGACCGGCTGAATCTGGGGCTTCCCTTGCTGCTCTTGCCGCCGCTGGAGATCGCAGCGCCAGCTCCTCAACCCGAACCCACAACGAAACCCGAGCCGACCCCGGAACCAACCGCTCAGCCGAAAACAGAGCCCCAGCCGGAGCCGGAAGCATCAACCGAACCTGTTGCGGTTGAGAGCGAACAGCCCGGCGAGGAGACCACGCCCGAGCCGATCGACTCAGTGACTGAAGCGGTTACCGAAGAACCACGTGAAGAGCCGCCTGAAGAACCCGACTCAGGCGATCTCGTCGTCGACGCTGGGGTTGCGGTCGCGCCAGAGGAGACCGCCGAAGAGCACGAGAGCTCCAAGCTGGATGCCGAGGTCGCTGAGAGCGACGGTCTCACCAGCTGAGGCACGCAGCGTCATCGTGGCGAGGCCAACCGCCGCAGACGCCGTAAAGGCCAGCCAAAGCCCTCGCCTGAGCCCTCGCCAAGGCGTTTTGCTTTCCTGCAGCAAACGTGCCCGCAGAGCTGGATCCAAGTGCTCACGGGACTGTGGTGCCATGACGCGAGCCCAAAGGGCGCAACTGCCTGAATGCTAATTTGATGCGGCTGCCGGTGTAGCTCAGTGGTAGAGCAACTGATTCGTAATCAGTAGGTCGCAGGTTCAAATCCAGTCACCGGCTTGCTCAAGTGATCGAAACGCCAGAGGCCTTGCAACCACTGGCGTTTCTTTGTTTTCAGTGCACAGCGAAGGGCCTTGATCTCGGTTGTCCTCTCAATGTCAGGCGCCGCCAAACTGCCGCAGCGTGGCTACAACGCAGGTGAAACCTTCCGCGTTTCAAGAGAAGCCGATGGGACCATCCACCATGCAACAACTGATGGATGCAGCCCGCCAGGAAGCAGAACAAAGCTGGCATGAAGGCGGCATTCCAATCGGCGCCGTGCTCGCCCAGGAAGACGGCACGATCGTGGCCCGCGGGCACAACCAACGCGTGCAGAACGGCGACCCCACCAGCCATGGGGAAACCCAATGCATCCGCAACGCGGGCCGGCGCCGCGACTGGCGCGAGCTCACCCTCGTGACCACCCTTTCGCCCTGCCCAATGTGTGCTGGCACAGCTGTGCTGCTGGGGTTCAAGCGGGTGGTGATCGGCGAACGCCGCAGCTTTCAAGGGGCGGAAGCCTGGCTGAACGAGGCCGGGATCGAGATAGCGTGCCTGAATGATCCGGCTTGTGAAGCCTTGATGGAGCGCATGCTTCAGCAGAAACCGGAGCTCTGGGCTGAAGATATCGGCCACTGAACCATCCAATCTGAAACGGCAATTCCTGCAGCAGCCACGCAGCTGCATTCACGCAAGGCATGGCGAATCGCGAAATCCTGCTGCGGATGTCGTCAAGGCTGACTAAAAAAAGGATCTCCCGTTGGGATGCTCATGAATCCAAGCCAGGCGATGACGGTGGTGATGCCGTTTCTGTTCAAACTGGCCGGAGCTATTGCGCTCTGGATCATCGGTGGCTGGTTGATTCAGTTAGCGATGCGGGTGCTGCGTCGCTCCTTCAAGCAGAGCAGTCTCGATCCCACAGTGATCTCCTACCTGCTCAACATCCTTGGCGCTCTGCTGCGCGTGGTGCTGGTGGTTGCGATCCTCGGCTTCTTCGGCATCCAAACCGCCAGCTTCGCTGCCCTGCTGGCTGGTGTTGGTGTCGCAATCGGTGCGGCCTGGAGCGGCCTGCTGGGCAACTTTGCCGCCGGTGTATTCCTGCAGATCTTCCGCCCGATCAGTGTGGGGGATTTCATCTGTGGGGGCGGTGTTACCGGAACCGTTGAAGAAATCGGCATGTTTGTGACGTCAATCCTTGCACCCGATCACGTGCGCAATATCGTGCCGAACGGCAAGTTGTTCGGCGACACGATCCAGAACTTCTCCGTTCATACCTACCGCCGGGTTGACCTGTTCGCCCAGCTCGATCACAGCGCCGATGTCGGCAAGGCCATTGCTGTTTTGAAACAGGCTCTGCCAAGTATTCCCAAGCAGAGCGTGGGGACGGCTCCTGATGTGGAGATTCTCGAATTCAGCGAACGAGGGCCAAAACTGGCCGTTCGGCTTTACACCCACACTGACCACTACTGGCAGGTGTATTTCGACACCAACCGCACCATCGCCGAGGTGCTTTCAGCCCATGGCTTCCCAGTGCCACGCATCCCCGTGGCCATGGCGTCCTGACTGTTGGGCGATGGGCAAACTTCAGGTGCTGCGCCTCACTGCCGCGCTGATCGGGGCCGGCCTGGCGTTCGGCCTAGCCATGTGCTTGCCGCTGATTCCCAGCACCGTGCTCACGGCGCTGCTGCTCGCAGGTGGAGCAGGACTGATCAACCGGTTGATCAGTCCAGTGCGTTGGTGGGGCTGGCTAGGGCTGGCCTGCGGCAGCCTGCTGGGTACCGCCAGCACCTTGACCCGCTCCCTGCTGGCACCTCAAACACCCCAAGGGCAGCTGGAACCTGGGCTGACGGTTTTGCTCCTGGCGATCGCCGGCTGGCTGGCTGGCGATCGCCTCAGCCGCAGTGGGCTCTGGACGCCGGAGCGCCATCCACGCGATCTGCTGCGCTCCGCCAGCGGCCTCACCACCGGCATCTTTGCCGGAGTGGTCACCCTCACCTACGTGAGCAGTGGCCTGGAAACAGCCCGAACCCTCTCCAGCCGTCTGAGCACAGCGCTCACGATCCTGGTGTTTGCCCTGGTGGCGCCGGGCTGGTTGAGCCATCTATTCCGTCAAGCCCGTTCCACGTCTGATGAGTACTGAGCTCCTGGAACAGCCCCTGCTTCTGCTGGCCGAAGCCGTACGACTGGCCCTGGAAACGCTCTCGGTCATCACTGTGCTGGTGGGGCTGGTGATGAGCCTGGCCGGCCTGGGGCGCTGGCGGAGCCGCTACGGCACAGCAACCACCCGGCCGGCTCCATCGCTTCAAATCCTGTCCGCCGTCCGGGTGCAATTCGGCACCTGGCTCTCGCTGGCCCTGGAGTTTCAGCTCGGCGCCGACATTGTGGCCACCACCACCTCCCCCAATCGCGACACCTTGATACGCCTGGCGGTGGTGGCGCTGATTCGCACCTTCCTCAATGTGTTTCTGGCCCGAGAACTCGAGGCCGAGCGCGCTAAGGACACGTTGCGCCCATGAACCTCACGGATCACCTGGCACGGCAACGCAACCGGGATGCGGCCGAACGCACCCTGATGGCCTGGATTCGCACCTGCCTGGCGCTGATCAGCTTCGGCTTCGGCCTCGACAAGGTGGTGTCGGCCATCAATGCCCAAGGCGGGGCTGGACAGGCCCACGCCGAGTGGAGCGTGCGCCTGGTTTCGATCGCCTTCATCCTCACCGGCGTGGCCGCCATGCTGGCCGCCACCCAACAGCACCGCACCAACCTCAAGCGCCTGCTGCGCGACAACTTCACCTACGGCGACCATCCATCGCTGGCCAATGCCACCGCCGTGATGATCAGTTTGATCGGCTTGGCGGCCCTGATCCTGCTGCTGTTTGGAGCCGTACGGCCATGAATTCAAGCGTTGCTCTTCTGATCAGCATCACCCTCTTCTGCACGATGTTTGCCCTGGGGCTGAACCTGGAGCTTGAAGCGCTGCAGCGTTGGCTGCGTCATCCCGCCCTCCCGATTCGCGTTGTGCTCTGCTCCTGCCTGCTGGTGCCGCTGGTGGGGCTACTCCTGCTCCAGCTTCCCTTGAGCTGGGCCATTCCTCCGCCGGAGCGCACAGCCCTGGCCCTGATGGCGATCTGCCCCAGCGCTCCCCTGGCCCTGCGCAAAGCCAAAACAAGCGGTGGTGACCAACCTTTGGCTGCACTGATTCAGATCGGGGCCGCGATCGGCGCCATCGTCACGGTTCCGCTGATGGCACTGCTGTTCCGGCAGACCTTCCAGCTGAGCGGCTGGCAGGTGCAACCCATGGACATTGCCCTGCAGGTGGGGCGCGTCCAAGTGATCCCGTTGCTGTTGGCACTTGGGCTGCGGCAATGGCGCAACGAGATCGCCACTCGCCTGCACACTCCACTGGATCGCCTGGCCAACCTGCTGTTGGCGCTGCTGGCTCTGCTGATTCTGCTGAAAGCGGGGCCTCTGCTGATCGCATCGATCCTGAGCCGCCTTGGCGCGGTGGTGCTGATGGCGTTGTTGGTGCTGGCGTCTCTCGCCATCGGCTGGAGCCTGTCCCGCGGCGAGAGCTCCCACTCGATCACCACAGCGCTGGTGGTAGCCATGCGCAATCCCGGCCTGGCCCTGCTGCTGGCTAGTGAGTACGGCGATGGGCTGACGGGCCTGAAAGCGGCGATCCTGGTCTACGTGCTGATCACCCTGCTGTTGAGCTGGCCCGTGCTCCAGCGCGCCCAGCGTGTGTCCTGATGGAAACAACGTCTCATCACAACAGGCCACCAGGCCCCCGTCCCCGACGTCGCCCCAGTTGGGCCGAACAGCAGCACCGCCGTCGCCGGCATCCGATCAGTCGGCTGCTGGATCGCTCCTTTGGTCTGCGGTTGCTGCTGGCCGTCTGCGCAGCCGGTTTGCTGCTGGCCCTGGTGAACCGCTGGGAACACTGCCGCCAAGACGGCTTTAGCCACGGCTGCTTCCTCAGCGATCCTGGCGGGATCGTGAATGTCAGCAACGTGGAGGCGCTGAGCATCGTCAGCGCCGCCTTCCTTTACCTCCTGGAGAGCCGTCAGCGTCGGCAAAACTCCCACCTCCAGGCGATGGAGGTGATTCAAGCCTGTCAACAAAGTGGGGCTCGTTTCAGCTACGCCCGCAACGAAGCGTTGGAACTGCTCAGCGAAAGCGGCCTATGGCTCGATGGCCTCGACCTCAGTGGGGCACAGCTCGAGGAGATCCAAGCCGCGCATGGCCGCTGGCGCGGCATGAATCTGCGGGGAGCCAACCTGCAGGACGCCTGCCTACACGACGCCGATCTGCAGAGATGTGACCTCCGGGATGCCGATCTACGCGGAGCCGATCTCCGGTATGCCGATCTGCGCGACACCGATCTCAGTGGGGCCAATCTGGCCGGAGCCAGGCTGGAGGGCGCGAACCTCAGCGGTGCGAAAGGGGCGCATGGTTTTTGAGGTCTCGCTTGCCAAGACGCAACAGCTCAGACGGGCGCTGGCCGTAGCGCAGGGTGAAGTCACGGCTCAGAACAGGAAGGCTGCTGTAGCCGAACCGCTGGGCAATGCGACCCACCGTGTCTCCGGGCTCGGGATCGAGCAAGGCCAAGCGCACCTGCTCCAACCGCTGCTGGCGAACCCATTGCACTGGACCGCAACCAAAGCGCTGCTGAAAGGCCAACTGGAGGGTGCGCCTCGAGTAGCCCGTGTGCTGTTCCATCGCGGTGAGAGTGATCGGTGTGGTGAGGTGAGCGCGAATCCACTCGAGCAGCTCTTCAAACACGCGCTCACGCGACGACCCCGCATCCCGGGCACGGTTGACCTGCA
>NZ_JBIPMN010000270.1:0-20404 GCF_044369115.1 Vulcanococcus sp. | reverse complement strand
GAGGATCGCCATGATGTCGGCCACCTTCGCCCCCTTGAGGATGTGGGGCAGGATTTGTAGGTTGTTGAAATCGGCGGCGCGGATCTTGAAGCGCCAGGGGGTCACGTCGTCGTTCCCCTGGATGAACACGCCGATCTCGCCTTTGCCCGATTCCAAGCGGGTGTAGAGCTCGCCGCCGGGGATCTTGAACGTGGGGGCCACCTTCTTGGCCACGATCTGGTAATCGAAGCCGGCGAATTCGCTGGTTTTGCCCTCAGCCATGCGGCGGGCTTCCAGGTGCTCGGTGGGGCCCCCGGGGATCATCGCGCAGGCCTGGCGCAGGATCTTCAGCGATTGGCGCATCTCTTCCACTCGCACCCGGTAGCGGGCGAAGCAGTCGCCCTCCTTCGCCCAAGCCACATCCCAGTCGAAGTCGTCGTAGCACTCGTAGTGATCCACCTTGCGCAGATCCCAGGGCACGCCTGAGGCGCGCAGCATCGGGCCGGAGAGGCTCCAGTTGATCGCCTGCTCGCGAGTGATCACACCCAACCCTTCAATCCGTTTGCGGAAGATCGGGTTGTTGGTGATCAGCTTCTCGTATTCGTCGATCTTGGGGCCGAACCAATCGCAGAAGTCGATGCACTTCTCCAGCCAGCCATAGGGCAAATCCGCCGCCACCCCGCCGATGCGGAAGTAGTTGTTGTTGATCAGGCGCTGGCCGGTGGCCGCTTCCCACAGGTCGTAGATCATCTCCCGTTCGCGGAAGATGTAGAAGAACGGTGTCTGGGCGCCCACGTCCGCCAGGAAGGGGCCAAGCCAGAGCAGGTGGTTGGCGATCCGGTTGAGCTCCAGCATCAGCACGCGGATGTAGCTGGCGCGCTTCGGCACCGGCACATCAGCCAGGCGCTCGGGGGCATTCACCACGATCGCCTCGTAGAACATGCCGGCCGCGTAGTCCATCCGGCTCACGTAGGGCACGAACATCACGTTCGTGCGGTTCTCGGCGATCTTCTCCATGCCGCGGTGGAGATAGCCGATCACCGGCTCGCAATCCACCACGTCTTCCCCGTCGAGCGTGACCACGAGCCGCAGCACCCCGTGCATCGAGGGGTGGTGCGGCCCGAAGTTCACCACCATCGGCTCCGTGCGCGTTTCTAGCTGCGTCATGGGGCCGAGGGTGATGGGCTCTCTGGCGGGATCTTAGGAAGGAAGGGCCGCTGCTTCTGGCGCTGCGCTTGAGCGATCCGCAGGATTCCGCCACGTTTGATCACGTTCCGGTCTTGGCGGGGCCAGTGCTGGCTGGGTTTGCCGAGCTTGAGGGCTTGCTGGATCAACGCGGTGAGGGTGTGTTGATCGATTGCACCCTTGGTGGCGGCGGCCACAGCGCCCTGTTGCTGGAGGCCCATCCGCGCCTGCGCCTGATCGGGCTCGACCAAGACCCCAACGCCCGCGCCGCCGCCGCGGAGCGCCTGGCTCCGTTCGCCGATCGTGTGCAGATCGTGGCCACCAACTTCGCGGCCTACACCCCAATGGAACCGGCCCTGGCGGTGCTGGCGGATCTGGGGGTCAGCAGCCCGCAGCTGGATGTGGCGGAGCGGGGGTTCAGCTTCCGCCTGGATGGTCCGCTCGACATGCGGATGAACCCCAGCACCGGCGAAACCGCCGCGCAGCTGATCGAGCGCCTTGAGGAAACCGAACTGGCGGATCTGATCTATGCCTACGGCGAGGAGCGCCTCTCACGCCGTGTCGCCCGGCGGATCAAGCACGATCTGGCGGAGCAGGGCCCCTACAGCGGCACCGCTGCGTTGGCCTATGCGGTGGCCGGCTGCTACCCCCCCAAAGCGCGGCGCGGTCGTCTTCATCCCGCCACCCGCACCTTTCAGGCGCTGCGGATCGCCGTGAACGATGAGCTGGGGGTGCTGGATCATCTGCTGGCCAGCGCGCCCGATTGGTTGGTGCCCGGCGGCCTCTTCGGGGTGATCAGCTTCCACTCCTTGGAAGATCGCCGCGTGAAAACGGCGTTTGTGAGCGATGAGCGCCTGCAGCGGATCACCCGCAAACCTGAAACGGCTGCGGAGGAGGAGCAGAACTCCAACCCCCGCAGCCGTTCCGCCAAATGGCGCCTGGCGCGTCGCCGCTGAGGGCGATCAGCCGTTGCTGAGGATGCCGGTGTGCTCCTGGCTGCCGAAGAGCTGCCGGTAGGCGGCGGTGCTGATGCAGATCACCACGGGGAACACCACGAACAGTCCGCCATAGCTGAACAGGGCGGCCACGGCGTGGATCACGCTCTCCACGATCGCCAGCCACAGCACCACCCACCAGCTGGGGTTCACGCCGCTGACACCCGCCTGGATGGTTTCTACCGGACGCTTCACTCCAAACAACGAGAGCTGCAGCAGGAACTTCTGGCTGATCAGAAACCAGATGTAGAAAATCCCGAAGATGATCACCGGAATCACGGTGAGGGCCGTGTTCAGTGCGTTTAGGCCCGTGCCGATCAAGGTGGCAATGACGCCCACCACACCCACCACGATCGCCAGCAGGATCACTGAACCAAGCAGGCGGCCGGAGGCCGCGCCATCCCAACGGGTGAAGTTGCGGAAGGAGGGGCGCTGGCCGTCGAGGCTCATCCAGGCGCAGCGGGTGATGCCCACCACACCCCAGAGGCCCACGATCACGTAACCAATCGCGCCCACCACCACTGCGATGCCGGCGGCCACCGGATGCAACAGCGGCAGTTCATTGCTGTTGAGGCGCAGCAGGCCTGCCAGCAACAGAGCGCCGAAGGGCACCAGGATCACGGTCACGAGCACCTGGAACAGCAGGAACGGCCAGGGGGCCCTGCAGAAGGCCTGCCAACCGTCTTCTACGGCGCGCAGCACCTGCAGCTTGTTGGTGCCGGGGGTCGGCAAAGTCATGTTGAGCTACGGGAGATGCATCAACCGTAGCGATTGGGGGTGTCAACGACTACCGCCTGAGAGGCGATTGAAGAATCAGAAGCGCCAGCGGAAGCCCCCGCCGTAGTTGATCGACTGAGTGCTGCCTGGAGACAGTTGACCAAGGGCGCCGCCATACAGGGTGACACGGTCACCGAGCTGTACATCCAACCCAAGTCCAACAGTCCACCACTGGGAGGGTGCGGGCGTACCTTCCACATCGAAGGAGGCACCCGGCGCCGCCGTGAACTGGGCATTCATGTTGCGTTGGGTGTTGGCCAGGTCGAAGGAGTAGCCGATGCCCAACCGGGGGATCCAGGTTGTGGAACCTTTCTTGATCGGCTGGCTGAACTCCACCCCAAAGCTGAGTGGAACGCTCGTGTAGGTCTCGCTGGCCACCTTGAGTGAGTAGGAGGCCTTACCCGGTGATGGCACCGGATCGAGCGGGTTTCCGGGTTGCTGGAAGGCGGCTCCACTGGAACTGGTCGATTCACTGAAGCCCGGTTGCTTCAGTTGCAGCCAGCTGATTCCCAGTTTGGGTGTGAGGGAAGCGCGGCCGATTGGCACACGGTGGCTCACCCCAAGCTGAGCGGAGTAACCGGTTGCATTCACCGTGCTCTGCTCGGTGGCAGGGGCGCTGAGGCTGAGATTGCGCCGAATGTCTGCGCTGTAGCTGCCGGCTCCCAGCATGGCGGTGAGCCTGGTCTCGGGGCCGAGGGCCTGCTTGGCGTAGAGCATGCCGCTCCAGCCGGTGGTGACCCCTGAAGTGCCCAGCGAGGAGGCGGTGGTCCAGAGGTTGTCCCAGCGGGCGGCGGCGCCGACCAGGGTGCCGGGCCGCACCAGGGCGTCGGCGCCGATGGTGGTGCCAAAGGCAGTGGTGTCGTAGGGGGCCTGGTCCGAGCTGCCTTTTCCGGGGGTTGAAGCGTCGTAGCCACTCATGAGGGCCCAGCCGCGCCAGGTGCCGCAAGGGGCCACCGCAGGTGCTGGCTGTTGTTTCGGCTGATCTCCGAGCCCTGTCGGTTGGCGAGGAGCCTGCTGCTGTTCCGCCAGGCAGCGGGCTTCAGGGTTGAGGGCAACCTCATCGAGGTTGTTGTTGACGGCGATCTGGAAGTTTTGGGCGGCATCGATCGCCACCTGGCTGAAGGCCGTGAGCGCTTCACCGGAGAGCTGCCGGTAGGTGTCGTCGAGCTCCGACACGGTTTCGTCGTAGAAGACGAGAGCTGCCGTGGGTTCGAACTTGCTGGTGCTGCCTGCGGCCTGGATCTTGTTGATCGCCTTGCCCACTTGGGTGGAGTTGGGGCTGAGACCTTTGGGCGCGTAATCCACGCTGTAGTCGAAGGCCAGATCGCGGCCGCCTTCGATCAGGCGCATGGAGAATTCGGCCACCGCAGAAATGGGGGCCACCAGCTCCAAACCATCAAGGCTGATGCCCGCAGCGGTGTCGATGATCCCCTGGCTGGTGAAGCTGCCGGGTTTGGCCTGACCCACCTGGTTAGGCAGCAGCGTCACGGTGCCATCGATAGACGTGGCGGCGGCCGCATTCAGCTGATCGGTGACACCGCTGCGCAACACCAGATCGGCTTCATAGTTGCCAGTGCTGGTCTGAATGTAGTCAGCCCAGATGTCGAGGGTTCCGAGGCGATACGGACCATTGGGTGAAATGGTTCCTGCGTTCAATACGATCGACTGCTCATCGAGATCGATGAACTGAGCTTCGATGCGACCTGTTGGGGCGTTATAGAAGTCGGTGAGGGCTCCTGGGATGGCGATGTTGCCGGCGATGGTGCCGTAATTGCGCACGTAGTCGTTGCCACCCACGCCCTCCAGGGCCATGGCGCGACCCTTGTCGCCGGCGATGATCGAGCCGCGGTTAATCACCCGCTCCACCTGATCGGTGACCAGCACGATGGCTGCACCACCCGCCCCGCCCTGGATGGTGGCGCCTTCGGCGTTCTCCACCCGGAGGTTGCCGTGGGTGTCGTTGGCGTTGGTGGATTTGGTGATGCCGATGCCGCCCACACCAGTGGACTGGATCACGCCGGTGTTGGTGACCACCACTTCACCGGCTCGGCTGCTGTCGCTGTCCGGTGCGCTTGAGACAGCGCTCACAGTGCCGTCAGGGTTCTGATAGAGATAGGCGCCGCCGCTGGCGTTCTGGAACAGCAGGGCAACGGCGTTCTCGCCGCTGGCACTGATCACACCGCTGTTGTTCACCGCGATGTTGCCGCTGCGTCCGGTGCTGGGCCCGCTACCGGAGCTGCTGTCACGCCTGACGCCGCCGAGCACGAAACCACCGCCACCGGCCAGGGTCTGCACCACCAAGGCGTGGGCCCCGCGGCCTGTGGTGCTGATGCGGCCGCTGTTGTCGATCCGGATCGACCCGGAGTTGGTTGAGGTGTTGGCATTGCCCGCCAGGCTCACGCTGCCGCCGCTGGCGCCCGCCACGCCACCGCCACCGCCGATGGTTTGCACCAACATGCCGAAGCTGTTGCTGCCCTGGGTCGCCACGGTGCCGTTGTTTGTCACCGTGATGTCACCGGCATCGGCGATGCCGGTGTTCGTGCTGCGGAAGGTGGTGCTGCTGCCGCCAAAGCTGTAGCCGCCGCCGCCGCCAATGTTTTGAAGCACCACCGCCGGGGCGTTGTCGGAGCTGGTCTGGATCGTTCCGGCGTTGGTGAAGTCAAGGCGGGCTGCGCTCTGGTTGCCATTGGACCCAGCGGCGCTGCCCAGGGTCACAGCCCCTAGGGCGGAGCTGCTGAAACCGCCACCGCCGCCGATCGTCTGCAGCACCACCGCGGGGCTGGCTTCACCCGAGCTGATCAGCACCTGATCAGTGCCGATGCTGGCGGTGATGGCACCACCGCGGCTGTCGCTGGCGATTCCGCCACCGGTGCTGCCGAGGCTGAGGCTGCCGCCCACCGCTGCGGTGGCGCCACCGCCACCACCAATGGTTTGTCCCAACAGGGCAGCGCCTTTGCTGCCCGTGCTGGAGAGATTGCCACTGATGGTGATGCTGAGCTCGCCGCCGCGACGATCACCGTTGCCGCTGCCGCCAAGGCTGGTGTTGCCACCCACGCTGCCCGTGATGCCGCCGCCGCCACCGATCGTCTGGGCTGTGAGCGGAGCGGTGTTGGCGCCGCTGCTCAACAGGTTGCTGTTCACCGTGATCGAGAGGCTGCCGCCGCGGCCATCGGGCTCGAGGCCGGAGCCGTTGCCACCCATCTCAAGGGTGGTGCCGATGTTGCCGCCGCGGCCACCGCCGCCGCCGATGGTCTGGGCGAGCAAGGCAGGTGCGTTACTGCCGCCGGTGCTGACGTCGTAGAGGCTCACCACCGTTAGATCACTGCCGCGGGAGCGGCCGGCGAACACACCACCGATCTGCGCGGAGCTGCTGGTACTGCCGGCGAAACCACCACCACCACCGATCGTTTGATAAACGAAACCGCTGGAGTTTTCACCGAGGGTGTACACCTCGCTGTAGCTGTTGGTGGTGAAGCTGAGGCTGCCGCCGCTGCCACTGGCACCGCCGAATGCGCTGCCACCGCCCAGCAGCAGGTTGCCGGAGGCCACGGTGCCGGCGGGGAACACAACACCGCCGCCGCCGCCGATGCTCTGGAGCAGGAACGCCGGCGCCGTATCGCCGTAGGTGGCTACGAGCCCGTTGCCCTTGTTGCTGCCGTTGAGGTTCAGGGTCACGGCACCACCATCGCCGCGGCCGCCATCGGCGCCGAGGGTGACCGAGCCGCTGGCATCGCCGGCACGGCCACCGCCCGCTCCCACGCTCTGACCAAAGATGCCGATGGCGTAGTTGCCCCGGGTGACCACTCGGGCGGCGTTGTTGATGGTGACGCTGCCGCCGTCGCTGCTGCTGAGCACCGCCGGGTCAACGGCACCGCTGCGGCTTGCCCCCAGGCGCAGGCTGCTGCTGCTGCTGCCAGCTAAGCCGCCGCCGCCGCCGATGCTCTGGGCCAGGATGCCGTCGGCTTGATCGCCGTAGGTGTCAACCGTGGCGTTCTTGCCGCTCAAGGTCACCGTCACGTTGCCGGCACTGTGGCGTGCACCGTCGATGGCACCCACCCGCACGCTGGTGCCGCCAAGGCTGGTGTAACCACCACCGCCACCGATGCTCTGGGCCAGCACACCGATGCTCTGGGTGCCATTGGTGCTCAGAGCATCGCTGAAGCTGAGGTTCACATCAGCCGCCTCGGAGATGGCGGCGTTACTGCTGCCCAGGCTGATGGAGCTGGCCGTCGCGCCGGCTGTGCTGCCCACGTAGCCACCACCCCCAGCGATGCTCTGGGCAATCACCGCAGGTGAGTTGCGGCTCTGTTCCGGATCGATCACGTCGCCGGGGCTGTTGGCGCTGCTGTTACCCGATGTGCGGCCGCTTCCACCGGTGCCGATGGTGGATTGGCTGCTGTAAGTGATCGAGCCGCTGTTGCTGTTGCCCTGGGGTGATCCGCCCAAGGCGATCGCGCCACCGCTGGCAGTGGCGAGGGCGCCCCCCCCACCGATGCTCTGGAGAATCACGCCGGGGGAGTTGATGCCCCTGGTCTGGATCGCTTTGAGGGTGGTGAGGTTCAGGTCGCCGGAACGGTTTACGCCGGCCCCGTTGCTGCCGATGGTCACGCCATTGGGCTGGCTGGCGATCAGACCACCACCACCGCCGATGCTCTGCAGCACAACGGCGGCGGAATTGTCGCCGCTGGTGCTCAGCTCAGCGCGATTTACCGCCGTGATCGCGGAGCCATTGCTGAAGCTGCCGGCTGATGTGGTGGTCCCCACGCTCAGGGAGCCGCCGAGCGAACCCACCAGGCCGCCGCCGCCGCCGATGCTTTGGAGCACGAGAGCGGGGGAGTCGCTGCCGTTGGTGGAGATCTGCTTGTTGCGGCCGGTGTAGTTGAGGCTGCCGCCGCTGGCAGATATCGCCTCTGACAGGCTGCCTCCCAGGCTGATGTTGCCGCCCACGTTGGCCACCACACCGCCGCCACCGCCGATGCTCTGGAGGGTGACGCCAGGCGCGTTGTCACCGTTGGTGACCAGCCTGTAGCGCAGGATCAAGTTGAGATCGGCGCCGTCGGAGCGCCCGACGGTTTGACCGCCAAGGCGCACGTTGCCGGAGGTCACACTGCCGATCCAGCCGCCGCCGCCGCCGATGCTCTGGTGGATCACGCCGGCGGAGTATTGACCGGTGGTCTGGATCTTGCCCTTGTTATTGGTGAGAGACACCACACCGCCGCTACCGGCCGTGCCGCTGTTGCCGCCGCCCAGGACCACCTCGCCGCTGGAGCTGCCGGTGCCAATCCCTACGACGCCACCACCGCCACCCACGGATTGGATCAGGTAGGCCGGTGCGTAGTCGCCGGAGGTGGCAATCAGGCCATTTTTGTTGTTAAGCAACACCGAGCCGCCATCGCCGGAGCCACCATCGGCACCGAGGGTGATGCTGCCGCTGGCGCTGGCCACCCGACCACCACCGGCGCCGATGCTCTGGGCCACCACACCGATGGAGTAATTGCCGCTGGTGACGATCTTGGTGCCCTGGTTGCGCACGCTGACGTCGCTACCGGAGCCGTTGGCACCACCGCTCGCACCCATCACCAAGCTGGTGCCGCTGGCTCCGGCTGAGCCACCGCCGCCACCGATGCTCTGGGCGATGACGCCTTCTGAGTTGTCGCCGCTCGTGAAGATGCGTCCGCGGTTCACCACGGTGACCGTGTTGGCGTTGCTGCCACGGCCGCCGCTCATGCCCAGGCTCATGCTGGTGCCGCTCTGGTTGGTGAAACCACCACCACCGCCGATGCTCTGGGCGATCACAGCCGGGGATTGGTTGCCGCTGGTCTGCACGGTGCCGTCGTTGGCCAGGTTCACCACCACGGCACCACTGTTGCCGAGCTGGTTGCCGCTGCCGCCCAGGCGCACGCTGCTGCTGTTGCCGGTGCCACTGCCACCCACAAAGCCGCCGCCACCGGCAATGCTCTGGGCCAGCACCGCCACCGCGCTTTCACCAGCTGTGGCAACCACGGAGGCATTGGCGGTGGTCACGCTGACGGCGCCTGCGTTGGCCAGACCATTCACGCTGCCCCCCAGGGTCACGCTGCCCTGGTCGGTGTAGGCGATCCCGCCGCCTCCGGCGATCGACTGGGCGACGATGGCTGCGGCATTGCGACCCTGGGTTGTGATCAGCTCGTTGGTGCTCACCGTGACGTCGCCAGCACTGCTGGTGCCACTGCTGCTGGTGCCGAGCTGAATGGTCTGGCCGCCCACCACGCTGGCGGCACCGCCACCGCCGCCGATGCTCTGGGCCAGCAGGGCCGAGGAGTTGTTGCCCGCGGTGCGGAGCATGGCCTCGCTGGTCACGGTCACATCGCCGCCGGAGAGGTTGCCGCTGCCGCTCCCCTGCAGGCTGGCGTTTCCGCTAACGCTGGCCACCAGGCCGCCGCCGCCGCCGATGCTCTGAGCCACCAGCGCCGGTGATTCGTCGCCAAGCGACACGAGACCGAACGGGCTGCTGGCCACGGTCACCGTGATCTCCGCGGCACTGGCGTCAACGCTGCCGGTGCTGCTGTTGTTGCTCAGGCCGAGGCTGGCATTGCCACCGGCATTCGCGGCGCGGCCGCCGCCGCCGCCGATGCTCTGGATCAACACCACCGGTGCGTTATTGCCCGTGGTTTGCAGGCTGCCGTTCAGGCTGACCTGAATCGGGCCGCCAGAGAGGTTGCCGCTGCTGTTGGTGGCGCCCAGTTGCAGGTTGCCTTGGCTGTTGCCGCCATAGCCGCCACCACCGCCGATGCTCTGGAGCACCAAGGCCGGGGAGTTGTTTCCGCTGGTGAGCACGTTGCTGTTCAGCTGGGCGGTGATCCCTGCGCCGGAGCCATCGCTGAGGCCGCTGGCCCCCAGGGCTGTGGAGGTGGTGCTCTGCAGCAGCGACCAGCCGCCGCCACCGCCGATGCTCTGGGCCACAACGCCAGCGGCGTTCTCACCACTGGTTGCGATCACCCCATCACGGTGTTCCAGTTGCACGGTGTTGCCGCCGGCATTGCTGCCACCGCTGGCGCCGAGGTTGAGGTTGGTGGTGATGGCGTTGTCGATGGCCTGGATGGCACCGCCACCGCCGCCGATGCTCTGCAGCAGCAGGGCCGGTGAACCGCTGCCGGCGGTGGTGATCTGCCCCGTGCTGGTGAGCTCGAGGGCACCAGCTGCGCTGTTGTTGCTGCTGATGCTGCCGAGGCGGTCGCTACCGCTGCTGCTGGCCACCGTGGCGCTGCTGGCCGGAAGGCCGCCACCGCCGCCGATGCTCTGCAGCGTTATGCCGGCAGCGTTGTTGCCCGTGGTTTGAATCTGAGCGTTGTTGGTCACCGACACAGCCCCGGCTTGCAGGTTGCTCCCGTTCTCGCTGCCCAGCTGCATGGAGAGGTTGCTGCTGTTGATGCCGGCCATGCCGCCGCCGCCGCCGATGCTCTGGGCCACGAGGCCAGCGGCATTGGTGCCGGCGGTGATCAGCACGCTGCTGTTCCGGACGGTGACGTTGCCGCCCTGTTGGCTACCCGCACTGCCGGTGCTGCCAAGGATGACTTGGCCGTTCACCGTTGCCACGATGCCGCCACCACCGCCGATGCTCTGGGCGAGCAGTGCCGGGGCATTGCTTCCCGCGGTCTGGATGCCGGAGGCAGTGTTCACCACCAGCACATTCCCGGCGTTCTGAGAGCTGCCAGCACCCAGGACCCCGATGCTGCCCAGTTGCGCGGCGCCGTTGATGTTCACCACCTTGCCGCCACCACCGCCGATGCTCTGGGCGAGCAGGCCCACGGAGCTGTTGCCCTGAGTTACAAGCGTGCCGCTGTTGTTGACCGTGACGGTGCTGCCTTGCATGGAGCCACTGCTCAAGTAGGCGCCGAGGTGAGCTTGACGTCCGCCATCCCCGGCAAATCCACCGCCTCCACCCAGCGACTGCGCCAGCAGGGCTGAGGAGAAGTCGCCCAGGCTGGAGAGGATCGAGCTGTTGGTGACGCTGACGTTGCCGGCGTTGCCCTGGCCGCCCTTGATGGAGCCCAAGAGCATCAGATCGTCGGAGCCCTGCAGCACGCTCCAGCCACCGCCACCGCCGATGCTCTGGGCCAGCAGCACCGTGGCGGCATTGCCCTGGGTGGCGAGGTAGCGGCCAGACGATGTCACAGACACGGCGCTGGAATCGCCAGAGCCTCCCTGGTTGCTGAACTGCTCGGCCAGGAGGCTCAGGGCGCCATTCAGGCCAGCGATTGTGCTGGCATCCATGGCATCGAAGCTCGACTGCTCCGCGCGGATGTTGCCGATGAAGGTGCGCCGTGTGTTCCCATCGACTAGTGCACCTTTTGCTCCCAGGATCAAGGTGGGGCTTGAGCTGTCGCTCACCTGGCCCACGAAGCCACCGCCGCCGCCGATGCTCTGGGCTACCAGGGCCTGGGATCCGCGCCCCTGGGTTTGCAGGATGGCCGTGTTCTTCACGGTCACGGCCCCGCCCTGCTGGTTGCCGGTGCCGTAACTGCCCATCAGGATCAGATCGGTCCCACTACCGGTGGTGGTGTAGCCGCCACCGCCGCCGATGCTCTGGGCCAGTAGGGCCGGTGCGTTGCTCCCCAGCGTGGTCACCGAGCCGCGGTTGGTCACGGTTACGGCGGCAGCACTGTCGTTGGCGGAGCCCACACTGCCCAGCAGTGCGAAGGAGGCATCACCACTGATTGGGCCTGTGGCACCGCCGCCGCCGCCGACGGAGTGAATGAGCAGACCGGGGGAGCTGTTGCCTGTGGTGGAGATTTCCGCCCGGTTCCTCACACTGATGTTGCCGCCCATGGCGAGTCCCGCCACGTTGCCGCCCATGGTGAGGTCGCCATCGATGCGGCCCACGTAGCCGCCACCACCGCCGATGCTCTGCACCATCAGGGCCGGTGCCGCGTTACCCAGGGTCTGGAGCGACTTGCCCCTGGAATTCACCGTGACATTGCCGCCCTGGAGATTGGTGTCACCCGCTAACACCACATCACTACCCATGCTGGCGCGCTGGTAGATCGAGCCGAACACCGAACCGCCGCCACCGCCGAGGGAGAGCACGGCCAGGCCACTGGCGTTTTCACCGGCGGTGCTGATTCGTCCCCTGTTTGTCACGCTCACCTCGCCGCCGCTCAGGTTGCCTCGCAGGGCGATGTCGCTCACGCCATCAGCACTCGCGCCGTCGATGGCTCCCAGGGTGAGCCAGTCGGCATCGGCGGCAATCGAACCACCGCCGCCGCCGATGCTCTGGATGCGTAGAGCGTGGGAGTTGGCGCCAAGGGTTACCAGGTCGGCGCTGTTGGTCACCGTGATGTCGCCGCCGGGAGCATTGCTGCCGCCCTTCATGCCCACGCGGCCCTTGGCAGAGTGCACACCCTCCACGAAGCTCCAGCCGCCGCCGCCGCCTACGCTTTGAATCAACAGCGCTGGGGAGTTGGCCCCGAGGCTGCTCACCGTTTGACCGCTGTTCGTCACGGTGATGTCACCTGCTGCGGCTTCGTTGGTGTAGAAGCCCGAGAGATACATCTTTTCGGAGGTGTTGCCAGGAGCGAATTCCAGCGATGCGGTGTAACCACCGCCGCCGCCGATGCTCTGCGCGAGCAGGGCAACAGATCCTTCGCCCTGAGTCTGAATCGAGGCGCTGTTGTTCACGGTCACGGAGCCAGCGCGGCTCTGCTGGCCGAACAGGCTGCCCATGAAGAACTTTTCGTTGCCCTCAGAGTTGGTAGCACCGCCGCCGCCGGCGATGCTCTGGGCTAGAAGGCCAGCGGAGAAGATGCCGCGGGTGAGAAGCTGGCCGCTGTTGGTGATGTTGATGTTGCCGGCATTGGCCACGGCGGGGCCATTCATCCCCATGGTGAGGGTGCCACCGGTGATGTCTCCCGTCAGACCACCACCGCCAGCGATGCTCTGGGCCAGCAGGGCTGGTGAGTAGCTACCGGATGTGCTGATTTCAGCCGTGTTGGTGATCGTGATGTTGCCGGAGTTGAGGATGTAGCTGCTCCCCAGCGATGGAACAGTGACGCTCGACGAGTAAGCGCCGCTGCCAAGTCGTCCCTCCTTGTTCTTTTCCAGGATGGTGCCGGTCAGGCCGCCACCGCCTCCGATGCTCTGGGCGACCAAGCCGCCGGCGTGGTCGCCACTGGTGCTGATGAAGGCACCGGTGTTGGTGATGTTGATGTCGCCGGCGTTGGCAGTTAGTGATCCCTCAGAGCCGGTGAGACCAAGCTGCAGCTCACCTCGGATGTTGTTGGCCCGGCCGCCACCGCCACCGATGCTCTGCACGAACAGCGCTGGCGAATCGTTCGACAGGGTGGTGATGTTGCCGCTGTTTTGCAGGGTCACGCTGCCACCGGACGTGTCGCCGGTGCTGTTGGTGGCGCCCATGGTCAGGTTGCCGGCGGCATTGGCAATGACGCCGCCACCACCGCCGATGCTCTGGATGATGATGCCGCCGGAGCTGAGTCCCTTGCTCGCCACCTCGGCAGTGTTGACCACCGTGATCGAGCCAGCGGCGTTGTTGCCGGAGGCATTGGTGGCGCCTACCTGACTCTCGGAACCACTGTCGGAATCGAGGTAGGCCCAGCCGCCACCACCGCCGATGCTCTGCACCAGCAGGGCACGGGCGTAGTCCCCTTCGGTGTAGAGCAGACTCCCGGTGTTGGTGACATTGATGTCTCCGGCGGCCCCATTGCTCAGATCCGTGCCGCCGAGGGTGAGATCAAAAACGCGGGGGCTGGACCCAACGCGCCCGATGACGCCACCGCCGCCGCCGACGCTTTGCACCAGCAAGCTGTCGGATGCAGCCCCTGCACTCTGCAGGGCTGCACTGTTCACAACGTTGATGCTTCCACCGCCAACGTTGCTGCTGCGAGCGCTGCCCAGATTCACCGTTTCTGAGTTGTTGTAGTCGCCCTGAGTGGTGGCCGTGAAACCACCGCCACCGCCGATGCTCTGCACCACCAGCAACGGCGCATTGTCTCCCAGGGAGGTCATCGCGCCACTGTTGATCACACTCACATTGCCGCCAGGAGCGTTGCTCACGCCCGCGCCACCCATGCCGATGCGGGTGCCGGTGACGCGGCCTACCATGCCGCCCCCACCGCCGATGCTTTGGACCACGGCGGTGGGTGAATCGGCGCCGATGCTCACCAGTTCAGTGCGGCTGCTGATGCTGATCGTTCCGCCGCCAGCTGACTGCAGATTGGTGCCCCCAAGAAGGATGCCACCGGCTGCATCGCCCACCCGGCCGCCACCGCCACCGATGCTCTGCACGGTGAGCACCGGTGCGGTGTTGCCATCGGTGCGGGCCAATGCACCGTTGAGGGTCACGCTGATGGCACCGCCGCTGCTGCTGCCCCGGCCTGCGATGCCCGTGGCGCCCAGATCGCTGAACCCATCCTTATCACCGGCTCCCACATTGCCGCCGCCGCCGCCGATGCTCTGGATGAATAGGGCGGGGGAGAAGTCCCCTTTTGTGTAGACATTGCCGCTGTTGTTGAAGCTGATCGCCCCTGCATTGGCGCTGCCGGCCAGGAGCTCAGCGCCGAGGTTGAGGCGGCCTGACGCTGCAGCGATCGTGCCGCCGCCACCGCCGATGCTCTGCGCGTTGATCCCCACCGAGGAAACCCCCTGGGTGTAGATGTTCGCGGCATTGGTGATGTCAAGGTTGCCCCCATCGGCGCTCGCATCCGCACCGATGGATCCCAGACGGGTTGCAGCTCGGTTGGCCCCCTTGATCAGGGCATAGCCGCCGCCGCCGCCAATGCTCTGAACGTTCACAGCGGCGGAATAGTCGCCGAGGGTGGTGATCTGACGGGCGGTGTTGCGCAGATTGATCGCCCCGCCATTGGAAGCGAGGCTGCCCCTGGCACCGAAGAAGACGGTGTATTGCGCATCGCCATTCACCTCGGAGATGTAGCCACCGCCGCCGCCGATGCTCTGCACCAACAGGGCCGCTGAGCCGGTGCCTTCGGTCTGGAGGCTGCCGCTGTTGGTCACGTTGATGGCCCCGGCACTGGCATTACCGCTGCCGCTGCCCCCCAGACGGATCAGATCACCGCTGATCGTTGCCGATGATCCACCACCGCCGCCAACCGATTGCACCACCATCGCGGCTGCATTGAGCCCGGTGGTGGTGATGGTGGAGCGGCTGCGCACCTGCACCGATCCACCGCTGGTGTTGCCGGTGTTGCTGCCCCCCAGGATCAGGTTGGCGCCGACGGTCACACCGGTGAAACCACCGCCACCGCCGATGCTCTGCACCAGCAGGCCGGTGCTGTTGCGGCCCTGGGTCGCGATTTGTTTGTAGTTGTTGGTGACCTGGATGGCGCCGCTGCTGCTGCTGCCACCGGCGGCGGTGGTACCGCCCAAGGTGGCGTTGCCCCCCACATCCGACACCCAGCCGCCACCACCGCCGATGCTCTGCACCATCACCGCCGGTGCTCCCGTGCCATCGGTCTGCACCGCCCGGCCCTGGGTCTTGAGGGTGATGGTGCCACTGTTGCTGGTGGCGGCCTGGGTGCCGCTCTGGCCGAGCTGGGCGTTGCCGCCCACCACATCACCCAGGCCGCCGCCGCCACCGATGCTCTGCACCACGACCGCCGGGGAGGCGTAACCGGTGGTGTAAACAATCCCGGAGAGCTGAACGGTTAGCGGGCCTGCTGAGAGGTTGCCGCTCACGTTGCTGGCCCCGAGCGTGACGTTGCCCACGGCGCTGCCGGTGACACCGCCACCGCCGCCGATGCTCTGGATCACGACGCCGGCGGAGGAGGCCCCTGTGGTGTAGATGTTTGATGTGCTCCGGAGGTTGATGGAGCCACCTGTCATTCCCCCACCGCTCTCACTGCCGATTTGAGCATCGGGATTGCTGCGCAGCAGCGACCAGCCACCACCACCACCGATGCTCTGGGCCACCAGGGCGGGGGAATAGTTGCCACTGGTGCTGATGAAGGGGGCCGTGTTGGTGATCGTCAGGTTCCCACCACTGGCCTGCTCTTGCCCCGTGCCGGAGAGGGTGACGTCGTAGCTGTCGGTGTCGGTCGTTTCTGCGATATAGCCACCGCCGCCGCCGATGCTCTGGGCCACAAATCCGGCCGAGCCATACCCCTTCGTCTGGATGGCACCGCTGTTGTTGATCGTGACGCTGCCACCACTGCTGAACTGGCCGGCGGTGCCGCCCAGGCGGCTCAGGTCTCCGGCGGATTTCGCGGCAGCACCGCCGCCACCGCCAATGCTCTGAACCAGGAGGGCAGAGGCATTGTTCCCTTCGGTGTAGATGCTCCCGGAGTTGGTCAGACTCACGGCCCCACCCATGGTTTCGCCAAGGGCGGAGCCACCCAGCACAACTGCGTTGCCCTCGGAGATTCCGGCGGTACCGCCGCCCCCGCCAATGCTCTGCACCAGGATGGCTAAGGCATTGGCGCCGACCGTGGCGACGTTGGCGGTGTTGCTGACGCTGACATCGCCGCCGGAGAGGTAACCGCTGCCGCTGGCGCCCATGGTCACGTTGCCGGCGACCGCCGCCACCCGACCGCCACCGCCACCGATGCTCTGGGCGTAGAGAGCCGGCGAGTTCTGGCCGCGTGTCACCAGGCTTTCGCCCGTGTTGACGATGCTGATCTGGCCGCCTTGGGCGTTAGTGCCCGGTGTGATGTTGACGCTGCCGAGGTTGGCGGAACCGGTGACCACGCCCAATACACCACCACCGCCGCCGACGCTCTGAGCGATCAGCAGGGGGCTGCTATTGGCAATGCTCTCCAGGGCAGAGCTGTTGGTGATGGTGATGCTGCCGGCGGCCTGGCTGCCGCCGCTGTTGATGGAGCCCAGTTGGGCATCGCCATTCACGCTGCCCACCTGGCCTCCGCCTCCGCCAATGCTCTGGAGCGTGATGGCACCTGAATAGGTTCCCTTCGTGAGGATGACGGCGCTGTTGTTCACCGTGATGGCACCACCATTGGCCTGGGCTTGGCTGCTACTGATGCCAAGGCTGGCGTTGCCGTTGAGCGCCGGGCCCATGTAGCCGCCACCACCGCCGATGCTCTGGGCGAGCATCCCTGGGCTGTAGGTGCCTTCGGTGAGCAGGAACGTGCTGCTCGAGTTGATGGTGATCGCCCCGCCGCTGAGGTTGGCACTGCTGCTGGCGTTGGCGGCACCAAGAACCGCTGAGGTGCCGATCTCAGCGATGCGGCCACCGCCACCACCAATGCTCTGGGCAATCAACGCGCCGGAGTAAGAGCCCAGCGTGATGATGTTCCCGCTGTTGTTCAGGGTGATGGGCTGGGCGCCCTGGGCACCGGTGGCTGAGGTGGAGCCGGCGGTGGCACTACCCGAGATGCGGTTGATGCTGCCGCCACCACCGCCGATCGACTGGTAAAGGATGCCGGGCGAGTAGATGGCGCTGGATTGGAGCGTTCCCGTGTTCACCAGGGTGGTGACCCCGGATTGGCCATTGCTGCCTGCGCTCTGGCTGCCAAGCACGGCATCGATGTAGCCGCTGTTGGCGATGCCGCCGCCGCCGCCAACGCTGGAGAGCAGCAGGGGGATGGAGTCTTCGCCGTAGGTGGCGATGGTGCCACTGTTCACCAGGCTCACATTTCCGGCGTTCCCACCGGCACCACCACTGGCCCCGAAGTTGGCTGCTCCGTTGCCGGTGGTGGCACGGCCGCCGCCACCGCCCACCGATTGGGCGAACACACCGAGTGAACTGGCGCCGTAGGTGACGATCAGTCCAGAGTTATTGATGTTGATGGTCCCTGCGTTCCCGCCGGTACCGCCACTGGCCCCCATGGTGAGGGTGGACTGGTTGGTGCCCGCATCACCGCCGCCGCCGCCGACCGATTGGGCGAAGACGCCAACCGCGTTGTTGCCGAAGGTGCCCACAGTGCCGCTGTTTGTGACGGTGATGGAGCCTGCATTCCCGCCGCTGCCTCCACTAGCTCCGAAGGTCAGCGCCACCGACGAGCTGCTGCTCACTGAACCACCACCACCGCCGATGCTCTGCGCATAGATGCCGTAGGCGGCATCGCCCTGGGTGACGATGACGCCTCGGTTGGTCACCTTCACAGATCCGGCATTGCCGCCGCTGCCACCGCTGGCACCGACGCTCAGGGCTGCATTGCCTGTGTTACTGGAGTTGCTGGCCAGCGCCATCGAGACACGCCCGCCGCCACCGCCGACGCTCTGGGCAAACACGCCGTGGGCCTGGGAGCCGAGGGTGTCGATGCGGCCGCGATTGGTCACCTTCACGCTGCCGCCGTTGCCGCCGGAACCTCCACTGCCGCCGATTTGCAGGCTGCCGTTGAGGTTGTTGGAGGAGCTGGTGCTGGGGCTCGTGACGCTGCTCTCGCCACCACCGCCGCCCACGCTCTGGGCGTAGATGCCCACAGAGTTTGTGCCGCTGGTGCTGATGCGGGCACGGTTGCTGACGCTCACGGAACCACCGCTGCCGCCGCCGCCACCGGTGCCACCCATGGTGCCGCTGAGGGAGAAGCTCGAGCCATCGCCATTGCCCATGGCGGAGCTGGCCTGACCGCCACCACCACCCACGCTTTGGGCGTAGATCGCGGCTGAACTGTCACCGAAGGTGGCCAGCTGACCCCCGTTCACGGTGACGTTCACCTTGCCGGCGCTGCCGCCGTCACCGCCGCTGGCACCAAGGTTCAGCTGCAGGCTCACGCCCGCGTCCTGCACATCGTTCATCGTGGTGCCAGCGGCGCCACCGCCGCCGCCGATGCTCTGGGCCATCAGGCCGGGGGAGCTGTTGCCGGTGGTCTGGATGATTAGCCGCTGCAGCTTGGCGGTGACGGACCCACCATTCCCCCCGCCACCACCAGCGCCGGGGACACCAACGCTGCCGCCGAGGGAATAGGTGCCGTTGCCGCCATTGGAGCTGTTGCTGACGCTTGAACCCTGGCCACCGCCGCCGCCCACGGATTGCAGAAGGATCGCTTGGCTGTTGTCGCCCTCGGTGAGCACCGTGAGGTTGCCGCTGCCACGCTGGCGGAGTTGCACACGGCCGCCGTTGGCGCCCGAACCGCCGGCACTGCCCATGCTGTAACTGGCACCGGCGCCGTAGTTGGCGTTGGCGCCCGCAGCGGTGTTGGTGACGGTGCCGGCTGCACCGCCGCCGCCGCCCACCGATTGCAGGAACACACCGATCGACTGGTCCCCGGTGGTTTGCACGGTGCCGGCCAGCTGGGCCGTGACAGCCCCGCCGTAGCCACCCTTGCCGCCTCCACCAGCACTGCTGGCGTTCAGGCCCATGCTGAAGGTGGCGTTGGCCTCAGTGGCGCCGGCCGTGGCGCTCGAGGTGATGGAGCCGCCTTGACCACCACCGCCACCGATGGATTGGAGAAGGATGCCGTGGGAGATGTTTCCGGAGGTGAGGATGACACCGTCCGAATACAACGACACGTTGCCTGCACGGGCACCGGTCCCACCAGCTCCGCCCATCGCGAAGGAAGCGGAGAGATTGCCGCCAGCGGAAGCGGAGTTAACGGAACCACCGGCGCCACCACCGCCGCCAACGGACTGAAGGAAGACGCCGTGGGCGTTATCGCCGAAGGTTTGAACGGCGAGGGGAGCGATTTGGGAGGCGGAGCCGAGGGAGACGTTTCCTGAGGCACCACCGGAGCCACCGTTACCGGAGAGAGAAGCGGTAGCGCCGAAGGAGAAGGAGGCGTTGGAGGCGGAGGTTGAGGCGTTGCCGGAGAGGATGGAACCGCCCTGGCCGCCGCCGCCGCCAATGGACTGGAGGAGGATGCCGTGAGCGCCAGTACCGGTGCCTGCGGTGAGGTTTCCGGTGATGACGGTGAGCTGAGAGGGAACGGAGAAGGAGACGTCACCAGCGGAGCCGCCGTTGCCACCGGCGCCGCCCATGGCGAAGGAAGCGGAAGCAGCGATGGAGGAACTGCCGCCTGCATCGGAGGCATTGGTGACGGAACCAGCGGCCCCACCACCACCGCCAACGGATTGAGCGAAGAAGCCGATGGAGCCATCGCCTTGGGTTTGGATGCCACCGGCGATGGAGCCAAAGACATCACCAGCGGCACCGGCATTGCCGCCGGAGCCAGAGAGAGCAGCGGAAGCGCCGAAGGAGAAGGAGGAGTTAGCGGTGGTGCCAGTGGAAGCTGTGGCATTGGAGGTGATGGCCCCGCCTTGCCCACCACCACCACCGATGGACTGGAGAAGGATGCCGTGGGAGGCATTGCCGGAGGTGAGGAAGGTGCCGTTGGCGTAGAGGGAGACGTTTCCGGCACGAGCGCCAGAGCCACCGGCGCCGCTCATGGAGAAGGAAGCGGAGAGATTGCCGCCAGCGGAAGCGGAGTTAACGGAACCACCGGCGCCACCACCGCCGCCAACGGACTGAAGGAAGACGCCGTGAGCGTTATCGCCGAAGGTTTGAACGGCGAGGGGAGCGATTTGGCTGGCGGAACCGAGGGAGACGTTGCCGGAGGAACCGC
>NZ_JBIPMN010000151.1:0-6575 GCF_044369115.1 Vulcanococcus sp. | reverse complement strand
GTGATCATGGGCTCAGTGGATCGTTGATAGCCAGCACGGCTGATCTGAACAGCTGAACCGCTTCCTGCGCCGCCTGAACCACGCCGGCTGGCTGCTGCCGGCCAGCCTCACAGGCTATGTGTGGCTCAAGGGGCTGCATCCCGGCCTCCCGGGCTGGCCCTGCCCTGTGCGGGCACTCACCGGCATTCCCTGCCCCACCTGCTTCCTCACCCGCGCCACCAGTGCGGCCCTCACCGGCAACCTGGGCGAGTCAGTGCGTTGGCATGCCTTTGGGCCACTGCTGGCGGCGGGCCTGCTGTGGTGGTCGGTGCAGGCGATCCGGAGGCGCGAGCTGCTGCCCTTGCAGCCTCGAACCCGCTCAATGGCGTGGATCGCCGCGGCCTTGCTGAGCTACTGGGCTCTGCGGCTTGGCCTCAGCTTCACTGGTTTCAACGCCTTCCCGAGTCTGGCTGCCCCATGAATCCCGAGACCTGGCTGCTGCTCTGCCGCACCGTGCGCTTCGGAGACACCGATGCCGCCGGGGTGATGCACTTCCCGCAGCTGCTGCATTGGTGCCATGAGGCCTATGAAGAAAGCCTGGAGCGCTTCGGCATCGCAGCAGCGGAGGTGTTTCCCAGGCCGGGATCCATGCCCGAGATCGCGCTGCCGATCGTGCATTGCAGCGCTGATTTCTTCAAGCCCTTGGTCTGCGGCGATCCTCTGGCGATTGCATTGGAGCCACAACGCCTCGATCCGGGTTGTTTTGAAGTGCGGTATCGCTTCAGCAGCAATGGCACCCGTGTCGCCGAGGGACTCACCCGTCACCTGGCCATCAGCAGCAGCGGGCGTGCGCGGCGCGAACTGCCATCCGCCATCAATCGCTGGCTGGAGGCCTCATCCCTGAAGAGCGGTGTGCAGCCGCTGTAGGCGTTACCTGAATGCACCAGAGCACAGCCGCCAACTGAAGCGGCAGCAGGGCAGCCAGGAGGGCAAAGGGATGAAAGCCAGTGCTCCAGCTATCTCCCATAGAACACGCACTCCCCACAGCCGCCAGCGCGAGCAGGCCTGAGGCCACGCGGCTGGAGGAACGGCTTAAAACCACTCCTTACGCCCTTCGAGATAGGTGGCTTTGAACTCCTGCGGCGTTTGCGTGAGATAGATGATGCCCTCGATCACACCAATCAGTCCCATCACAAAACCGGCCACGCCACAGGTGAGCACTGTGATCAACAGCATGATCAAACCCGCCTTGGTGTAGCCCAGCACGAATTTGTGAATACCGAAGGACCCCAGAAAGATTCCCAACAAGCCGGCTGCCAGCTTTTTGTTGCTCACCTCCGTGAGATCCAAGGCACTCCAATCACCGTTACTCATGCATCACCGGGTCCGCTACTCCCCGCTTGTAGCGAGCTGAGTCGCGGTTGTCAGGGCTCTGGCGCAGGCTGTGACGCTGGATGGGAGCTCAACCACTGGCCCCAACGCCGGCGCTCCCATTTCCCGAGTGGGCTGCGCTGCAACTCAGGGCAAAGCAACCAGCGCCGCGGCCGTTGGCTTGGCGGCAGGGTGAGAGCGAGCGTCTGCAGGGATTGCCAAAGCGCCGCATCGCCCGCATCGATACCGGCCGCCGGCCTCACCAGGGCCGCCAGCCGCTCCCCCCAGAGCGGATCGGGCTCTGGCAGCAACAGCAGTTCCTCCACAGGGAGTCCTTGAACCCGGGCCAGGGCCAGCAAGCGCTGCTCCACCTGCTCGGGAAACACTGTTTCGCCGCCGCTGTGGATGGCGCCATCGAGACGCCCCAGCAACTGCCAACCCTCGACCCCAAGTTCGGCCCGATCGCCGCTGCTCCACCAACCCTGATCAAGGGGCAAGGGCTGCAGCTCCCCCTGCTGCACCATCCCCAGAGCCAGGCTGGCGGCCTTGATCTGCAGCGCTCCGCTGCCGGGCTCAACGCGGAGCTGGACATGGGGTAGAGCAGCCCCGCAACCCTCCACCCCAGCCAGGAAGCGCTGTGGAGACAGGGCCATCACCATCGCTCCGGTTTCGGTGCTGCCGTAGCAAGGAGCCAGCCGAATCCCCAGGGCACGGCAGCGCTGAGCGAGGGCAGGGGGCAGCGCTGCACCACCCATCCAGATCAGGGCGAAGCGCTCCAGCCAACGGATCCCGGCCGGCCCATCCAGCAAGCGCTGCAGCTGGGTCGGCACCAGCGAGAGCACAGCCCGATCGGGGGTCGCCGGCGAGGCTTCAGCCATCAGCTGCTCCGGCTCACGCATCCAGGCAGGCGGAAGCCAGCGCAGTTCCGCACCCCAGGCCCTCGCCCTCAGCAGGGGCATCAGCCCACTCACATGATGTGGAGGCAGCGGATTGAACAGCTCCAGCTGGGCTGGTTCCAGGCCAAGGGCCTGCAGCCACTGGGCGGTGCCGGCCACCGCCACCTGCAGATGAGCCAGAGGCTGCACACACCAGCGCCGGCCACCACTGCTGCCGCCCGTGCCGAGCACCAACGCTGCCCCCCAGGCAGAGGGGCTCCTGGCAGGCAACGCCGCTTCCAGCAGATCAACCTCCTCAGGAGCAGCGATCGCCACGGTTTGCCCCGCCTCCCAGGCCTGCTGCAACGTGCTCGCCAGATCGGCCCGATCAGCGCCTGCGCGCAGCAGAAGCGGCTGGCTCACGCCGCGGCCTCCCACACCTGCTCAGGATCCATCGCGAACAGCGGGCCATCGGCCTGCCATCCGGGCGCCAAGCCCGGTGCGGCAGGCGTGGGGCCTTGCGCCTGCAGCGCCGCCAGATGTTCCACAAAACGCTGGCCGATGCCGGTTTCAAAAGCCGTGCTGATCATCTGGCGCGGCAGGCCGGCCTGCAACTGCTGGAGCAGCGGCCGGGGATCACCCTCCTGGAGCGGCCGGCGCACCAACCATCCCGGCCAGGCATCGCGCTGATCCAGCAGCAGATGGGGCAGCGATTCATCGAGCGCCACGGGCAGTCGTGCCCCCAAGCGCTCCAGCTCCTCGAGCTCCAGGGGCGCCAACGGCTGCTCTAACCACTCCAGCCGCGGTTCATCCGCCAGGCGATCCGCCCAGCGGTGGGCTGTTGCCAGATCCCAGCCGCCATTGGCATCCAGCCGCAGCTGGGCAGATGCAGGCAACCGCAGCAGCAGCGTCTCCAGCACAGCGCGCTCCTCGGCATCCGGCAGGGCTGCCACCTTCCACTTGAACGTGACTGGGGATTCCGAACCCGCTTCGCTGGCGAGCACACGCTCCAATGCCGCCAGAGCCGCCTCTCCGGCTGGCAGCAGCCAGGCTGAGCGCGGGGCGCAATGCCAGCACCCACCCACAACATCGAGCTCGGCCAGAGCCATCCCCACCGCGCAAGCCAGCGCTGCCGGCAGCTGCAACATCCGCTGCTCGAGCTCCTCGCGCGCCACAGATTGCGGAAGCGCCGCAACCGCCGCGGCCAGCTCCGGCGAGGCAGGCGCCCATAGCGGGGCAACAGCCTCACCCCAGCCACAGGACCCATCGGCTGCTTGCAGCCGCAGCAACCAGCCATGGCGCTCCACCAATGCACCGCGGCTGGTGATCAGGCGACGCGGCAAGACGAAGCGATAGGGCCGCCAGCTCAGGTGCAGCAGGCCCGGCGCACTCATCCCAGCCAACGGCCCATGGCCAGACCCGCCGCCAGGCCTAAACCATTCAGCGCCTGAAAGCGCAGGGCCAGAAACTTGCTGCCCACGATCCGCTGCGGCTCATGGTGGTGCTGATGCAGCAGGCGGATCAGCGCCTGGGCCGGTGGCAGCCCGATCCCACCGAGCAGGGCTGTGAGCGGCCATTGCCCCACCAGCACCGGCACCCACTCAAAGGCCAGCGCCGCCACTACAAACCAGGGAATCAACCCTGCCGCCGGCCCGGTACCCAGCCGCACCACGGGCGAACGCTTGCCATGGGCCGCGTCCTCCTCCACCTGATGGAAATGGGAGCAGAACAGCACCAGTGTGGTAGCCAGGGCCGGGCCACTGCCCAGCTCCAGCGCCGCCCGCCAGGGCACAGTGCTCTCACCTGCCTGGGCCAGGGCCAGGAGGGCGGCGGCTGTGGCTAAGGGCCCGAAGGCGATCCAGCAGAGGGGTTCGCCCAGGCCCCGATACCCAAGGCGCAAGGGCGGCCCTTGATAGGCATAGCCAATGCCACAGCAGGCCAACACCAGGGCCAATACCGCTGGGCTACTGCGAAGCGCCACCAACGCCATCAGCAGCAACCCCACCAGCAGAGCGCCATTGGCCAGCAACGACACACGATCACGCCGACCCGTGAGGTTCACCACCGAATGGGGCTTGCCCTGAGTGTCGACGCCGGTATCGGCATCAAACACATCGTTGGCCAGGTTTTCCCAGGCCAGCAGCAGCACAGCTGCCAGCAGAAACAGCAGCAGCTGGTCGAACCGCACTGCCAAACCTTGCCCGGCGCGCCAGCCGGCGGCCAGCAGCACCGGCATCACAGCCACCGAGTACATCGGCCACTTGATCGCCGCTTTCCAGAGCCGCCGCCGCTGAGCCGGATCGGCATGAAGGCTTGCGACGACCTGTGGCTCGGACGCGGGCGAGGGCAACTGGCGGCGCAGGAAGGCCCATACATTTGAGCAGCCGCTTCAGCCCGCCCCGGGTGCAGGCTCCATCCAGCGTCACAACCAGCTTCAGCGATCTGCTGGCGGCAGCGGCCGATGGCGCGCGCCAACTGGATGGGGAAGGCGTGCTCAGCCTGGCGCTGCCGCTCACCGGCCGCGACCCGATGGCGCTGTTGAGCCAACTCGAGCAGGGCGAACGGTTCCGTTTTCTGTGGGATAGCGCTCCCGGGCTCTGCCTGGCCGCCAGTGGTCGCTGCAACAGCCTGGAGCTGAGCGGTCAGCGCCGCTTTGAACTGGCTCAGCGCTTCAGCGCCGTGAGCCTGGGCCGCCTCGCCGCACCCCAGATCTGCCCGCCGCTGGCGCGGCCGCGGGTGTTGCTGGCCTTTTCCTTCTTTGAGAGCCCGCTCCAAGAGGGCGATGGCGTGCCGGGGGTGCAGGCGGTGCTGCCCCGCTGGCAACTGAGCCGCCAGGGGCGCCACTGCTGGCTGCGGCTGCAACGCACCCTCGGTGGCGAGGTCAGCGCCCGATCCCTGGCCGAGGAGCTGTGGGAGCAAGCAGAACGACTGGCCCAGTTACCTGCCGACCCCTGCGCCGCCGCCGGGGAGGCCGCAGGCCCTGCCGTGCTCAGCGGCTCCGCCTGGCAGGAGGGCTACCGCTCTGTGGTGGAACGGGGGTTGGAACTGGTGGAAGCCGGTGAGCTGCGCAAGCTGGTGCTCGCCGTGCGCCAGCAGCTGCAGCTGGCCCAACCGCTGGATCCGCTGCACCTGCTCGCCCAGCTGCGTCAGCGCCAACCCGGCAGCTGCCGCTTCCTCTGGCAACAGGCGGATGGTCCCGCCTTGCTTGGAGCCTCCCCTGAACGCCTGCTCACCGTGCGTCAGGGACAACTCCGCAGTGATGCGCTCGCCGGCACCGCACCGGTGGGACCCAATGCCGGCCAGCTGCTCCACTCCGACAAGGACAGGCGCGAGCACGAGCTGGTGGTGGAAGCCATCACCGAGGTGCTCCACCACAACGGTCTGACGCCGCGCCGGCCCCGCCACCCGCGCCTGGCCCGCCACGGCCAACTGATGCATCTACACACCCCCATCACCGCCGACCTGGGCGATCAGCAGCCGCTGGCAGTGGCCGCTGCCTTGCACCCCACACCGGCAGTGGCCGGGCTGCCGCGGCGGGAGGCTATGGCCGCCCTGCGCAGCCTTGAACCGTTCGAGCGGGGCTATTACGCTGCCCCGATCGGCTGGATCGACAGCGAAGGTGACACGGAGCTGCGGGTAGCCATCCGCAGCGGCAGCCTGCAGGGCCAGCGCCTGGAACTCACCGCCGGTGCTGGCTTGGTGCCTGGATCAGCAGTGGAGCGGGAACTGGCAGAAGTGGCCCTGAAGCTTGGGGTGCTGCAGCAACAGCTCGACCTCCCCCGCCTTCACACCACTCCGTGAACGCCTTCAGCACCGGCCTCGGGCTGCTGACCGCTTTGCTCCTGCTGGCCCTGGCGATTCGGCGCTGGGTGGGCCGCCCGAGGCTTGAGCGCATCATTTTTGAAGCCGACACAGCAGCGGGCAAGCGCTTTGATCTAGCGCTGCTGATCGCCATCGTGCTCAGTGTGCTGCTGGTGGCGCTGGAGAGCGATCCGCGCCTGCGCGGCCAGTACCGCTCTGTGTTTGAGCCGCTGGAGCTGACGTTCTCCAGCCTGTTCAGCCTCGAATATCTGCTGCGGCTGCTGTGCAGCAAGCGGCCCTGGCCCTATGCGCGCAGCTTTTTCGGATTCGTGGATCTGGTGTCGAGCCTGCCGCCGTTGCTCACCCTTGGCATCCCGGCCGGGCAATCGCTCCTGATCGTGCGCGTGCTGCGGCTGCTACGCGTATTCCGGATCCTGAGGCTGGGCTCCTACCTCGATGAGGCGCAGCTGCTGCGCCAGGCCCTAGTGGCCAGCCGCCGCAAGATCAGCGTGTTTCTGCTCACGATCGTGGCGCTGGTGGTGCTGATCG
>NZ_JBIPMN010000150.1:0-6707 GCF_044369115.1 Vulcanococcus sp. | reverse complement strand
CGGCGATCGCCGTAAGGCCATGCTCGAGGACATCGCTGTTCTCACCAACGGTCAGCTGATCACCGAAGACGCCGGTCTCAAGCTGGAGAACGCCAAGCTGGAGATGCTGGGCACCGCCCGCCGCATCACCATCAACAAGGACACCACCACCATCGTGGCCGAAGGCAACGAGGTGGCCGTGAAGGCCCGTTGCGAGCAGATCCGCAAGCAGATGGACGAAACCGACTCCTCCTATGACAAGGAGAAGCTCCAGGAACGTCTGGCCAAGCTGAGCGGCGGTGTGGCCGTGGTCAAGGTGGGTGCCGCCACCGAGACCGAGATGAAGGACAAGAAGCTGCGCCTCGAAGACGCCATCAACGCCACCAAGGCGGCCGTTGAAGAGGGCATCGTTCCCGGCGGTGGCACCACCCTGGCCCACCTGGCTCCTGCCCTCGAGCAGTGGGCGGCTTCCAACCTCTCCGGCGAAGAGCTGATCGGCGCCACCATCGTGGCTTCGTCGCTCACCGCTCCCCTCAAGCGCATCGCCGAGAACGCCGGTGTGAACGGCTCCGTGGTGGCCGAGCACGTGAAGAACAAGCCCTTCAACGAGGGCTACAACGCCGCCACCGGCGAGTACGTCGACATGCTGGCTGCCGGCATCGTCGACCCCGCCAAGGTGACCCGTTCCGGTCTGCAGAACGCTGCCTCGATCGCAGGCATGGTGCTCACCACCGAGTGCATCGTGGCTGACATGCCCGAGAAGAAGGAAGCAGCTCCCGCCGGCGGCGGCATGGGCGGCGACTTCGACTATTGATCCAGCGCACAGCTGAGAATCCTCAGGAGGGCTTCGGCCCTCCTTTTTTGTGCGCTGCCTGCCGAGTGCGGCAATGTGTCCAATCTGAACAGTTTCTGGGGTTGGCGCTCTGGAAGTGTGGCAATCGCTACGGAAGTTTTCCCGTGTTGTTTCGATCGAGGCCGCAGCGGCTGCTGATCGCTGCCCTGACGGTGCCTGCCTTGCAGCTGGCGATCGGCGGCCTGCTTCCAGCCCATGCGGCCGATGCTGCTGCGCTGAATCCAGCCGACAACACCTTGGTGCTGATGTCGTCGGCCCTGGTGTTGTTGATGACGCCAGGTTTGGCGTTTTTCTACGGCGGCTTTGTGCAAGGCCGCAATGTGCTCAACACGATGGCGATGAGCTTCGTGATGATGGGCATCGCTACGGTGGTTTGGGCCACTTTTGGCTTCAGCCTGGCCTTTGCCGATGGCGGGGCCTTGCAGGCCGTTCTGGGCAATCCCCTCCGCTATTCCCTGCTGGAAAACCTGCCGCTGAGCTGGGAGCCTCTGGCCATTCCAGGCCTCAGCTTTGCGTTGTTCCAGGGCATGTTCGCGATCATCACGCCGGCCCTGATCTCCGGTGCTCTGGTGGAGCGGATCAGTTTCCGGTTCTGGTGCCTGTTTACTCCGATCTGGCTGCTGCTGGTCTACGCACCGTTGGCTCACATGGTCTGGGGCGGAGGATTGCTCGGCAAAGATCTGGATTTCGCCGGTGGCACGGTGGTGCATATCAGTTCCGGTGTGTCTGCCCTGGTGCTGGCGGCGTTGATCGGTGCCCGCCGGCAATGGCCTTCCTCAGTGCGTCCACCCCACGACGTGACCCAGATCCTGCTCGGCACCGGTCTGTTGTGGTTCGGCTGGTTTGGCTTCAACGGCGGCAGTCAGCTAACGGTGGCTGGCGCCGAGCTGCCGTTCACCACTACCCATGTGGCGGCGGCGGCCGGCCTGGTGGCCTGGTCGCTGCTGGAGACCTGGCGCGATGGCAAGCCCACGGCTGTGGGCTTGGCTACCGGTGCGGTGGGAGGGTTGGTGGGGATCACCCCCGCTGCAGGCTTTGTCACCGTGGGATCTTCGCTGGCCATCGGTGCGCTCACGAGCCTGCTTTGCTTCATCTCCGTGCAGGTCAAGGTGAAACTGCGCTTCGATGATTCCCTCGACACCTATGCCGTGCATGGGGTGGGCGGAACCGCTGGTGCGCTGCTCACGGGTGTGTTTGCCAACGCCGAACTGATCGCGGCCCACCCTGCGGGTGAAGTGCTGGCACAACAGGGGCGTACCGCGTTGGTGTTGGGTCAGCTGCAGGCGGTTCTGGTGGCCTATGGCCTTGCTGCTCTGGGCACGTTGCTGATTGCAGCTGTGTTGCGCAGCCTCGGCGTTCGCTTCCGGGTGAGCGAGAATGCAGAAAATCTCGGCGTGGATGTGGCTGAACACGGCGAAGAGGCTTATGCCGAGCGCGTCGGATCTCCCCAGCTGTTCTGAACGCCCACGAGGCCGGCGTCAGCCGGCCTGAGGTTTGAAGGTGAGCGCGACACCGTTGTTGCAATAGCGCTTGCCGGTGGGTTTGGGGCCGTCGTCAAACACGTGCCCCTGATGGCCGCCGCAGCGTTTGCAGTGGTATTCGGTGCGCGGCACGATCAGCTTGAAATCGATCTTGGTGCCAATCGCTTTCGGCAGGGGCTGCCAGAAGCTGGGCCAGCCGGTGCCGCTGTCGTACTTGGCTTTGGAGCTGAACAGGGGCAGATCACAGCCGGCGCAGTGGAAGGTGCCGGCGCGCTTTTCGTTGTTGAGCGGGCTGCTGAAGGGCCGCTCGGTGCCTTCCTTGCGCAGCACCTGGTAGGCGGCGGGGCTCAGGCGCCGCTTCCACTCAGCATCGCTGAGGTTCCATTTGGGGTCGGCCGCCACTGAAGCCGCTTCAGCCGCGCTGGCGCCCAGCATCGGGCTGAACAGAGCTGTGAGGCTCGCCAGAAAGCTGCGGCGGGGCATCGTCAAGGTGTGGATCGGAAGAGCTGTGGTGTGATCTGAGACTTGATCAGAGCTTGAACCAGCCGGCGCTCAGGGCTGTGGCCAGACCAAGAAACACCGCCAGCAGGGTCCAGGTGATGCGATTGAGCGTGGCCTCGGCGCTGCGGGCACTGCTGAACATCGAGCTGCCACTGGAGGCCAGGCCGCCCATGCCATCGCCCTTGGGGCTGTGCAACAACACGCTGATCATCAGCAGCACGCCGCTGGCCAGCCAAATCCAGGTGAAAACGGTTTGGAGCATGGCGGAAGCCTAAAGGGCCGGATCAGACTCCCAAGGTCTGAGGAATCCGATTGGGCACCGCCGGGCTTCCGAGCGGCACCACCAGAGATGCGCCGGTCATGCGGGCTGGTTGGGGTAAGCCCAGAATTTCGAGCAGCGTGGGGGCGATATCAGCCAGGCCGCCGCCGCTCCGCAACTCCACGGCGTTGCCGTGGCCGGGCAGTTTGCGCTTTTCGCCTTCCACCAAGATCACCGGCACCGGATTGGTTGTGTGGGCGGTCCATGGCCGGCCATCCGGGCCTTCCATCAGTTCGGCGTTGCCGTGGTCGGCTGTCACCAGCAGCGTGCCGCCCATGCGGTTGGTGGCTTCCAGGAGGCGGCCCACGCTTTGATCAACCGTGTGAATGGCGTCGATCGTGGCGTTCATCTCGCCGGTGTGGCCCACCATGTCGGGGTTGGCGTAGTTGATCACCACCAGCGCGTAGATGCCCTTATTGATGGCCGCAATGCAGTGATCGGTGAGTTGCTCAGCCGACATCGCGGGGGCTTGGTCGTAGGTGGCGACGCGGGGAGAGGGCACCAGGTGGCGGTCTTCGCCCGGATAGGGCTGTTCGATCCCACCATTCATGAAGTAAGTGACGTGCGGATACTTCTCGGTTTCGGCGGTGCGGAACTGGCGCAGGCCTGCCTCCGACACCACCTGGCCGAGCAGGCCATCGAGGGATTCCGGCGGGAAAGCCACTGCCACTGGCAGCCCGGCTTCGTATTGGGTGAAGGTGACGACCGCCAGGTCGTCGATCGGCTCGCGCGGAAAGTCGTTGAAATCGCTCAATACAAGGGCGCGAATGATCTGGCGCACCCGATCGGGCCGGAAGTTGAAGCAGACAACGCCATCGCCCGGGGCGATGCGGCCGGGGTTGAGCCGTGTGGGCTCGATGAACTCATCGGTGATGCCGCCGGCGTAAGCGCTCTCCAGAACTTCGATGGCGGATTGAGCCTCAGCGGGGCCGTCGTTGCAGAGCAGGCGGTAGGCCTTTTCGGTGCGATCCCAGCGGTTGTCGCGGTCCATGGCCCAGTAGCGGCCGCAGATCGTGCTGATGCTGCCAACGCCGGCCTTGCGGATCTGGGCTTCGATCGTGCTCAGATAGCCCGGCGCGCTCTGGGTGGGAGTATCGCGACCATCCGTGATCACATGCACACACACCTGCTTGAGGCCGCGCCCTGCGGCCCAATGGAGGAGGCCGCCGAGATGATCGATGTGGCTGTGAACGCCGCCATCGGAGCAGAGGCCGATCAAGTGGAGCGTCTTGCCACTGGCCACAAGGCGATCAGCGAGGGCGTTGAGCTCGGGGTTGTCGTTGATGCTGCCGTCGCGAACGGCCTGACTGATCCGCACCAGCTCCTGGCGGATCACACGTCCAGCGCCGATGGTGAGGTGTCCCACCTCCGAGTTGCCCATTTGATCGTCCGGCAGGCCCACATCCGCTCCACTGGCCTCAATCAAGGTGTGGGGGTAGGCGTGCCAGAGGGCATCCATCACCGGGGTATCTGCAGCCCGGATCGCGTTGTGGGCGTCGTCGTGGCGGTAGCCCCAACCATCCAGGATGCACAGCACGACGGGGGCGACGTTGCCGCGTTTTGACTCGCCACTGGACTCGACTCTGTAACCGTTCGTCGGTGGCTCTTGATCGGTCGACGGTGAAGCTGTCACCCGGGGAATCCTGCCTCTCCGCAACGCCTTCTCATTCCAACCTACCCTGCGCCTAGGGCTGATCCAGCTGTGATCCCGCCTGGGTCAGCTTTTGGCCACACCCGCTGATCCCGATACCATCGGCGCCTGCCGGAACCCATATGTCCGCCGATCGCATGGAGATCCTCTCGGCCGACGAGCTGGGGCGGACACTCAATCGCCTCGCCTCCCAGGTGCTGGAAAGCTTGGCCGACAGCCAGCAGCTGGTGCTGGTGGGCATTCCCACACGTGGGGTGGCTCTAGCGGCGGTGTTGGCCCAGAGGCTTGAGGCCCTGTGCGGCCATCCGATTGCCTGCGGCAGCCTCGATCCCACCTTCCATCGCGACGATCTCTCCCGCATCGGTACCCGGCTGGCAACCCCCACCCAGTTGCCTGCCGATCTGGAGGGGCGCGATCTGGTGTTGGTGGATGACGTGATCTTCACTGGCCGGACCGTGCGCGCAGCCCTCGAGGCCTTGCAGGCCTGGGGAAGGCCCCGGCGGGTGCGGCTGTTGGTGATGGTGGATCGCGGCCATCGCGAACTGCCGATCCAACCGGATTTCTGCGGACGGGTGGTACCCACCAGCCGGCAGGAGGTGATTGCCCTCTGCCTCCAGACGATCGACCAAGAAGAGGGCGTGTTTCTGATCAAGGAAGCCGGCTGATCGGAAGCCGGCTGGGCCTCTGATCAGGCCACCGGCTCGAGCTCGTCGGTGCGGAAGTGGGCGCGAAAACGGCCGAACGCCACGATCACCGGCATGGTGGGGCTGATGGTGCGGCCCTTGTAATCGTTGAGGACCTGGAACACTTCACCCTGCTGACCCTTGAGATCGAAGGCCTGGCCGCGATGCTCGGGATGGTGGAAGACCACCACGCTCTGGCTCACCTTGACCTGATCTCCTGCCTGCATCGAGGGTGATGGCGATGGGTGCACCATCCTGTCACGCGTGATCAGCGGCGACAGGCGGTTTCCGGGCCAGCCTCCACCACACGCCCGCCCAATTCTCGGCAGGCCGCACTGAAGGCCTGCCAGTCGTCCATGCCCTGAGCCAGCTTCTGGGTGATCAAGTCGTTGAGCCGTTCAGCCGGCACGTTGGAGCTCAGGGCGCCGCCGTGCACATCGTGTTCGCGTTGCTCGCCGCTGCGCAGTCCCTCGATGCCCTGTTCCACCTGGCGGCGTAACGGCGCTGATTGCTGCTTCCACCAGGGGTGTTCGATGCGGTTGAGCGCGTCGAGGGCTTCCCACCAGCGCTTCTGCGGGATCAGCTGCTCCGCCCGCTGTTTGAGGAATTTCTGGCGGTTCCAGTCTTCGTTGAGCTGATCGCCCAGGGAGGTGCCGCCGGCGTTGTGGGCGGCATTGAGAGCAGTGAGCAGTTTCAGGGCTTCTTCCAGCCGGCCCTCGCGGTAGAGATTCAGCGCTCGGGTTTCGAGCTGTTGCTGCCAGCTGAGCAGCTGCTGCTGATCCGCGGGGGTGCTGTTGCCTGAATTCACCAGCTGCAGCTGCAGTTTCAGCGCTTCGGCCCAGGCCCCCTTGCGCCAGAGCTCTGCAGCCTTGAGGCGCCGGCAGCGGCCCTGCTCCAGTGGCGCCTTGCCCCCCAGCCAGCGCAGTGCGGCCAGTTGTTCGCCGTAGCTCAGGCAGTCGTCGAGGCGGCCTTGGGCAGCGGCCTGCTCGAGGCGCTCCGGCAACTGCTTCTCCCACCAGTAGGCCGAGCCCACGCCGGCAGCCACCAGGCCAAGGGTGAGCACTAGCCAAAAACGCGGGAGCCGGTGCCGGCGGATGGCCAAGGGGATGCCCGATCAATCCATCCGTTCTATGGATCGATACAGCCTGGATCACTCGATCGGGTGCAGCCCTGCAGCCGTCACGTCAGCGCACGCTGCCCAGCCGTTGCTGCGGCACGGGCTGATCGCTGCCCAGATCAT
>NZ_JBIPMN010000258.1:0-6848 GCF_044369115.1 Vulcanococcus sp. | reverse complement strand
ATTCGTTGCCCCACAGCTACGCCGCCTCCCCTGCCCACCCGCGAACTGCTCCAGGGCTTCGCCACCAGCCCTCTCCCCGCAGTTCTCGGGTGTGGATTGCCACCGACCCCGATGACACCGCCCGTGCAGTAGCCCTTGCCCGCATTGCCCTTGGCAGCCAGGGCATTCGCGTTGACCCGGCTGATTGGCCTCCCCCGAGCTCCGCTGAACGCCGCAAGCTTCTCCGCGATGCCCTGCGCCTCACCCTTTGGCGGGCCACTGGGAGCACCGGCGCCTGGCTGGCTCCCCAGGTTGTCGCCCGCAAGCGTGCCGATCATGGGATGTAGGGGGTGTAGGCAGGCCAATGCGGCCTTCAGGCTGCGGTTGGGCGGCTGCACCTGGCCCGGGCTCTTGACCGCTTGGTGCTACTCAGTCACACTCATACGATCAGGTTGCCTTTGCCAAAGTTTTGGTGGACGCTGGTCGCATCTCAACCGTGAGTGCTGTGCTGCAGCAAGACAAGCCCTTGCTGCAGCACAGCACTCACGGGTCCTTTATCTCTGCCAATCAACTGCGAGCCAGGGTGGCTTCGCATATACGATAAGCGCGGCTCCGTGGACAGTGGTCTTCGCCGCAGAAGCGATCAACGATCTCCTGCTGATCACCGAGTACCTGACGCTGGCCTACTCCGGCATTGGAGAACCACTGGTGGAGGCCCAGTGCCATGCACAGGAGCGCATCGAGGCGATCATCACCGCGGCCGAACGGTTGGCCACAGCTCGTCTTCGTGGAGAGTCACACGATGACCTCCTCCCTGGTCTTCGCTACCTGGCTCTTGATCGTGCCGTGACTTGGTTTCGTCCACGCACTGAGCAGTGGGAAATCCAGGCGCTCGCCATGTTCTTTGGTGGTCACGACCACCAGCGCCGCATGATGGTGCGCCTGTTGCAAAACAGCTAGCGGGTTTGATGGCGATCCATGCTTTTCCCCTCCGGCAAGGTGAACACCTTCCGGTGCCCCCTTCGCTCTGAGCACGCTCTTGGCTAGTCGAGCTGTTGTTCCTGGGTTATTCGTTGCTGGCCAAAGCATTCCCTATGCCCAAACCCTCCTGGCTCCGAGATCTCCCCCATGGATCAGTCCGGTGGACAGCCTCCTTCCCAGTTCCCCCCAAGAGCACTAGATCCTGAATGCCTGGCCTGATGCGAACAACAGCCTCCCTGCGGCGCGCTCTGATGGAGCTCCCTCCCCTGGGACGCCGCCTACTGCTGGGCACCATCGATGTGCTGCTGATCCCCCTGGCGATCTGGCTGAGCTTCTGGTTGCGCACGGCCCACCCCTTTAGCGCACCTCTAGGAGCCAGCCTCTGGCTGTTCCCGGCGGTGTGGGCAGTCGGCCTCAGCGTCTACGCGCTCACCGGCCAATACCGCGGCCTCACCCGCTACGTGAGCAGCACCGCGTTGTACGCGGTAGCTACTCGCAATGCTGCCGTGGTGCTGCTGGTGTATCTACTCGGCACCCTTCTGCCGGTGCAGATGCCGCCCCGCAGTAGCTGGCCCCTGCTCTGGCTCTTACTCACTGGCCTCACCGGTGGCACGCGCTTTGTGCTTCGCGACTTGCTACTCCGGGCCAACCAGACCCCAAGCACCAATCGGCCTCAGGTGGTGATCTACGGCGCCGGTGCCGCCGCTGCCCAGCTGGCCGCTGCCTTGCGACTCGCTCGTAGCCACACCTTGGTGGCTTTCATCGATGACGATCCTGCGCTCTGGCGTCGTGAGCTCGACGGCGTCGCCATCCATGCCCCACAGCTGCTGCCCGAGCTGCTCAGCCGCCACCAGGTGAGCCAGGTGCTGCTGGCCATGCCGTCGCTCAGCCGCAGCAAGCGCCGCAGCATCGTGCAGGACATCCAGCAACTGGGTGTGTCGGTACTGCAGGTGCCCTCCTTGGAGGAGATCACCAGCGGCACGGCCCGCATCAACACCCTCCGCCCTGTAGCGATCGAGGAGCTGTTAGGCCGTGACGCCGTGCCGCCTGATCCCCAATTGCTTGGCCCCGGCGTGCGTGGGGCGGTGGTGGCCGTCACCGGCGCTGGTGGTTCGATCGGCTCCGAGCTCTGCCGCCAGATCCTGCGTCTTGGCCCTAAAGCCCTGGTGTTGTTGGAGCGCAGCGAGCCTGCCCTCTATGCCATTCACCAGGAGCTGCAGCACCTTCTGCCAGCAGACGTCAACCTGATCCCGGTGCTTGGTAGTGCCGCCGATGCGGCCCTGGTTCAACGGTGCTTCGCCGAGCGGGCCGTGGAGCTGGTGTTTCATGCCGCTGCGTATAAACACGTGCCCTTGGTGGAGGCCAACCCTGTGGCCGGCCTGGCCAACAACGTGCAGAGCACCCGCGTGATTGCTCAGGCCACCCTTGATCAGGGCCTGCGCCAGATGGTGTTGATCTCCACCGACAAAGCCGTGCGCCCCACCAATGTGATGGGGGCCAGCAAGCGCGTTGCTGAGCTCGTGGTGCAGGGTTTTGCGGAGGATGCCAAGCGGCAGGGATCCCCAAGCCGCTTCGCGATGGTGCGCTTTGGCAACGTGCTGGGCTCTTCCGGCTCGGTGGTGCCTTTGTTCCGGCAGCAGATTGCTGCTGGCGGCCCTATCACCCTCACCCACCCGGAGATCATCCGCTTCTTCATGACGATCCCTGAGGCAGCCCAGTTGGTGCTCCAAGCCGCAGTGCTGGCCGAAGGAGGAGATCTGTTCCTGCTCGACATGGGTGAGCCGGTACGCATCCTCGAGCTGGCCCGCCAGATGGTGCGCCTCAGCGGTTTGCGCGTGCGCGATGCCCACAACCCCGACGGAGACATCGAGATTCTCTGCACGGGTCTACGCCCCGGTGAAAAGCTTTACGAAGAGCTGCTGATCGAAGCGAGCTCCGAAGCCACCGCCCACCCCCTCATCTACCGCGCCCGCGAAGCCTCCCTGCCTCCCGAGCAACTCTGGCCCCGATTGGATGCTCTTGAAGCAGCCATCGCTCGGCAAGATGCGTCAGCCGCCTTAGAGCTGTTGTCCCAGCTTGTGCCCGAGTGGCAGCGGGGATCCGATGCCAGCACCGCCGCTCGGTCAGGGGCTTCAGAGGGCCCCCGACTGGCCGTCAGCGGCGGCTGAGGAGGCCGCAGGATTGATTTGCGCTGGCAAGACTATGCGTTGATGCCGATAAACCAAGGGCGTAGAGGGTTTCGCTCTAGTCGCCTCTCCTGCCAGGCGATCGGCCTCGCTGATGTTCACGCCATGGCCTTGAGCCTCTCCGGATGTGAGCCCACAGCGCGGATGGATGTGGTCCCACATGCCGACAGACAGTCCTTCTGAGGGATGCCCTGCTGGCTGACCACTGTGCTGCCTGCTGTAGCCCGACGTGGACCGATCTCCGGGGTCCACGCCACTCGCCGATCGCTGGCGCTGGGAGTACAACACGTTCAGGCCGCACTCGGCTCTCCAGGGGCGTACGCCCCTGGAGGCAGCTCAACAGGGAGCTGCAGCATGACCACGACCACCCACTCTCATAAGCACTGGACCGATAAAGGGGGTCACGTCAACGTCATGGTGATCTCCTGAAGGGGATATGGCATCAGCTCGGCGACACCCCTGGACGACAAGGTTCCCGTGTTCGGCTTGGCTCAGCTCGGAAGGTAGAGACGTCCCTCGCTGGCGTCGTACTCGAAGAGCTCGCCGTAGCGACCCCAGTCCACCGCCGTGGCGAGCTGGCGTTCCGCTTCCTCGATGGGGAAGTAGTCATCCCAGATTCCCATGAAAAAGTCGGAGCGCATGGCACCGTTGGCTTTCTCCCTGAGGGTGTGCACGATGGAGTTCAGCACAGGAATGTGCACCATGGCCTGCTGACGGAACAGGTCCTTGCTGCGCAGGATGGTGGTGGTGGCGAAGTCCCGGCCGACCGGGGTCAGACGGACATCGCCGTTGGCCACCTGGGCGAAGCCGAGCATCGCGGCGGCATCCAGCAAGGGCAGGAGATCGTCCACGGAGAGCTGGAGGCGCTCGGCGAGCACAGGAATGTCGTCGATCTCCTCCCCCTTCTCGACGATCAACTCCAGCAGGCCGCTGATCCCCCCGACCCGCACATGGGGCAGCGGCCGCGAGAAGGGAGAGACGGTGGATCGCACCGTCGATGGTTCGGGACCACCGCCATCGATCACTCCGCTGACCTCGATGTCGGGGTTGGTCATGGCCGCATAGATGTAATCAACCAGGACCTTGAAACGCGGAAGGCTGCGGTCATGGGGACGGGGCAGGTCGATCGGAAGCTCACCGCGGATCCGACCGGGCTTGGACCCGAGGATGACCACCCGGTCGGCGAGATAGACCGCCTCCTCGATGTTGTGGGTGACGATCAGGATGCTCTTGGAGGGAAAGGTACCCGCGTTCCAGAGGTCGTCGATTTCACCACGCAGGTTCTCGGCGGTGAGCACATCGAGAGCACTGAAGGGTTCGTCCATGAACAGCACTTCAGGCTCCAGCACGAAGGCGCGGGCGAAGCCCACCCGCTGCTTCATGCCACCGGAGAGCTCCTTGGGGTAGGCACTCTCGAAGCCATCGAGGCCGACGATGTCGATGGCTTTGAGGGCCCGCTCCCGGCGCTCGCTCCGGTCGACATGCCGGGCGGCCAGCCCCAGTTCCACGTTGTCCTGCACCGTGAGCCAGGGGAGCAGAGCGAAGCTCTGAAACACCATGGCCAGATTAGGGTTCGCCCCCCGCAGCGGCGCACCGTTACTCCTGACAGCCCCCTGGCTCGGCCGGATCAGGCCGGACATGATCCGCAGCAGGGTGCTCTTGCCGCTGCCGCTGCGGCCCAGCAGGGCCACCACTTCACCGGAGCGCACCGTCAGGCTGACGTCATCAAGCACTGTGAATTCCCCTTTGCCATCAGGCAGGGGGAATCTCTTCGAGACATGGTCGACGTTGATCAGAGACATGGGGGACTCATAGCTGGTACTTCCTCTCTGCCAGGTCGTAGAGGGGCCTCCAGAGCAGACGGTTGATGCCGACGACGAACACACTCATCATCCCGATCCCCAGGGCGATCCGGGGCCAGTCGCCTGCTGTGGTGGCCTGGGCGATGTAGGCCCCGAGGCCGTTGGCCGTGAGGGTGGTGCCACCCCAGCTCACCACCTCGGAGACGATGCTGGCGTTCCAGGCCCCGCCGCTGGCGGTCACTCCGCCGGTGACCCAGGCCGAGAAGATGCCGGGAATGATCAGTTTCCGCCAGCGCTGAACGCCGCTGAGGCCCACGTCATCGGCCATCTCCAGCAGGTCGGAGGGAATGGTCTGGGCGCCGGCGATCGAGTTGAACAGGATGTACCACTGGGCCCCGAGGGCCATCAGCAGGATGGAGCCCCAGTCGATGCTCACGTGGCTACGGATGAAGAAGACGGTGGCGAAGGGAAAGATGAAGTTGGCCGGAAAGGAGGCCAGGAGCTGAACCAGCGGCTGAAGCAGCCGGGCCAGGCGTGGGTGGAAGCCGATTGCGACCCCGATCGGCGTCCAGATCAAGGTGGCAATCAGCAGCAGGAGCGTGACCCGCAGCAGGGTGAAGATCCCGAGGCGGAAGGCGGTGGCCACTTCCGTGATCCCGACCGTGACGAGCACGAAGTGCACAAGCCAGGTGAGCAGCGCCCCGATCCCCAGCAGCAGCACCAGGTTGTAAAGCCGATCGTCCCGTGGTGACTCCATCTCGGCAGGGTCGACACCCACCTGCCCCAGCAGACGGGACATCAGCCGATCGAGCGCTTCGAGGGCCGGCTTGAAGGCCTGGGCTAGAAGGCTGGGGATGTGGGCTGTGGTGAGCAGGTTGTACACCCAGGACTTGGGGGCATCACCAGAACTGCTCTGCTCCAGGCGGAACTTGTCGGACCAGGCCACCAAGGGGCGCCAGAAGAGCTGGTCGACTAGCAGGATCACCACCACCATCGTGGCGATGGCCCAGCCCAGGGCTGCAAGATCCTGGGCCCCCACGGCCGCCGCCACGTAGGAGCCGATGCCGGGAAGGGTGTAATCCTGGTTGAGGACGCTGATGGCTTCGCTGGCCGCCACGAAGAACCAGCCACCGCCGAAGCTCATCATCGCGTTCCAGAGCAGCGGGATCGCCGCCGATGGCACCTCAAGCCGGGTGAAACGCTGCCAGCGAGAGAGCCGGTAGAGGGTGGTGGCTTCGATCAGCTCCTTCGGCACCGTGCGGAGCGACTGATAGAAGGAGAAGGTCATGTTCCAGACCTGGCTGGTGAAGATCGCGAAGATCGACGCCGCTTCCAGGCCCAGGAGGCTGCCGGGGAACAGGGCGATGAATCCGGTCACGGTGATCGAAAGGAACCCCAGCACTGGCACCGACTGGAGGATGTCGAGCAGGGGCACCAACAGACGTTCGGCGCGGCGGTTGTGGGCCGCGATCGAGCCGTAGATCAGGGTGAACAGGGTTGAGCAGCCCAGCGCGATGAACATGCGCAGGGTGGAGCGGCCGGCGTACTCGGGCAGGTTGCGGGGATCGAGGGAGATGCTCGGACTGACGTCCGGCGGCCGGAAACTAACCATGGCCCCGGAGCCCAGATGGGCGATCAGGCCAAGCAGGGTGAGCACACCAAGAATGACCACCAAATCGGGCAAGCCGAAGGAGGCACGCCGCAACGCCTCCGGCAGCGGCAATGGCTTCATGGTGATCGGACACCTGCGGAGCCAACTTTACGGGCCCGTTCCGTCGCGCCTAACACAGTCAGCTGCGGTTGACTCCTAGGCCCAGGGGCCTCTACGACAACGGCACGACCCTTCCCTTGCCCCCTCCGAGTTCTGCATGGCTTTCGCTTCCCCGCGCTCCTACATGCT
>NZ_JBIPMN010000149.1:0-6897 GCF_044369115.1 Vulcanococcus sp. | reverse complement strand
TCCCAGCCGGGGTTTACCGAGCCAGCACCTCTCGATGCTGCTGGTGCGCTCTTACCGCACCTTTGCACCCTTGCCTGATCCCCGAAGGGCCATCGGCGGTGTGTTTCTGTGGCACTCTCCTCACGGTCACCCGCACTGGGCGTTACCCAGCAAGCCTGGCCATTGGGGAGCCCGGACTTTCCTCAACCGACGCGGGCGCCGGTCGCGATCACCTCGCCTGCTTTCACAGCCCATAATGCCGATGCGGGTTTTCCGCATGGGGCTGTAGCTCAGCCGGATAGAGCGACGGTTTCCTAAACCGTAGGTCGTGGGTTCGAGTCCCGCCAGCCCCGTCTTTGACAGGCCCGCTCTTGGACGGGGGGCTTCACAGGGGTTCGGCGCCTTCGCTGAGAATCGCCAGATAGGCGTCGTAGGTAAAGAGGCGGTTGCGCTGCCCGCCGGTGATCTCCCTTGCAATGCGCAGGGCCACCAGGCTCTCCAGGGCTTTGGCTGTGGTGGGAAAGCTCAAGCCGCAAACGGTGCTGAGCTGTTTGATGCTGTTGAGGGGCCGCCGGCACAGGGCGGCAAACACCTGGCGGACGCTGGGTCCTGAACGCCCCAGGCCGCTCAGGCGCGCCTCATCAGCGCGGAACAACTCCAGCAGCCGGTGTGCGGTGGTGACGGCAGCTGTCGCCGTGCTCTCGACGCCTTCGAGGAAGAAATCGATCCAGGCTTCCCAGTCGCCGTCGTCGCGAATCCCATTGAGCAAGTCGTAGTAGCGGCTGCGGTGCTGCTTGAAGAACAGGCTCAGATAGAGCAGCGGCTGCTGCAGCACCCCGGCATCGATCAACATCAGCACGATCAGTAGCCTGCCCAAGCGACCGTTCCCGTCCAGAAACGGGTGGATCGTCTCGAACTGCACGTGGGCCAGGGCGGCTCGCACCAGCACCGGCAGGGAGTGGGTCCCATCCGGTGTGCCATGGATGAAGTGCTCCAGCTGGCCCATGCACATGTCCACCAGCCCTGGCGGTGGCGGCACGAAGCTTGCGTTGCCTGGTCGGGTGCCGCCGATCCAGTTCTGACTGCGGCGGAACTCCCCGGGCAGGCGATCGGCCCCACGGCCCCTGGCCAACAATCGGGCGTGCATCTCACGCAGCAGGCGGGAGGAGAGCGGAAAGCCCTCCCGCAGTCGCGCCAAGCCGTGCTCCAGCCCCGCCACGTAACTCGACACCTCCACCACGTCATCGAAGGGGACGCCGGGAGCCTCCTCCAGCTCAAACAGCAGCAGATCGGAGAGCGAGGATTGGGTGCCCTCGATCTGGGAGGACAGCAGGGCCTCTCGCCGCACATAGGCATAGAGGAAGAGCTCGCGATCCGGCAGCAGAGCTGACACCCCATCCAGGCGGCCGCAGGCCAGCAGGGCCCGGTCGTGCAGTGCCTGCAGGGCTCCCTCGAGCTGCACAGGCGGCTCCGGCGGCAACGGGGCCGGCACGAAAGCGCGCACCTCCTCGCCAGCGGTGCTGCTGAACTCGTAGTGGCCGGCGCTTTCGCGCTTCATGGCTCTGTGGCGCGAACCTTGAATAGACTCGCACCTTATTCAAAGATGATCGCTGATCCTTGAATAAGGTTTGGCCGGGTTGGTGACGGTATCCAGTACTACAGGTAGCGGGATGGCGAATTCAACCACTGCCGCTAGCGTGGTGTGAGTCGCCACGAGCCCATGGCACAGCTGCATGATCTCCGGCTGAGGCTGTTGGTGCAACAGGAGAGTGAGCAGATCGTTGAGAACCTGCCCGATGGCTTGGATCTCTCAGTGATTCAGGCTCGCTGCCTCTGCTGGCTGGCGCTGCTGGCGGAAGCCCATGAAGACAGCGCCAATGAGGCAGTGGTCGATGGCGATACCGATCAGGCCATGGCTTGGTTTGCCGATTCGATGCGTCTGCGGGATGTGATTCAGGTGGTGAGCTCGATTGAGATCCCCATCCCTGGCGCTAGCGACGATCCCGATCTCAGCGGCGACGATCTCCGCGCCGCTTGATGCCATGATGGGCTGTGAAACGCCAAGGGGACTGCGGTGCCGGAAGAGCCCTGCCAATGCCCTGACTGCCAGCGCTTCTACCGGGAGCACGACCGTCTCATCCGCGAGAACCCCACCCTGCGGCAGCAGCAGGAGTTGAGCTGGGCCGCGTTGCAATCATTCCGCACCCTGGCGGGTCGCGCCCTCGAGGAGCTCCAGAAAACCCACGGCGACACCGATGCGGCCTTGGCTCCTGCTGTGGCCGGTTCTCCAGCAGAGGCCGGTGAGAACGATGCGATGCAACAGGCCATCGCCGATCTTGAGAACATCAACGCCCATCTGTTCTCGATCGAGGCTCTGATGGAGCGCATCTTTGATGTGCGCGTGCCGGATGCCGTGGAGCAAAAGTTCCGCGAACTGGCCGGCGAGTTGGCCCCCGATCCCCTCAATGCCGATCGTCTGCGGCTGAATCGCCTCCTGCACCAAACGCCGGATCTGCCCGGCTGATCAAACGGGCGATCATGCCCTCCTCGTCCGCTGCGATCCGTTTCCACTCAACCGGGCCCAGCCAAGCCATCGCGATTCTCAGTTCTTCGAGGAGTGAGGTGTCATTGGCGCCGATGCCGCCGCTGAGTGCGATCTGATCCACGCCACCCAGGCTGGCGGCCATCGCCCCGATCTCACGCTGCAGCCGATGCAGGAATACGCCCAGCGCGAGCTGGGCGCCGCTGTGGCCTTCTGCCGCTGCAGAGCGCAGGTCGCGCCAATCACTGCTGAGGCCGGAGAGACCCAACAGGCCGCTTTGGCGATTCAGCCCTTGCTCAAGCTCATCGACGCTCAGGCCCAGGCGCTGCAGATGCAGCAGTAGGCCGGGATCCACGCTGCCGCTGCGGCTGGCCATCACCAGCCCCTCCAGGGGTGTGAACCCCATGGTGGTGTCGATGCTGCGGCCATCCCGCACCGCCGCCAGGGAACAGCCCGCCCCGAGGTGGGCACTGATCAACCGATGGCAGGGTGCGGCTTCTGCCACGTGCTGGTGGTTGAGTCCATGAAAGCCATAGCGTCGGCATCCCAGCTGCCGCCAGCTGGCTGGCAGGGCATAGGTGCTCGCCTCGGGCGGCAGGCTGGCATGAAAGGCTGTGTCGAAACAGGCCCACTGGGGCAGGGTTGGCCGGAGCTGCTGCAGCCAGCGGACCGCCTCGAGGGCCGGCGGGTTGTGCAACGGCGCCAGGGCCGACACGCTGTGCAGCTGCTCCAGCGCCGCTGCGGTGATCCGCGTGGGGATGATGAACAACGCACCCCCATGCACCAAGCGATGCCCGGCGGCCTTGATTTGGGGCCACCACCGCTCGAGTTGGGGTGCCAGCCAAGCGCTGAGTTGATCCTGCAGGGCACCCTGGCGCTCGGTTTCCGCGCGCCAGAGTTCTGTTGAGCTGGTTGCCGTGGCTTGCAGAACCGCAGCCTTCAGGCTGGAGCTGCCCACGTTCAGCACCAGCAACATGGGGCGTTAGGCGTCGAGGTTGCAGGTGATCGTCACCGGGAAGCTCTCGGCTTTCCAGATGCGCTGGGCGTACTCCCGAATCGAGCGATCCGAGGAGAAGAAGCCGGTGCGAGCGCTGTTGAGCAGCGACATGCGATTCCAGGCGCTTCGATCGCTCCAGGCCTGGCTCACCTGCTGCTGCACCCGCAGGTAGTCAGCGAAATCCGCCAGCACGAAGAAGGGATCGCGGCCGGTGAGGTTCTCCAGCAGCGGCCGGAACAGATCACCGTCGCCGTTGCTGAAGTGGCCCTGCTCCACCAGCTTGAGCACCTCGCCCAGCTCCGGTTGCTCCGCAATCAGCTCCCAGGGGCGATAGCCCTCGGCGTGGAGGCCGGCCACCTCGGTTTCGGTCATACCGAACAGGAAGAAGTTGTCGGCTCCCACCTGCTCGCGGATCTCCACGTTGGCGCCATCGAGGGTGCCGATGGTGAGCGCACCATTCATCGCAAACTTCATGTTGCCGGTGCCCGAGGCCTCCAGGCCGGCGGTGGAGATCTGCTCAGAGAGATCTGAGGCCGGATACACCCGTTCGCCCAGCTTCACGTTGTAATCCGGCAGGAATACCACCCGCAGGCGGCCATCCATATCCGGATCGGCGTTCACCGTTTCGGCAATGCCGTTGAGGAAGCGGATGATCAGCTTGGCCAGGTAGTACCCCGGGGCGGCCTTGCCGCCGAAAATCACCGTGCGCGGCGCCAGGCCATCGGCCTGGCCGTTCTTGATGCGCAGGTATTGGGCGATCACCTGCAGAGCGTTGAGGTGTTGGCGCTTGTATTCATGGATTCGCTTCACCTGCACGTCGAACAGCGACGAGGGATCCACCAACAGCCCGCTCTGGCGGTGGATGTAGTTGGCCAGATGGCGCTTGCTGGCCAGCTTGGTTTGCTCCCAGCGCTCGAGGAAGCCGGGATCATCCACAAAGCGCTCCAGTTGGCGAAGCTGATCGAGATCGGCCACCCAGCCTTCGCCGATGCTTTCCGCCAGCAGTTGGCGCAGCGCTGGGTTGGCGAGGGCCACCCAGCGCCGCGGCGTGACGCCGTTGGTGACGTTGGTGAACTTCTCAGGCCAGAGGGCGGCGAATTCCGGCAGCAGCTTGGTGCGCACCAGTTCGCTGTGCAGCGCTGCCACGCCGTTCACGTGGTGGGAGGCCACGGTGGCGAGGTTGGCCATGCGCACGGCCTTGCTGCCCTCCTCATCGATGATCGACACCTTGCGCAGCAGCGCTTCGTTGCCCGGATACTTCAGGCGCACCGTTTGCAGGAAGCGGCGGTTGATCTCGTAGATCAGCTCCAGATGGCGGGGCAGCAGCGAGCCGAATAGCGGCAGGCCCCACTTCTCCAGGGCTTCCGGCAACAGGGTGTGGTTCGTGTAAGCCAGCGAGCGGCAGGTGATGTCCCAGGCCTGATCCCACTCCAGGTGTTTGTCATCGATCAGCAGCCGCATCAGTTCGGCCACGGCAATCGCTGGGTGGGTGTCGTTGAGTTGCACCGCCCAGTGATCGGGGAACTCCTGCACCGGGATGCCGCGCTGGTCCAGGCTGCGCAGCATGTCCTGTAACGAACAGCTCACGAAGAAGTGCTGCTGCTTCAGGCGCAGGCGGCGGCCTTCATCGGTGCCGTCGTTGGGATACAGCACCTTGGAGAGGGTTTCGCTGCCCACCTTCTCCTCCACGGCGCCGTAGTAGTCGCCGATGTTGAAGGCGTAAAAGTCAAAGCTCTCGCTGGCATCGGCGCGCCACAGGCGCAGCCGGTCGCAGGTGTTGACCCGGTAGCCGAGCACCGGCACATCGTGGGGCACCCCGATCGCGTGCTCCTCCGGGATCCAGCGCACGCGGTAGTGGCCGCGCTCATCTTTGTAGCTCTCCGTGCGGCCGCCGAAGCCCACGAAGCAGGCCTGATCGGGATGGGGGATCTCCCAAGGCCAGCCGCCCTTCAGCCATTTATCGGTGATCTCCACCTGCCAACCGTCGCGGATCAGCTGATCGAAGATCCCGAACTCGTAGCGGATGCCGTAGCCCGTGGCCGGGATCTCGAGGCTGGCCAGCGATTCCATGAAGCAGGCCGCCAGGCGCCCCAGGCCGCCATTGCCCAGGCCGGGTTCCTCCTCCACTTCGAGGATCTCGTCGAGGCGTTCGATGCCGAAGCGCCGGAGGGCTTCTTCCGCGGCGTCCTGGATGCCGAGCATCAGCAGGTTGTTGCCCAGCTGCGGGCCGATCAGGAATTCGGCCGACAGATAAGCCACCACGCGGGTGGGGGTGGCGCTGATCGCTTCGATGCCCGCCAGATAGCGGGTCATCAGCCGGTCGCGCACGGCGTGGCTCAGGGCCAGGTAGAGATCGTGGCGGCTGGCGGTGGGGGCGAGTTTGCCGAGCGTGTAAAAGAGGTGCTCGGCCATGCCGTCGAACACGTCATCGGCCGTCAGGCCACTGCGATCCGGATCGGCGTAGCAACCGGGTGTGGGCAGTTGCAGGCGGCTGGGGGCTTGTTCGTGCATCAGTTCACCTCGCTGCTGGTGGCGGCGGTCCACTGCCAGTCGGTGATGGCGGGGGCGTCCATGCCGTGTTCATGGGCATAGGCGCGGTTGGCCAGGATCGCCTCCTTCATCTGCTCCTTCACGTGAGCGGCGCGCGACCCTAACCCCGGAACCCGGTCGATCACATCGATCACCAGGTTGAAGCGATCGATCTGGTTGTTCATCGCCAGTTCCAGTGGGGTGTTGATGTTGCCTTGCTCCTTGTAGCCACGCACATGGAAGTTGACGTGGTTGGTGCGGCGATAGGTGAGGCGGTGGATGAGCCAGGGGTAGCCGTGGAAGTTGAAGATCACGGGGCGATCGGTGGTGAACAGGCTGTCGAAATCGCGATCGCTCAGGCCGTGGGGGTGCTCGCTCGGTTGGGTGAGTGCGAACAGCTTCACCACATTCAGCACGCGGATCTTGAGGCTGGGGATCTCGCGGCGCAGGATCTGCACGGCCGCCAGGGTTTCCTTGGTGGGGATATCGCCGGCGCAGGCCATCACCACATCCGGTTCATCCGGCTCATGGCCGATGTGATCGTTGCTGGCCCAGCTCCACAGGCCGATGCCTTTGGCCACATGGGCGCGGGCCTGCTCGAGCGACAGGTATTGCAGGTGCTTTTGCTTGTCGCTCACGATGATGTTGCACACATTCGGCTCCACCAGCGCCTGCTCCGCCACCGCCAGCAGCGAATTGGCATCGGCGGGGAGGTAAACGCGCACCACCTCACCGCTCTTGTTGCCGGCCAGGTCGATGAAGCCGGGGTCTTGATGGGTGAAGCCGTTGTGGTCCTGCCGCCACACCGTGGAGGAGATCAGGCAGGTCCAGGGGCCGATCGGGGCGCGCC
>NZ_JBIPMN010000018.1:0-19852 GCF_044369115.1 Vulcanococcus sp. | reverse complement strand
CCCGCAATGTCTCTGTCTGCTGGCTTCAGCTTGCTTTCAACGCCCCTCGCGCACAGCTTCAGCTTTTTCCGCGCGTTCAGCGCCAACGTTGCTTGTGCCGTGCTGGTGCCAGGGTGATGGATTGTCAGCCGCCTCCAAGGTTCCAGCCTGCTGAGTGCTGTCAGGCAGAGCTTGATTCCGGATCAGCTGTTGTCGAACACCTCGCTGTCGACGCTGATATTCCAGGTGCGATTCAATATCGAACCGGCCTCAGATCTCCGCTCGTCATGACTGTCTACCGGGGCCTCCGCTCTGCCGGCTTCTGATAGCGCACCAAGCCGGCTTGCTCAAGCAAAGCAGGAGCATTTCTGCTCAGGTCAGCTCTTGGAGTGATCTTCGCTCGCTCACTACAACCGACCAGTTGCCCTCCGGTGGCAGGGCCGGGATGTGAGGCCCGCCAGGTGCTGTTCAAGTCGTTTCTATGCTGCTTGCAGGATTCGGCTGATCGGGGTTTGGCTTGCGCGCGGCGATCAAGCGCCGCGCAGGACCTGCCGCCACTTCGCCCACGAGCACGGCGGTGCCGATCATCAGCAGGACGCGTGCAGCGCTGGCAATCATGTGGAGGGCGATCTCTTGGGCGCTCAACACGTCGGGGTGGCTGCTCTGGGATGTGGTGTGGGTCATGGCTGACTCCCTTGTGATCCAGTCCTAAGAACGCGAACCCGGTAACCCTTCCCTTGCAGCGCCGATGCAGCATCGGTGCGGCCCTGAGCACGACGTGCTTGCTTCCTTCCCCGCCGCTGTGCGTGGATGGTTGTTCTTCTCAAGCGGATGACACCCGAGCTCGCCGCCTGTGTTCTGGAGGGCTTGCTGCTGCTCCATGAGGAGTTGTCGGTTGATCCCGAAGCGCCTTGGTATGTGGGCACCCCGGATCAGACCCAGGTTCTTCACGACGAGCTCTGGATGTTGGCCGGGACCATCACACCAGCTTCGAGCGCTGCCCTCGTGGCTGCCTGGTATGCCGAGGGCCGCTCGAGCCTTTTGCCAGTGGCCTGCACCGGTGAACTGGTGAGCAGCCGGCATCTGGCGGGAGCGGGCGCGACCATCGCCTGCACTGCGGAATCCACCTGAGGTCTGGCTTGCCTTTCAGGTCAGCAGTTGCACGGATCCTCGATCGCGGCAGCGCAGCTGGGCTCGCACCGCCAGGCGGCCATCGCGTCGGCACCAGCGGAAGTGCTGCACGACGCCTTGATGCCACAGCCATCCCTCAGCCCGGCCCCGCCGCTGATCCCAGTGCCACTCCAGCAGCTCGCTGGTGCCGTGGCCGTTGGCCTGTAGCGCCGCTCGAAGCGCCAGGCCGACCGGGGTGGGGCGCAGCCGATCGCAGCACTGCCCGAGCAGTTCCGGCGGCAGCGGACGGTTGAGAACCCAGGCGCTGAGCCGCTGGAGCAATGGTGCCATCGGGCTGATGCTGGTGCCTTCTGGCATGGAGCCTGAGCAGCTGTCTCCACCATGGAGGCGGAGGCGCGAAATCGGCAACGTTGCCGAAATCATTCGCTTCACCCCAGCGGTACAACGCTACCCGCCGCCGCTCACAGCCCAGTGACGCGGCTCGCCAAAGTGCAACCAGTGTTGGAGCCGCGATGGAGCCCTCCCGTGAGCAGATCCTTGCCGCTTCAGCGGGTTGGGTGGCCGTGGTGCTGAATGTGGTGCCGGGCCTGGGCGCTGGTTATCTCTATCAGCGCCGCTGGCGGGCCTACTGGATCACCTCAGCCCTGGCCACGGCCTGGTTTGTGGCGGGTGCTGTGCTGGCTCAAAACGCCGATGCGGCCGCTGAAGCCCAGAACCAACTGGTGGGGTTGATCGGCCTCTTGGTGTTGGCTGGTGTGACCGCCACAGAAGCGGGCTTGGCGGTGAAGCGGGTTCGCCAGACCGGATGAGGATCAACCGATGAACCTGCATGGTGATTGGCGCCAACCGGTGGCGCTCCAGTCGGCCGAGCTGCCTTGGGTGGGCTCCCCCTCGCCGGGGGTGGAGCGGCGCCTGCTCGAGCGGATTGGCGATGAGGTGGCGCGGGCCACATCGGTGGTGCGTTATGCAGCGGGCAGCCGTTTTGCTCGGCATAACCACGGCGGCGGTGAGGAGATCCTCGTGCTGGAAGGCACCTTTGAGGATGACCATGGCCTCTATCCCGCCGGCACCTATCTGCGCAATCCGCCGGGATCAGTCCACGCTCCCTTCAGCGAGAGCGGTTGCACGCTGTTGGTGAAGCTGCAGCAGATGCATCCCGAGGATCAGCAGCGCGTGGTGATCGACACCCACGCGGCGGCTTGGCATCCGGGCCTGGTTTCGGGTCTTACGGTGCTGCCGTTGCATGCCTTTGGCAGTGAACAGGTGGCGCTGGTGCGCTGGGCGCCGGGAACCCATTTCCAGACCCACAGCCATCCCGGTGGTGAGGAGATCTTCGTGATCGATGGCGTGTTTCAAGACGAACACGGCACCCATCCCGCCGGCAGTTGGTTGCGCAACCCACCGGGCAGCGTGCACCGCCCCTGGAGTGATGCCGGTTGCACGATCTGGGTGAAAACCGGGCATCTGCCGGCCACTATCTCGCCCTTTGGCTAAAGCGGAAGCATCTGCCCTGATGCGATGAAAGCTCTCTTGCTCGGCTTGCTTGTGCTGGCTGCTGCACCCGCAGCCTTGGCTGAACCGCTACCACCACCACTGGATCCGGCCCCGGTGGTGGCGGAACCCGCCCCCAACCCTGGCTTTGCTTCCGATGTGGAGCTCGCTCGAGACGACCTCACCCGGTTGCAGTGCGGCCTGCTGGGGTTGCTGTTGATCAACTCCCAGCCTTGCCCCGTGCGATGAATCCTGAGCAGCTGCAAAGCCTGCAGGTGCTGGCCTTGTCACTCGTGCCGGTGGTGTTGATCTGGTGGGCCTGGCTGCGGTTGTTGCGCTGAGGCTGCACCCAAGCGCGGCCAGACCTCACTGATAGGGTCCGGCCAGCGGGCGAGGTGATGCGTCGATGGTTTCCCTCAAGCAATGGTGGGACCGGCCCCACCGCGATATCCTCTCCGGACTGGTGGTCGCCTTCGCGATGATCCCGGAGGCGATTGCCTTCTCTGGCGTCGCTGGTGTGGATCCGCGGGTGGGCCTGTTTGGGGCTTTTCTCCTGTCGGTGACGCTGGCAATCGTTGGCGGCCGCACCGCGATGATCACCTCCGCCACCGGCTCCACCGCCCTGTTGATGACGGGCTTGGTGCAGCAGGGCAACGGCCTGGGTGAGGGCATGGGCCTGCAGTACCTGCTGGCGGCGGGCATCCTCACCGGCGTGCTGCAGATCGCCTGGGGCTATATGCGCCTGGCGCACCAGATGCGCTTTGTGCCGCAGCCGGTGATGGCTGGATTTGTGAATGCGCTCGCGATTCTGATCGTTCTGGCGCAGCTGCCCCAGCTGGGGCTGGATGTGTTCCACCCCGAGAAGGTGATCGTGCTCGCCGGCCAGCTGCCTGCGGTGTGGGGCCTGATGGCACTCACCTTGGCGATCATCTATGCGTTGCCCCGCATCACCACCGCCGTGCCATCGGCGCTCGTGGCCATCCTGATCACCACGGGGCTCTCGATGCAGCTGGGGCTGGAGATTCCCACAGTGGCCAGCCTCGGCACCCTGCCCGATGGCCTGCCGCAACTGGGTCTGCCCCAAGTGCCCTTCAACCTGGAAACCCTGGGCCTGATCCTGCCCACGGCCCTGGCGATCTCGCTGGTGGGCCTGATGGAAACCTTCCTCACCCAAGACATCCTCGACGACATCACCGACAGCTCCAGCCACAAGAACGCCGAGGCGCGCGGCCAGGGCATCGGCAACATCGTGAGCTCGCTGTTCGGTGGCATGGCCGGCTGCGCCCTGGTGGGTCAGTCGGTGATGAACGTGGGTTATGGCGGCCGCACACGCCTCTCCACGCTCACCTCAGGCGTGAGCCTGCTGGCGATGATCCTGTTGGCCAGCCGCTGGGTGAATCAGATCCCGATGGCCACGCTCGTGGGCGTGATGATCATGATTGCGATCAACACCGCCAACTGGGGCTCGATCAGCGGCATCCGCCGCATCCCTAAGAGCGACACGGCCGTGATGCTGCTCACCGTGGTGGTGACGGTGCTCACCCACAACCTGGCGGTGGGTCTGCTCTCCGGTGTGGCTCTGGCGGGCATCCTGTTCGGCCGCAAGGTGGCCAAGGTGATCGATGTGGAGAGCGCCTTGGTGGCCCCCGATCACCGCCTTTACACCGTGCGCGGCCAGCTGTTCTTCGTGAGCAGCATCTACTTCCGCCAAGGCTTTGAGCTGCACGAGCACCCAGCCCGGATCACCATCGACATGGCGGAAGCACACATCTGGGATCAGAGCGGCGTTACCGCCCTCGATCAGGTGATCCGCCGCCTCAAGCTTGGTGGAAGCACGGTGGAGGTGCTCAACCTCAATGCCGAAAGCACCGATCTGTTCGCCCGGATCGGCGTGGCGGAAGAGGCCGGCGGCCGCGGCGGGGCGCTGGCGGCGGGGCACTGATCATTCACAGGCTGCGATTCATGCCCATGCTGAGATCGCTTCAAAGTCGCCATCGAATGTCACCGCAGTGGCCTCGTGTTGCAGAGCCGCTGCTGCCTCCAGAAGAGCGAGGCTTTGGGGTCGAGAACGAAGTGCGCAATGAACGGCTTCACCCGAGCTCAACTCCGAGATCGGGTGAAGTCGAGCGACAAACTGCTATCAAGCAGAAGTAGGGATCAGAGGCTTTGAAGCGTCTGATCACGGTCACTTTTGTGGATAACCGTTGCCTGAATCCCGGTATGGCTGGTTTTTGGGGCTCAGGGCATCCAGTCGGCAGGGGGCTCGGGCTTCTCGCTGTCCTTGAGGGAGGGGAACAGCTCGCGGATCGCGCTGGTGATTGTGGCCCGGGCCTGCTGGCGGAAGGCCTCAGCGGTATCGGCGCTGAGCACCGGGTAGGTGGTGTCGGTGTTGCCGTCGCCGCGTAGGGGTTTCCAGCTGGTTTTTTCCCGCTGCTTCAGCTCCTCCAGCGGTGCCACGAAATCAAAGCTGGTGCTGCGGCAGCTGGCTGCAGCCTGAGCCACCAGCTGCTCGCGGATCGGCAGCAGCTCCTTGGCTTTGAGCGTGTCTGGCAGGCCGAGCACCGGCTCGTAGTAATCGATGGCCCGTAGTTCCTCCTGCAGCACCACCGGCCAGGCGCCAACTTCACCCTCCTGTAGCGGTGCGGCCTGCATCGCTTCGAGATAAAAGGCCAGCCAGCGGTAGTGGGATTTGTCTTGGGTGCGCTTCTTCTCGGAGCCCTTGGCCACGATCTTGGGCAGCGCTGCTTCGGCTTTGCGCAGGAACTGGCGGTCTTCCCGCTCGAGGTTGATCGCGCCCCAGCGCTGCCGGTACTCCCAGAGCTCCTCGTAGCGGCGTACGTCCTCAGCGCTCCAGCCCAGCTCCTTCAGTTCGCCAGCTCGGTTGTTCTCGCTCTTCTGCACGCGTGATTGGCTTGCTATGGGCACCCTAGGTGTTGGTACTTCAGTGGCTGCTTGGGGTTTGACTGCCTTGTCCCGATAGGGTCGCATCAGGCACAACCTCCCATGAGCAACCCCGCGCCGAAGCCTGACTGCAACGCCGCCCTTAACGCCGCCCTTAACGCCGTGGAGGGTGGCCCGATTGGGGTGCTGATCTGCGGCCATGGCAGCCGTAATCGTCAGGCGGTGGGTGAGTTCGCCCAATTGGCAGAGGGATTGCGGGCCAAGTTGCCCGGCGTGCCGGTGGAATACGGCTATCTGGAGTTCGCGCGGCCGATCTTGCGCGATGGCCTTGAGAGCCTGCAGGCGCAGGGAGTGAAGCGCGTGCTGGCGGTGCCTGGAATGTTGTTTGCCGCCGGCCACGCCAAGAACGACATCCCCTCGGTGCTCAACACGTTCAGCGCCGAATCCGGTCTGCGAATCGATTACGGCCGGGAGCTGGGGGTGGACCTGAGCATGATGCAGGCCGCCGGTGCCCGGATCCGCGAGGCCCTTGACGCCTCCGATGCCGCCGCGGTGGGCCGTGGGGAAATACCGGTGCCCCTCAGCGACACGCTGCTGGTGGTGGTGGGCCGCGGCTCGTCGGATCCCGATGCCAACTCCAACGTGTCGAAGGTGGCGCGGATGTTGGTGGAGGGCTTCGGGTTTGGCTGGGGCGAAACCGTGTACTCGGGCGTCACCTTCCCGCTGGTGGAGCCGGGCCTGCGCCATGCGGTGAAGCTCGGCTTCCGCCGCATCGTGGTGTTCCCTTATTTCCTGTTTTCGGGGGTGCTGGTGAGTCGCATCCGCCAGCACACGCAGCTGGTGGCGGCTGATCATCCGGAGTTGGAATTTGTGGAGGCCAGCTACCTCGGCGATCACCCGCTGGTGATCAACACCTTCCTGGAGCGCGTGCAGGAGGTGGTGCGCGGCGAAACGCAGATGAACTGCTCGCTCTGTAAGTACCGCGCCCAGGTGCTCGGCTTTGAAACCGAGGTGGGAGCTCCGCAGCAGAGCCACCACCACCACGTGGAGGGCCTGGTGGAGGCCTGCACCCTGTGCGAGCACGAATGCACCGGCGCCTGCCAGCCCGATGGCATCCCGATTCCGCTGGGTCACAGCCATGCACACGGCCACGACCACGACCATCACCACCACGACCATCCCCACGACCACAGCCACGACAGCGGCCACACCCATGCGCCGTATCCCCATGCCGATCACCCCCTTGGTCCGCGCACGCTTTACAAACCGCGGTCGAAACCGGAAGACAACCCAGGGGTTTGAGCAGCTCAATCGTCTCGCTTGCGGGCTGGTCCCACGAGACCCGCAGCCATAAGCCCTGCTGATCGTTTTCGGGATTCCACAGGATCGAGCTGGTTTCCACAGGCGGCTGGAATCTTTTCCACAGGTCGGTTGCGCTCTGGAGCCGGTGCGGGCCTGTTCTGTGGATTGCGCCATTTCGTTCAGGGCGCGCTTGACAGGCTTCCTGTCACGGCTAGGGATGTTTCAGGGAGGGCTGCCAGCTGGAGCAGGCTGCTGGAAGGGAGAGCTGTCTCAGTGCGTCTCGGGGTGGTTTTGAGCTGAATGCGCTCCTTTGACGCGGCCCGCACCGGTGTGGATTGATGGCTGCACCGACGGATGGAGATCGCTTGGAGCCTGAGCAGCCGATGCAGCTGAAATCGAATCCCGTGGATGGGATCGCACGGGCTGCTGCTGAAGTCGCCGACGCCGACCGCGGTGCGCGCGATCACCTCAGCCGTTGCCTCGGCCGAGACGACGCCAGCGGTGCCGCTCGCATCAGCCTCGAGGCCGAGGTGCCCGAAGCCCTGTTTGATGGCATGCGCGCCTTCTTGAGCAGCCGCCCCGAGTGGGATCAATACCGCGTGATCACCTCAGCGCTTGCCGGTTTCCTTTTTCAGAACGGCTGCAGCGATCGCTGCGTGGCGCAGCACTATCTCAACGGCTTGTTCATGAAGCCGGGTGAGTGAGTTGCCCGCGCTAGGAGCACACAAAAAAGCGGGAGTGCCGAGCTCCCGCCTGGTGTTTCTCCCTTGCCCGACCCGTTGAAAGGTCGCTCCCACAGTGTGCGGGGCCCAGGCAACCGCCGATGTGGTGGTTGACACCAAAGCGCAGCCCGCGTCAGCTAAAGCTCACCACGTTTTAAGGCTTCTGCGGCGTGTTGATTGGCCCGCCAGCTCAGGGCCATTGTGGTGAGCGTGGGACTCTGCCAGCCGGCGCTGGGCCAGGCGCTGCCATCACACACCAGCAGGTTGGGGGTGCGCCACAGCTGATTCCAGGGGTTGAGCACGCCTTCCGCTTCGCTGGCGGCCATCGGCGCGCCCCCCAGCTCGTGGATGTAGTAGCCCGGGGGGGCAGCACCGGGTGCCATCGCCAGGCTGCCGCGCACCAGCGGTTCGATCAGCGGCATCACAAACAGATCTGCCAGGGGCGCGATCTGGCCCCCTGCGCTGCTCACCACCGCCTGCATCCGTGTCTGCATGTGCTGCACCATGCGCTGCTCGTTGCTGCTCCAGCGGCAGTCGATGTGGGCGATGGGGATACCCCAGGCGTCGCAGCGCTTGGCGTGCAGGCTCACCCGGTTGTGCACACGGCTCAGCACTTCGCCGTGGCCAATCAGAAAGCCCACCGCGGCGTTGGGCTGTCGCTTGAGCAGCTGCGGCGGGTCAAAGCGTTGGATGCCGCACCAGAGGCCATAGCCGCGGAGGAAATCGGTGGTGTCATCGCCATTGGCAGCCGCTAGGTCACCCAGATTCACGGTGTTGGGGATGAAGCAGCTCCCGGCTCCCGAGAGCTCGGTGGCCCCCGGCGGGGGCTGCTCTGGCAGGGCGAAGAAACAGCTGGCCGACACGTGATCCATCAGCCCCTGTCCCAGCAGGCCGCTCACCTCCTCAAGGCCCCCCACCTGCTGGGAGTGGAGCAGCAGCCGCAGACTTTCGATCGTGGAGGCGCACAGCACCACCAACAGCGCCTGAGTGACGTGGCGTTGACGCGTGCGCGCGTGGATCCATTCCACGCCCGTGGCTCGGCCGCTGCGCTGATCCACCTGCACATGGCTCACCACCGCCTCGCTTTGCAGCTGCACCCGGCCTGTAGCTAGCGCAGCCTTGAGCGCTCCCCCCTGGGAGCAGGAGCGCGGCCAGGGTCCGTCCGCTGGTTTGCGCAGCGCAAAGCCGCGGGAGGGGATCAGCGGCAGGTTGAGCTCGCGTTGGATGCAGCGCTGCAGGTGCTGCTCGGCCGGTGTGAGGGGAAGAGCCGGTTGCGGTGCGCCTGTGGGGTCGGGCAGTTGCGGCAGCCCATCGCACTGTCCGTGGATCTGGAGAAGCGCCTCGAGCTGCTCGTAGAAGGGCGCCAGATCGGCATGGCGGATTGGCCAAGGGCGGCCGTGGCCGTCGCGCACGGCGGCTTGAAATTCGGCGTCGGAGAGGCGCAGGGTGATGCCGCCCCAGGTGAGGCTCTTGCCGCCCACCTGGCGGCCGCGGGTCCAGAGGAACGGCTGCCCGTCCGGGGTGCTGTAGGGGTTCTGCCGTTCGTCGACGTAGAGATCGGGATTGGCCTTCCAGTAGCCAGGATGCTGCGCCGCCAGGCTCTGTCGGCCGCTGCTCACAGCCGCCAGCCGCTTGAGGCTGTTGGCCGGCTCACTGCCGAAGGCGCGGGGGGCGCTGAATTCGGGGCCAGCTTCGAGCACCAACACCTGCAGACCAGCCTGGGCGAGGGCCAGGGCAGCCACGCCGCCACTGGCGCCACTGCCTACCACGATCGCGTCGGCCATCAGGAGGGGGTGGCCGTGCGCTCGCTGGTGACGCTCGCCACCAGGCTGCGCAGCGCCAGCAGGCCATCCCCGATCAGATCCACGCTCAGCCACACGAGTGCTGCTGCCAGGATCAGCGGGTCGGCGCTGGCAGCTTTCTGAGCCGCGGCGGCCACGGCGTTGGTGGCCTGAGCCGGCGTGGTGGCGGGGGTTGGAGTGGGGTTGGCGCTGTCCAAGGGCTGGCGTTGCAGAACGGCGAAAGTGGGTCGCGATTCAAGGACGGTCAGCTCATCGGCGTTGCCTTGAACATCAAAAAGCCCCGACCGATCTTGCGATGGCCGGGGCTTTTGGTTTGGTGGCGGGGGGCGGATTTGAACCACCGACCTTCGGGTTATGAGCCCGACGAGCTACCAGACTGCTCTACCCCGCGGCGACCTCAAAAGCATACACCGCAGGGTGTCTTGGCCGCTTGCGTTCGTTGTGAACGGCAGCATGGGGCTTCCTCGACCCGGGTCGCAGCCCGACCTGTTCCTGCCGATGGCGTTGCGTTTGCTGCTCGATAGCGCTGATCCGGCCGCCTGGGCCGAATGGCTGCCTTCGGGCCTGTTCCGCGGCGTCACCACCAACCCAACGCTGCTGCGCCGAGCCGGTCAGCCCTGCAGCCTCGAGCATCTGGCGCTGCTCACGGCCAGAGCGATCGACGGTGGAGTGCAGGAGTTGCACCTGCAGGCCTGGGGCTCTGATGTTCTGGCTTGCGGCCGCGCTCTCTTCGCGTTAGCCCCCGGCCGCATCTGGGTGAAGTTGCCGATCACCCGCGCCGGTGCGGCTGCCGCCCGCAGCCTGATCGCTGAAGGCTGCCCCGTTACGTTCACCGCTTGCTACGAGCCAGCTCAGGTGCTGTTGGCGGCTGCCCTCGGCGCCGACTACATCGCCCCCTACCTCGGACGCATCACCGACCTGGGCCGCGACGGTCACTCCGAGCTCATCCGCATGCAGCGCATCGTGGAGGGCGCCGCACAGTCCGCCCAAGAGGGGCTTCAGTTGCGCTTGCTCGTCGCCAGTCTCCGCTCCACCGAAGATCTGGCTCGCCTGGCGGCTGAGGGCCTAAACACCTTCACCATCAGTCCCGCGATCGCTGCGGAGCTCTTCGCTGTGGAGCCCACCCTGGCGGCCGCGGCTCAGTTCGAACGCGATGCCGTAGGCGGCTGAGTGGCCTGCCTGGGTGGGGGTGTGTTGTTTGGGCTGGTGTCCGGGTCTGGATATCCATGGATATCCGCCTTCGGACACTCGCTCTTCGGGTACTTGCTCTTCGGATACTCGCTGCAGCCAACGCCGGCCTACGGCCGGCAGACCCATGGCCGAGGGCTCTAGCGGCCGTTGTCGAAGCGCAGTTCGCCGTTCACCTCGAGCTTCACGCTTTCGTTGGGATGCAAGAACTGTTGGCCAAGGGCTTCGAGGGTGGTGGGCGTGAGCCACTCCAGCTGCTGCATCAGGTGCAGGGCCACAGCATGTTTGGCGCGGCTGGCGCCGTCTTCCACCTTGATGGCCAGTCCGAGTCCTTCGCCCACGCGGCTCAGGCATTGGATGCCTTCGGCGCCGCCTTTGCTCAGCACCTGGCCATGGCCGCTGCGCATCACCACCGTGTCGAAGCGGCCTTCGCCAGCCACTAGATCCGGGTGGGCCAGCATCGCCCGGCTCAACCGTTCCAGCTCCGGTTGCTCGCTTGCACCCAGGTGGGCAAACAGCAGCGCCATCTGAGAGAGCTGCAGCTGCAAGGTGGGGGCACCGCAATCGTCACGGGCGGCGAGCAGTTCGGCGGCGGGCATGCCCAGGAGCTCGGCGACGCGCTTCAACACCTGTTGCTGCAGGGGGTGATCCAGTTGCAGATAGCTCTCCAGCGGCCACTGCATGCGTTTGCAGGTGGCCAGGAAGGCCGCGTGTTTGCCAGAGCAGTTGTGCTCCAAGGGGCTGCTTCGCCCTGAGGGCACCGGGCACTGCAGCTGCTCGCTCTCCAGATCCGACTTCCACAGGATCTTGAAGGCCTCACGCGCTTGTTCGGCTTCTCCGGCGTGGGAAGCGCAGGCGATCGCTAGGGCGCGGTCGTCGTGGTTGCCCTGATCGGCGGCCCCGCTGCTCACAAACACCTGGGCCTGGAAGGGCTTGAGAGCGGAGCGGATGAAGCTCAGTTGTTGTGGGTCGCCGGCGCGCATCAGCACGCGGCCGCGTTGGTCGCACACCACCGCATGCACCCGGTGCCGCGACTCATGGATGCCATTGCGGGTGAGACGCACCTCGAGGGGCGGAACGCTCGGGCGTCCGCTGGTTCCGAAGCTGCTCGAGAAGCTCATGCAGGGCTCAGGCCCGATCGCTCACAAAGCCTGACAGAGGCTCGCACCCACCAGCATCAGCGCGGCGGTGATGGCCATCGCCTGCTGCAGCCGCCACAGCACGGGCTTCACCTCGTGGTTGGCCACCAACAGATCCTGTTGGCGCCACTCCACCGGTTTCTCCCACACCTGTCCGTCGTACCAGCCCGATTCCTCGTACTCCACGGCGGTGGCCATCAGGCGGCGCTGCAGGGTGGACCATCCCAGCCACTGCCGCACCAACAGCAACATCGGCACCACCAACCCCGCCACGGCGCCCGCCACCACCAGCTGGGGCAGGTTGTGACGCAGGGGAACGCTGCCGCTGGCCACGAGCATGGTGAGCGGCAGCACGATCAGCCAGGCCCGCATCAGCGGTGTGGCCAGGCCGCGATCGCCGTTATGGGGCCAAACGAAAAACCAGGAGGCCTGAAGCTCCTTGTATTGCTCAAGCGGGCGCTGCTCCCGCGGCACCGGACAAGCAACCCGACTGAGCTCGGGTGACCTTCGATCGGGCGCTGGTTCGGTGCCGGCCATCGGTGGCCCGGCCTCAGGCCGGCTGATCCTGATCCGACCCTAGAAACACCTCCTTCTCGCCGTGGCCCCAGAAGGATTCGAGGTCGTAGTAGCTGCGCTCATCGGGAGTGAGGGCGTGCACGATCACCTCGCCGTAATCCAGCAGAACCCAGCGACCTTCCTTTTGCCCCTCTTTGCGCAGGGGGAGGCGGCCGCCGCTTTCAGCCTCGATCTTGTCTTCCACCGAGCGGGCGATAGCGCGCACCTGCACATCGGAGAAGCCGGTGGCGATCACAAACCAATCGGCGATTGAGGAGATCTCCTCCACCCGTAGCAGCACGATGTCGCCGGCTTTGCGGTCGTCGCAGGCTTCAGCAGCCAGCAGGGCGAGCTGTTTGCTGTTGTCGAGGTTGAGCCGGGGACGGCTGGGATCGGGGCTGGGTTTGGTGGGGCTGGCGGCTTCTGTGGGGTTAACGGCCTCAGCCATACACGTTCTCGCTGCTCACGGATTGACGGGAGCCCTGTTGTTGCGCCATTTCGGCGCGGGCCTTGCCTGCACTCTTGCGCAGCGCCTCCAGCCGGTCTTCGTAGAACCCGCGTTTCTTCTTCTTGCGGGTCTGCTCAACGAGTTCTTTAAGAGCTCCGCCCAGGCTCTTATAGGCATTGGGCAGGCTGTAGCCGAAGCGGCAAGCCAGATCGATCGCGCGCTCGTCGGCGGCGATGGCGTCCTGCAGGCGCTTTTCGGAATTGTTTTTGAGATACAAGCGATACCCGGCGAAGCCGGATAGGCCAAGGGCCATCAGCAGCAGCAGGCCGTCCTGCACCCACAGCTCACCGATGGCACCGCCCAGGCCGATCGCCAGCGCCGCCATTTCCCAGCCGTCGCGGGGCACGGCATCGTTCTGGATGCGGCCCACCTCATGCCAGAAGAGCAGGTTGCGGTGGTCGATTGCCAGCGCATCCCACTTCTGCAGGTCGAGCTGGATCTCCACCTCATCGCGGCCGATCTCCTCGATCGTGATCAGCGGTGGATCAGCTGAAGCGGCGGCTTCCACAAACACCCAGCTCTGCATCTCGGGAGGCAGCAGCCCCTTCAGGCGCTGGAGTTCGCTCATACCGGCTTCGCCACTTGCTTGAAATCAGAGTAGCCGCGCCCACGTGAGAGGGTAGGGAGGTTTGCCCGCCGGACATCCGCCCATGCCCCGTCGCACGGATTTGCGTCGCATCCTGCTGCTGGGTTCCGGGCCGATCGTGATCGGACAGGCCTGCGAGTTCGACTACTCGGGAACCCAGGCCTGCAAGGCCCTTCGGGCTGAGGGTTTTGAGGTGGTGCTGGTGAACAGCAATCCCGCCTCGATCATGACCGATCCAGACATGGCGGATCGCACTTATATCGAGCCGCTCACCCCGGATGTGGTGCGGCGGGTGATCGAGCAGGAGCGCCCCGATGCGCTGCTGCCCACAATGGGCGGCCAGACCGCCTTGAACCTGGCGGTGGCCCTCGCCAAAGACGGAACGCTGGAGAAGTACGGCGTTGAGCTGATCGGCGCCAACCTGCAGGCGATCGAGAAGGCGGAAGACCGCGATCTGTTTAAACAGGCGATGGAGCGCATCGGCGTAGCCGTGTGCCCATCCGGCATCGCCACCACCCTCGAAGAAGCCGAGGCGGTGGGTGAGCAGATCGGCAGCTATCCCCGCATCATTCGCCCTGCCTTCACCCTCGGCGGCAGCGGCGGCGGTATCGCCTACAACCCCGAAGAGTTCCGGGCGATCTGCCTGAGCGGGATCGATGCCAGCCCGGTGAACCAGATCCTGATTGAGAAGTCGCTCCTGGGTTGGAAGGAGTTCGAGCTCGAGGTGATGCGCGACACCGCCGACAACGTGGTGATCGTCTGCTCGATCGAAAACCTCGATCCGATGGGGGTGCACACCGGCGACTCGATCACCGTGGCTCCGGCCCAGACCCTCACCGACCGCGAATACCAGCGGCTGCGCGATCAGGCGATCGCGATCATCCGCGAGATCGGTGTCGACACCGGCGGCAGCAACATCCAGTTCGCGATCAACCCCGCCAACGGCGATGTGATCGTGATCGAGATGAATCCGCGCGTGTCGCGCTCCTCAGCCCTGGCCTCGAAGGCCACTGGTTTCCCGATCGCCAAGATCGCCGCCCGCCTGGCGGTGGGCTACACCCTCGACGAAATCCTCAACGACATCACCGGCAAGACGCCGGCCTGCTTTGAGCCCACCATTGATTACGTGGTGACGAAGGTGCCGCGCTTCGCCTTCGAGAAGTTCCGCGGCAGCCCGGCAGTGCTCACCACGGCGATGAAGTCGGTGGGCGAGGCGATGGCGATCGGCCGCAACTTTGAGGAGTCGTTCCAGAAGGCAATCCGCTCGCTCGAAACCGGTCACGCCGGTTGGGGCTGCGACCGGCCCGATCCCACCCCCGAGCGCTCGGCGCTGGATCGGGAGTTGCGCACGCCCTCGCCCGATCGCATCTTCGCGGTGCGCGCGGCGATGGTGAACGGCTACTCCGATGCCGACATTCACCGCATCTCGGCGATTGATCCCTGGTTCCTCGCCAAGTTGCGGCGGATTATCGAGGCGGAGCAGCGGTGGCTGAAAGGCTCGCGCCTGGAGGATCTCGATGCCGATGCGCTGCTCGCCCTCAAGCAGTTGGGCTTCTCCGACCGTCAGATCGCCTGGGCCACTGGAGCCCAGGAGCTTGCGGTGCGCAACCAACGGCAACGCTTGGGGGTGAATGCGGTATTCAAAACCGTCGACACCTGCGCTGCCGAATTCGCCTCCACCACCCCGTATCACTACGCCACCTACGAGCGTCCACTAGAGCGCCTGCGCGAGGACGGCACGCTTGAGCTGATCGCCCCCGAGAGCGAGGTGCAGCCCGAAACCCGCCGCAAGGTGATGATCCTCGGGGGCGGCCCCAACCGCATCGGCCAGGGCATCGAGTTCGACTATTGCTGCGTGCACGCCTCCTTCGCGTTGCAGGCCGAGGGCTTCGCCACGGTGATGGTGAACTCCAACCCCGAAACTGTGTCGACCGACTACGACACTTCCGATCGCCTCTATTTCGAGCCGCTCACCTTTGAAGACGTGCTCAACGTGATCGAGGCGGAGAAGCCCGAAGGCGTGATCGTGCAGTTCGGCGGCCAGACGCCACTGAAGCTGGCGATCCCGCTGCTGCGTTGGCTCGCCTCGCCTGCAGGTCAGGCCACCGGCACCCGCATCTGGGGTACATCCCCTGAATCGATCGACACGGCGGAAGATCGTGAGCAGTTCGAGGCGATCCTGCGCAAGCTCGAGATCCGCCAGCCCCGCAATGGCCTGGCCCGCAGCGAAGCCGAGGCCCGCGCTGTGGCTGAACGGGTGGGCTACCCGGTGGTGGTGCGCCCCAGCTATGTGCTCGGCGGCCGCGCCATGGAGGTGGTGTACGGCGAGGAGGAGCTCAACCGCTACATGGTGGAGGCGGTGAACGTGGAGCCCGATCATCCGGTGCTGATTGATCAGTACCTCGAGAACGCCACCGAGGTGGATGTGGATGCCCTCTGCGATGCCAGCGGCCGCGTGGTGATCGGTGGCCTGATGGAGCACATCGAACCCGCCGGTGTGCACTCCGGCGACTCGGCTTGCGCCCTGCCGGCGGTGAGCCTGGAGCAGGAAGCGCTCGCCACGATCCGCCAGTGGAGTGAAGCGCTGGCGCTGGCCCTACAGGTGAATGGTCTGATCAACCTGCAGTTCGCCGTTAAAGACGGCCTCGTTTACATCATCGAAGCCAACCCGCGCGCCTCCCGCACGGTGCCGTTTGTGGCGAAAGCCACCGGCGTGCCCCTGGCCAAGGTGGCCAGCCAGATCATGTCGGGCAAGACGCTCGAGCAGATCGGCCTCACCAGCGAACCGGTGCCGCCGCTGCAGGCGGTGAAGGAGGCGGTGCTGCCGTTCAAGCGCTTTCCCGGTGCCGATTCCCTGCTCGGCCCTGAGATGCGCAGCACCGGTGAGGTGATGGGCACGGCCAGCGGTTTCGGTCTGGCCTATGCCAAGGCTGAGCTGGCCGCCAGCGAAGCTCTGCCCACCAGCGGCACCGTGTTCCTCTCCACCCACGACCGCGACAAGCCTGCCCTGCTGCCGGTGGCTCAGCGCCTGGCGGCCCTGGGTTTCCGCCTTGTGGCCACCGAGGGCACCGCCCGCTGGCTCTCCGAAGCGGGCCTCACGGTGGAAGCGGTGCTCAAGGTGCACGAAGGGCGCCCCAACATCGAAGACGCGATCCGCTCCGGCGAAATCCAGCTGGTGATCAACACCCCGGTGGGTCGCCAGGCCGCCCACGACGACAAATACCTGCGCCGCGCCGCCATTGATTACGCCGTCACCACCGTGACCACCCTCGCCGGCGCCCGCGCCGCGGTGGAAGGGATCGCCGCGCTGCAGGGCCAACAGCTGCAGGTGAATGCCCTGCAGGACATCCACGGCTGAGGGGTTAGTCGCCTCACGTCACCCGCGCGTGGGGGATGTTCGGGCTGTGCGGATCGGGCTCGAGTCGCTGGCGGCTGGGGTGAACCGTGAGGTCCATGTCTTCTATGGGCACCGCCCCTAACAGCACGTCGTCTCCCATCACCAGGGCACCCACGAAGCAAAGTTGATCCCCAAGCGCCACCTTCACCGGCCCCACGTAGGGCACGGTCATCGAGCGGCTTGGACGTAACCCATCCCTGATCGGGACCGCTGCAGAAACGCTATCCCCGCTGGGAGGCGCCACGCATCCGTGTGATCACGCAAGCCATCTCTCCTACCCTTGACCCATGCAGTTGGTGTTGAACAACCTGCCCGAAGAGCTTCGGCCAGCGTTGACGCCGGTTCTCGCGCGTGTGATCGCGCAGCTGCAACCGAAGGGTCTCTGGTTATTCGGCAGTTGGGCACGAGGTTCTCAAAGTGCCCGCTCTGATATCGATCTGTTGATTGAGGGTTTCGAGGGCGTTCCTGTCCTGAAGGCCTACGACCAAGCCCTTGAGGCGATTGGAGACTGTCCTCTGCCCGTGCAACCGCTCGTGGCACCTCCATCGCTTCTGGCGCGCCATGGCGATTCTCCGTTCTGGCGATCGGTGAAGGCTGATGCCAAGCCTCTCCTCGCGGGTTCGGTGTTCCCATGAGTCGTGAATCAGCACGTGCTCGCGCCCTGCTCTGGTGGCGTCAGGCCGCGGCGGATCTCAGAGCGTCGGGGGTTCTCGCTCAGGCAGGGGAGTGGAGCCACAGTTGTTTTCAAGCGCAGCAGGCAGCAGAAAAATCCTTGAAGGCCTTGCTGGCTGTTCGGGATCAGGATCTCCGTAGCCACTCACTTCAAGCACGCTTGCGTGAGTTGAGCTCGGAAGCGTCATTGCAATGGGCCTCTCAGGCTCGGACACTCGACAAGCTCTATGCCCCAACCCGCTACCCCGATGCTCTCGGTGATGCGGCATCCATGGATGTGTTCGGTCCTGAGGATGCCGAGTAAGCCATGCAAGCGGCGAAGGCCTTCGTGGACTGGGCAGGCGCCCAGCTCCACCCCGTAGCCTGAAACTCCCGTGCCCGCTATTGCCGTGACCGTCGCCCCTAGCCCCGCCACGATCGCCCCCGGCAGCGATTGCACCGCTGCCTTCCGCGCCGCCTACGAGAACCGCTACACCTGGGCACCCGGTTTTGCGGGCTACAGCGGCCGTTGCGTGTGGGAGCAGGGCGACCAGCGTGTGGAGGGCACCTTCACGGTGGGCGCTGACCTCAAGGCCCAGGTGGAGGGCATCGACAACGAGGAGATCCACAAGGCTGTGGCCTCCCAGCTCTGGGAGGTGTGCATTCACCGCGTGCGCCGCAGCTTCGAGCAGACCCACGGCGAGAACACCTTCACCGCCGGCGATACCGATGCCGTGGGTACCGAGGTGATTGTGGGGGGCAAGAACGCCGGTGATCGCTACCGCATCAAGAACGATGTGGTGACGATGGTGCATCGCCACATCCACGGCACCGTGGTGACGATCTTCACCGAAAGCACCACCGACACCGGCAGCGGCTACCTCAGCCACACCTACAGCAGCCAATACGCCGATCCCGCCAGCGGCGCTGCTCGCGGCGGCAAGAGCACCTTCACTGACACGTTTGAGCCTTTGGCTGGAGAAGGCCCCTGGGTGCTGAGTGAGCGTGTGGTGGACACCGAGGCCTTCGGTGATACCCCGGCCGGGCGCCAGGTGTTCCGTTTCGAAGCTCTCAGCTCCAACAGCTGATTTGCCGCAGATGTGACACGATCCCGCAAGTTTTTGCTGCGGGAGGCCCGTTGAAAGACCTGCTGGATCAAATCAATGGCGTGGTGTGGGGACCGATCACCCTCTGGCTGATCGGCCTAACCGGTCTCTACCTGATGCTCGGGCTGCGTTTCATGCCTCTGCGTCAGATCGGCTTTGCTGTTCGCCAAACCCTGCGCTCCATTCGTCATTCCGGCGGTGAAGGCGATGTGAGTGCCTTTGAGTCGTTGATGACGGCCTTGGCCGCCACGATCGGCACCGGCAATGTGGCGGGCGTGGCGGGTGCCATCGGTGTCGGCGGGCCCGGCGCGGTGTTCTGGATGTGGCTGATCGCTCTGGTTGGCATGGCCACCAAGTACGCCGAGTCACTGCTCGCTGTGCATCACCGCGAGGTTGACGAACTGGGTGAACACGTCGGCGGGCCGATGTATGTGATCCGCAATGGCCTCGGTAAGGGCTGGAACTGGTTGGCGGTGCTCTTCGCCGTGTTCGGAACCCTGGCCGGTTTTGGCATCGGCAATGGTGTGCAGGCCCATGAGTTGGCCAAGGCGCTCAACATCTCCATGGGCATTCCGCCCTTGGCGACCGGCATCGTGTTCGCGGCGATCACCTTTGCGGTGATCATTGGCGGCATCGAGCGCATCGGCCGCGTCGCCTCCGCTGTGGTGCCGTTCATGGCGGTGATCTACGTGGGTGGTGCGGCCACGATCCTGCTTGCCCACATCAGTGAACTCCCTGCAGCCCTGGCACTGATTTGCCGCGATGCATTCAGTGCCCAGGCCTTGGCTGGCGGGGCCATCGGAGTGATGATCCAAAAGGGAATCGCTCGAGGCGTGTTTTCCAACGAAGCGGGTCTCGGTACGGCACCGATTGCTCAGGCCGCGGCCAAGCCCGGTGATCCGGTGCTGCAGGGCTCAGTCGCCATGCTCGGCACCTTCATTGACACGATCATCGTGTGCACGATGACGGCGCTGGTGATCGTGACGAGTGGTGCCTGGATGCCGATCGAGGGAGCTGATACGCCAACCGGCGTGGCACTCACCATGGCTGCATTCGATTGGGGTCTGCCCGGTGGCGCCTGGCTGGTGACCTTCGGCACGGTGTTCTTCACCGCTACCACGATCCTGGGCTGGGGCTACTACAGCGAGCGCTGCCTCGAATTCCTGGTGGGAGTGAAGGGGATCAAGCCGTTCCGCCTCGTGTGGGTGGCCGTGGTGGTGATCGGTGCGGTGGCCAGCTTCGATTTGGTGTGGACCGTCGCCGACATCCTTAATGGCCTGATGGCGATCCCCAACCTGATCAGCCTGCTGCTGCTCAGCGGCACCGTGTTTCAGCTCACCCGCCGCTACGACTTCAGCGCCGCCCGATTCCTAGATTGAGCTGTTCTAGAGCGG
>NZ_JBIPMN010000148.1:0-6941 GCF_044369115.1 Vulcanococcus sp. | reverse complement strand
AGGGTCCGGCTGATGGGGCGATCTGGCTGAGCCAGTGCTCGATATCGAGCAGGAGCCGCTCCTCCAGCTCGTTGATGATCACGGCGGTTGTGGTGTGCTGGCCCGACACCACCACGGCACCCTCGCGCCCTCCCTGCTGGCGCACGAAGGCACGCACCTGCGTGGTGATGGTCTGGCATTGGAAGGCCTTGTGGCTGGCGAGGCTGATCAGCTGGTGCGTCATGGCGGGAGGCGCTTTTGGCCACGTGCGGGCATCATGGGCGCGACGCTGCCCAGCCCTCATGCGCCGACTCCCCTCCCTTGGCCTGGTGGGTCTGGCCTTGGTGCTCAGCAGCTGCGCCGCGAGGGAGCCTGAGAAGCCGGGCACTCAGCCCCTCTCGGGACCTGTCCGGATCGAGCTGGATCTGAAGGATCCCTCCAAAAGCTTTGGCGTGTTGCCGCTGGGGAGCGAGCGCACCATCTTCAAAGTGGGGTACGGACGGCTTGGCGTGACCTGCGCCGGTAGCCGTTTTGAAGAGGGCTACACGCCCCTGGGCCGGTTCAAGGTCAATGCGATTCTCAGCAACGATCGCTTTGAAATGGATCCGGCGCTGATCAAGCAATCCGGCAAGAGCGAAGCGGAGCTGAAGGCATCCCTGTTCAAGAGCATGAACGCGATCGACTTCAGCGGCGATGGCGAAGTGGGCGAATACGGCATCGGCTATGTGAGCCTGGCGCCGGTGAACAGCGTGAAACAGCCGTTCAAGTTCAACACCTACGACGGAAAGTTTCGCTGGTACAGCTTCGCCATTCACGGCAGCAACAACGATCAGCGCATCGGCCAGAAGGTGACCGGCGGCTGCGTGAATGTGGCCGAGCCTGTGCTCAAGACCTTGCTCAACTCAGTGCAGCTGGGCGATGAGGTGGTGGTCACGGCCAATGGGCCTTGCACGCCCTGAGCCGGATTCATGCGGGATCGCGGTGAGAACGGCAGAGTGCCTGCAGCTGCAGCACCCCCTGCCATGGCTGATCACGACGGACGCAAGCTCACGGTGCGCGAGATGATCAATGCCCACCTGTTTCCTGTGCTCGCGCTGATTGCCACGGCGAGCTCGGTGTCGATCGCGTTGTCGCTCGGGCCGATCGCCGGTGAATCCTCGCGTTGGAACAAGTGCTACAACGCGAGCCTGGGTTGGTTGCAGCGCAACATCCCCAACCTGCCGGAGGCCGAACGGCCGGCCCTTGCTGTGAATTACTGCAACGGCGGTTTGGCCAACAAGCGCGAGCCGTGATGAGCGAGGACGACTTTCTGGTGGCCCTCTCGGCGGTGGATGCCGGCTTTGCCGATCATCCCGGCTGGCAGCAGGTGAAGCAGCTCGCCGCGCTTCACCCCTGGACGCTTGGCTCGCGTTCGCTCACGCCTGGGCAGCAAGCGGTGTTGGCGTTCTGGCGGATCTTCTCCCGCGACGATCAGGGCCGATCCACAGCTCCGATGCCGGGAGAGGGCACGGCGGAGCAGATTCAGCAGAGCCTCTCTGATTTCCAGGAAGACTTCGAAACGGCCGTGCTCACCAACACCGATTTCGACCTGAGCTCGATCGAGCAGGTGTTCGCCTCGCTCAGTTCTGGGGCGTCAGCAGCAGATCCGCCAGGTTGAGATCCTGGCGTCGCGTGAGCGCAAACAGCGTGCCCGCATTGCCGCGGCACACGCGCAGGTTGGCATCGAGCACGGTGATGTCGAGCCAGGCAGGGAAGCTTTGGTTCACGCTGCGGAGCCATTGCAATCGGTTGGCTCCAACGGTTGGCCCCAGCCAGCCGCCGCGGCGAAAGCGCACCTCCACCCGCTGGCAGGGCGTTCGCTCTGCTTCCACTACCGCGATGGAAGCTTCCACGGCGATCCCGGCCAGGGAGGAGAGCGAGCCGCTGAGCCGTAGCAGGTTCATGCCCCGCCCTTGCGATGGCGCCAGGCACTGCAAGTTTTCGAGCCAGGGAGCCACCGCCAGATAGGGCTCGCTGCTGCTGCTCCAGCGCAGTTCCCAAACGCCTTCCTGCTGCTGCAGTGCCTCTGGCCTGGAGAGATCGGCCGGTTGCGTCTGCTCGAGAGCGGAGATCAGCGCCTTGATGCGATCCCCCTGGCGGTTGGCGCTGCCGCGGGGCTCCTGCTGGAGCAGCTCGAGCAGTTCCAGCCGTTGCTGCTCAGAGGCCTGGCTCATTGGTTGAGAAACACCGTCTGCGACGCCTCCACTGTGAGGGCCACATCGGCCTGGGTGTCGACGGTGAACAGACTCCAGGTGGCCATTGGCTCCGGGCGGCTGTGGGTCTGGGACCATTCGATGCGCTGCCCGCCATAGGTGAGGCCCACGCAGGTGAGGCTCACGTCGTCGGCCAGGAGGCTCCAGAGCAGTTTGAGTTCGCTGCGCTTGTAGCTGGTGGGCGCCTGGGGCTGCGTGTCTGCCGCCACCATCCCAGGTTCCAGGGTGATGGCAAGGGCGCGCTCCCAGCTGAGAAAGGAGCCGTCGTGGGTGGGATAAAACCAGCAGGTTTCGTTGTTGGCGTCCAGCAAGGGAAAGCGATCGAGGCAGCGATAGCTGCCGGCTTCGCCGTTGCGGCTAAACACCCCGATGGCATTGCTGCGGGGGTCGAACTGGGGCACCACCGCATCACAGATCAGCCGGCGCTGTTGGCCGCTGCTCGGCGGTTCCAGCGCACCCTCCCAGGGAAGCTGCTTGAGCTGATCCGCGGCGGTGCCAGCTGCGGAGAACAGACGCAGGGCAAAGGCGCCGCCGGGTCCCTGGCGCTGGGCTGTGAGCAGATCGTCCCAGCTCGCTTCCCCCTCTGGAAGGGAGGCGGCTGGGGCGATCACAAACACCAGGGGATGATTCATGCCATCCAGGATGGCGGACGTTGCGCGATGGCACCACGCGTGGATTTGCGGGCATGGATGGCCGGTGTTGCCGTCGCCTTGATCAACGCCACCCCGGTGGCTGCACTCACCTGGCGTGAGGAACCTTCCTTGCGGCCCTTGTTTGAGCAGTCGGGCGTGGATGGCACCTTTGTGGTGCTGGATGAGCCAAGCGGCGTGTGGCGCGGCACCAACCGCACGCGGGCTGAGCAGCGCTTCACTCCCGCCTCCACCTTCAAGATCCTCAACTTTCTGATCGCCCTCTCGCTGGGGGTGGTGGCCAATGTGGATGAGCTGATCCCGTATCGAGGTGATCCCAATCCGTTCATGCGCGAGTGGCATGAGCCGATGGGTATGCGCGGTGCGATTCGTGTGTCGAATGTGCCGCTGTATCAGGAGCTGGCGCGGCGCATCGGGCTGGTGCGCATGCAGGCCGCCATTCACCGGTTGCACTACGGCAATGAGCAAATCGGAAGCAACGTGACTACCTTTTGGTTGCGTGGGCCCCTCGCGATCAGCGCCATCGAGCAGACGCACTGTCTCGCTGGATTAGCGAAGCGCACCCTGCCGTTTCCGGTGGCTGCGCAACGACAGGTGGCCGAGATCACCCGCATTGATGGAGGCCCGGGCTGGAGCCTGCATGCCAAAACTGGATGGCAGAACGCTCCGGATGCCGGCGTGGGTTGGTGGGTGGGCTGGGTGCAGCGTGGTGATCAGGCCTATCCCTTCGCGCTGAACATCGCCATGCGCGGATCAGTGGATGCCCGCAAGCGCGAACAGCTTGGACGAGACAGCCTGCGGGCGTTGGGTGTTCTACCGCCGCATAACCGGTAACTCAGTCCAGTTTTTCCAATCGAAATGCCACCACTCGGTTGGGAAGGCTTGAAAGCCGCGGCGCGTCATCGCCTCGCGCAGGCGGCGGGCGTTGGCGGCGCGCTCGGGGGCGATGCCGGCGGCATCCACGTGGGCGGCTTCGCTGAAGTCGTCGAAATCGGTGGGCATGGGTAGGAGATTGCCGCGCCGATCCACCAGCGTTACGTCCACAGCGGTGCCACGGGTGTGGCGGCCAGCGTTCACCGCCGGGTCTGACACGTAACGCGGATTGCGGATCGCATCCCACATCGCCTGCTGCACGGCGAGGGGCCGGTAGGCATCCCACACTTTCAGTCCGAGGCCCTGGGCAGCTAGGTCTTGCTGCACCTGCTGCAGTGCCAGGGCCACCGGGCAGCGCAGCTGCGGATCCAGCTGCGGGTAGAGCGTGGTGCCAAGGAAGTTGTAAGGGCTGGCGTAGCGGAGCTCAAACAGCGGCCTCGGCTCGAGCTGCAGCAGCGACACCAGCTCAATCCCCGTGCACTGCAGGGGTGCTGCCTGTTCTGGAACCAGAGCCAGGGCGATCAGAAAAGAAACAAAAGGCCTGAACACGCGATGCGCGCGTTGTTTCCCCTGCATAGCGAAGGAGCTGTTGATGGAGCCAGTGATTGGTGAGCGCGGCCAGCAGGCTGTCACGGTTGCCGTGGATGCGGAGCATGGGCGGATGGGATCTCTGCCCACAACCTTTGCCCTAGCTGCGCTGTGGCGCCGTGCATCGGTGTCAAATCCAGGCAACGAATGGCACAGGCTGGTGTGCTTCAGGATGTTCAAGATCACCCCTGCTGCGCACGGGCCCGCGATGAGCACCCCCGCCCCCGACTGGATGCCCGATGCCGCCAAAGGCACCTACCCGGGCTGGGTGCAGCGCAAGGCGGTAACCCTGGCCAAGCGGGATCAGAAACGCGGCGGCGAGGGCAACGTGCAGCAGTACCGGCTGGAGATCCATGAAGCGGTGTTGGCTTCGCAGGGGCACGACCACTGGACCGGGGAGTGGCTCGAGTGGGAGCTGATCGGCACCTACGACAACCGTGAAGCTGCCGAGGGCAAAGGCGAGCACAAGAAGCGCTACTCGATGCTCCCTACCATCGATTACCGTACCAACCAACCAGAGCCCGACTTTGTGATCTGCGCCTGGCGCACGAATGACGCCAAGCACGACATGACACCGCAGGAGCTGTTGCAGTTCTGTACCGCTGTGCTTAACCACAGCCCCAATTGGGGGGGGCAAATTCTGACGGCTGACTAGGGAACAGCACGGCCAGTAGGCCGATCAGTGGATTCAGTCGCAATATCACAGTTCGCCCTTTACCTGCTCGAGCAATGAAGCCGTGACGCTCGGTAGGAGCGGCCTATCTGTGTAGGCCCCCGTCTTCTGAAGCTGGTGCGTGCCCACCGTGGAGCGGATGCCGCAGTGGTGGTGGGTCACCGTGGGCAGGGCCAACGAAACAAGAAAATTTCCCAAGCTCCCATGCATCGCCAGCCATCGCTGGGCAGCATGAAAGTAATCACCAGCATTGGCCTGTGGCCGCTCGAAGTAAGAAGCTGACGCTGGCCGAGGTCAGGGCATTGATCCAGACGCTCCTAGCCAATGGGGAGCTGGGAGAAGCCGATCGAAGCCCAAGCCACCCACCGCCGCCGAGATCAAGAACAAGGTGCTGACCCATTTCCATTGCAAGACCGTTACGCAGCTGCGTAAGGACAAAAACTTCCAGCTCTCGATGACCGGGGAAGATGTGGCGCTGAAAACCAAAGAGGACTGGCTGGTACTCTATCGGCGCTTCATCGGCATTCCGGTTAATGAGCGGAATCTTGAGGATGGCCCCACCGTGATCAACGGTATTGACGTGCTGAAGCATTTCCGCCCCTGGGTTGTATTCGGTCTTGACCCAAAAACTGCCACCTCCGATGAGGTTCGAGAAGCGTTCCGGCGGCTGATCCTGCAGCACCACCCCGATCATGGTGGCGATGCCCGCGTGGCGGAACGGCTGCAGACGATGAAGGACTCGATCCTTGCCCTGATGCACTGAGCCGATGCGTGACTTTTTGACAGCCCAGGAAACGGCAAGGATTCTTGGCAAACGCATTGATAGCCTCTACAATATTGTCGACGCTTTCGATGCCAAGGCCGACGACGAATGGGAGCTCGTGGAGGGCGAACATTTCAAGTACGCCGGACCAGCGCCGGCAGGCACCAATGGCCGGCGACCAAGGCGCTTCAGCGAGGAAGGCGTAGAGGCCCTAGCTCGCTATATCGAGGCCACCGAGAAAACGGGCGTACTGGGTTGGTTCCGCGAGAGGCTGTTCAAAGTCAAACAGAAGCGCAAGCAGCTGCTGGTGTCGCGGCGGATCACCCAGGAGTTCATCGATGCCGGCGGTACCTTGGAGATCCTGGGCGACCTGGCCTTCGTCAGCCGCAAAACCACAGTCGGGATACTGCAAACTAACTACAAGGGTCTGAACAACTCCTGGGAGAGGCTGCGCACTGCTGGCACCGAAGAAGGAGAAGTAGCCCTCGAGATCAACAAAGACTGCCTGGAGAGTGAGGAGCGGCAAGTACTGATCAGTCAGCGAGGTATTGCCCGGGTGGCGCGTGACATGCGGGCCAACAGCCGTATCACCAAAACACGACAGGCCTGGATCGAAGCGGTGGGCGAAGTGGTAGAGGCCTGTTTCAACTCTGAGATTCGCTACCTCACTGAAGGAGTCGACAGGGCGATCAAGCGCGCCAAGGCGGCGGCTGGCCATCGCTGTGAGGTCACCGGCAAGAAGGCGGCGGTTCACAATAAAATCGACCTGGATGGTCACCATCTGTTCGACCGCAGAAGCCGCCCGGATCTTGCCGACCTCCCCGAGAACATTCTGGTGCTAACGCCGGACCTGCATCGGGAGTTCCATGGCTGGAAAAGTGGACCCTGTGCACCCAGGGATATGCTGGTTTTTATCGAAACCGCGCGGGGAGATCTCTTTGATCCGGTTAACTCGCGTGATATGAAGCGGCTACGGGCGTTGACACACCGCCTGCAGCGATTTCAGAGTGAGCGTGAGGGGCAGCAGTTGAGGTATCACCGGAGATAGCGCTGCCACTGAGTTGCGGGGAGGTATCTTGTGTTGGTGCAACAGAAAATGGATGGAACTCTGTTGACTCGATGGGCATGTTGGACGAAAGGTTCCCTTCATTGCTAAAGCTATG
>NZ_JBIPMN010000147.1:0-6945 GCF_044369115.1 Vulcanococcus sp. | reverse complement strand
GATGCTCGAATTCATGGGCTGGCAGGAAGCCGCCGATCTGATCACCACCGGTCTCAGCGCCGCCATCGCGAACAAGGAAGTCACCTACGACCTGGCGCGCCTGATGGAGCCGCGGGTGGAGCCGGTGAGCTGCAGCGGTTTCGCCAATGCGGTGATCCAGCACTTCGGGGGCTGATGAAGCCATCCCTTACACATCCATGATCATCAGCCATAGCAAGCGTTTCATCTTCCTAGCGAACCGGAAAACCGCATCCACCTCCATCGGCATCGCCCTCTCGAGCGCCTGCGACAAAAAGGATGTGATCACGCCGCTGGGGCGAGATGAGCGCATTCGCCGAGAACTGGGTTATCCATCACCAAGGCATTTCATCCCCTGGTACAACATTCCCTCCTATCTGAGGCTTCGGCTGCGCCGCAAACTTACGGGGAAGCCGATGAACAGCGATTTAAAGATGATCGGCTTCCACACCCACATCACAGCTGAACAAACCCTGAAGTATCTCCCCCAGCATCAGTGGGACAGCTACTTCCGCTTCTGCTTCGTTCGCAACCCGTGGGATCGCGCGATTTCCCACTATTTCTGGCACATCAGGGGCAAAGCCGAACCCGAAAGCCTCGATGCTTTTATCGACGGTCCGCATCTGCAACGGGCGGCCGCCCAAAGCGAAGCCATCTATTGCTTAAACGGCAACTTGGCCGTGCATCGCCTGTGCCGCTACGAAGATGCCCAAGCAGAACTCAACCGTGTGTTTGAAGAGCTGAATTTACAAGGCAATCCCCAGCTCCCCAATGCCAAACGCCAGTTCCGCCGTGAACAACGTCCCTACCAAGACGTTTTAACCAACACTCAAGCCTCGAGAATTGCCAAGATTTTCGAGCGCGAGATCACTCTGGCCGGTTACCACTATTGAATCGCCGATGAATCGACAGCCGCTGGCCGATCCAACCCCAATGGTCAGCCTCACCACCGACCCCTGCGTGCACTGCGGCTTTTGCCTGCCCACGTGTGCCAGCTATCGGGTACTGGGAACGGAAATGGATTCGCCCCGGGGGCGGATCCACGCCCTCAAGGCGATCGAAGCCGGCGAGCTGGAGCTCGATGCCACCACCGCCAGCCATTTCGACAGCTGCCTGGGCTGCTTCGCCTGTGTGAGCGCCTGCCCCTCCGGCGTCCGTTACGACGAACTGATCGAGGCCACCCGGCCAAAGCTCAATGCCCTTGAGCTACGGAGCCCAGCCCAACGGGCCTTCCGCGCGCTGTTGTTCGCGCTGCTGCCCTACCCGCAACGACTGCGGGCGGCGCTCACCCCCCTCCGCGCTTACGCGGGAACACCGCTGCAACGCCTGGCCCGCTGGAGTGGGCTCACCCGGCTGCTGGGCCCGCAACTCGAGGCGATGGACCAGCTGCTGCCGCCGCTGCAACCGGAGGCGTTCCGCGATGGCCTGCCACTGGTGGTACCGGCCCAGGGGGAGCGCCGCGCCCGCGTGGGGTTGGTGCTGGGCTGCGTGCAACGGCTGTTTGATCCCGATGTGAACGCCGCCACGCTGGAGGTGCTCACGGCCAACGGCGTGGAGGTGGTGATTCCCCCCGCCCAGGGGTGCTGCGGCGCCGTGACCCATCACCAGGGCGAACTGGAGCAGACCCGGGAGCTGGCCAACGCCCTGATCGAAAGCTTCCGTGCCGTGGTGGGTCCCGGCAAAGCCGCGGGGCCAGAACCATTGGATGCCGTGGTGGTGGCCGCCTCCGGCTGCGGCCACACCCTGAAGCACTACGACCGGCTGCTGGAGAGCGATCAGGGCGCGGCCTTTGCGTCCCAAGTGCGGGACGTTCATGAATTCCTGGCGGAGCTGGGGCTGAGCGATGCCTTCCAGGCTGGGCTCGGGCCACTCACCCACAGCGATGGCCAACCCGCCAGCGCCGACAACCCAGTGGTGGTGGCATATCACGATGCCTGCCACATGCTGCACGGCCAGGGGATCAGCGCCGAACCGCGCCAACTGCTGCGCGCCATTCCGCACCTACAGCTACGGGAAGCCACCGAAGCCGGGGTGTGCTGCGGCAGCGCCGGCATCTACAACCTGGTGCAACCGCAGGAAGCGGCGGCGCTGGGTGAGATCAAGGCCGCCGATCTGCGTGGCACCGGCGCTGAGGTGGTTGCCAGCGCCAACATCGGCTGCACGATGCAGCTGCGCCGACACCTCGGCGATGGCCCGCGCGTGGCTCACCCGTTGCAGTTGCTGGCAGCGGCCCAGCGGTCTTGAGCAATCCGCCGCCGCCAGAGCAGCGGAGCAGCGGCGGATTGCTCTCGGTGCTCGGTGTGGCCTTCGGCCTGGCCGGCTCCGTGGGCGGAACGATCGGCGCTGGCATCCTGCGCACGCCCGGGTTGGTGGCAGCGCAGCTGGCCACGGCACCACTGGTGCTGGGCGCCTGGTTGATCGGGGGGCTCTACGCCCTGCTCGGCGCAATCTGCATCGCCGAACTGGCGGCCAGCCTGCCGCGGGCCGGGGGTTGGTATGTGTACGCCGAGCAGGCCTTTGGGCGGCGGGCCGGGTGGCTGGTGGGCTGGACCGACTGGCTGGCCCACTGCATCGGCCTGGCCTGGGTGGCGACCACCGTGGGCGAGCTACTGGTGGAGTGGATCCCGAAGCAGGCCGCGGCCCCATGGCATGGGCAGACGATCGCCCTGGCAGTGCTGATTCTGTTCAGCGGCATCCAATGGCTGGGGGTGCGCGCTGGAGGTGCCAGCCAGGAGCTGCTCAGCCTGGTGAAGGCCGTGGCCTTCCTGGGGCTGGCGGCCGCCAGCTTTCTGCTGCCCGCTGCTGCACCAGATGTAGTCGCGGGCCATCCCACCGTGTTGCAGCCTCAGGGATCGGAGCTGTGGATCGGGGCTGTGCTGGCCCTGCAGGCCGTGGTCACCACCTTCGATGGCTGGGCCTCACCGGTGTATTTCGCCGAAGAATTCAGTGAACCGGCCCGTGATCTGCCCCGCTCGCTGATCGGCGGCGTGCTGGCTGTGCTGGCGCTCTATCTGCTGATCAACGGGGCGCTGTTGCACGTGTTGCCGATGCAAACGCTCAGCCAGGCCACGCTGCCGGCGGCCGATGCAGCCCGGCGGCTGCTGGGCAGCCAAGGGGCGCAGCTGATCACAGCCGTGGCTCTGGTGTCGCTGCTGGGCCTGATCAACACGGTGGTGATGGCAGCGCCCCGGATCCTGTTTGGCCTGAGCCGGGATCGCCTGATGCCCGCCTGGCTCAACCAGGTGAACCAAGGCGGCACGCCGGCGGCCGCCTTGCTGCTCACCAGTGGCAGCGCGGCCTTGCTGGTGCTGGTGGGTTCCTTTGATCACCTGCTGGGGATGGGGGCCTTCTTGTATGTGGGCCTGCCCCTGAGCGGCATCGCCGCCCAGGTTCAGCTGCGTCGGCAACAACCGGATCTGCCGCGGCCCTTTCTGAGCTGGGGCTACCCCGTAACGCCCTGGCTGGTGGGCGCCGGCTCGCTGGCCTTTCTGGTGGGAGCCCTGATCAGCGACACAGCCGACAGCCTGTTGGCTCTGGCCCTCGTGGGCCTGGGCGCCCTCGCTGGCGAGCTGTGGCAGCGCTACGGGCAGCCCGCATCCGCCTGAACCAGCAACCGCCAGGCCTCGCGCAAGGTGCCCACATCGCCGAGGTTCCCTGGAAAGGTGACCACGGGCAGGCCCGGAACCCTGGCCTCGGGCGGGGTGAGCACCAGCGACAATCCCGGCAGGAGCTGCCCCTGCAACTCCACCCAATCCAGCCCCAAGCCCTCGGCCAGCAGGGTGTGGGTGGTGATGCCGCCCTTGCTGATGATCAGTCCCAACTGCGGGGCCAGAGCCGCGGCCAGGCGAGCCATCAGCGCCGCCAGTTCCAGGCCGAAGCGTCGCCGCTCCTGAGCTGAAGCGCACACCAGTTCACCGCGGCTGCTGAACAGCACCGGGGTGCGGCCCTGATCCAGCACAGCCTGCAGCTGCTCGAGCCAGCTCTGCTCCAGCGACCGGATCAGCTCAGTCGCCGCCGGGCCATCCAGCACCCGGGCCAGCTTGGCCACCGGGATCTCCACCCCTTCGCAGGCGGGCTCCTGCAGCAAAAGCTCCAGTTGCTGATCCGCCAGGGGCACATGGGATCCCACCATCACCAGCACAGGCAACCGTTCCCCACAGGCACCGCAGCGGCGCAGGGCGGCCAGGCCGGCGGGGTCAAGGGGTTGGGGCGGCAAGGGCACCAAACCATTGATCAGGCTGGCGGCGGATTGGAACAGCAGGCGCCGCTCGCTGCGCCACACCGCTGCCCCCAAGGCCGCCAACTGTTCAGGCCGCTCCGCATCCACCGCCACGATGCATTGGGCGCTGAATCGAGCCAGGCGCGCCTGCAACGCTTCGACAGGCCCCATGAGCTCGGCCCCATCCAGCCGCTCCACCGTGCTGGCAGGGATCACACCTCGGGTTTTCTCCTCCACCCACTCAGGCAGCGCGCTGCTGCTGAAGCCAAACAAGCGGTCGCGCGCAAACGGGCTGGTGTGCACAGGCTCGCCGTGCAGGTAGTGCACACCGCCGCGGGTGGTGCGGCCGCCGGGCAAAAAGGCCGGGGCCAACAAGGTGGCATCGAACGGGCCGAGCTCTTCGGCGATCACCTCCACCTCCAGCGGGAAATGGCCCCGCAAGGTGGAATCGCCGCGACTCACGATCAGCCAGCGATCCAGATCGCCCGCCGCCTCCAGCTCCTCCAGCACCACCCGCAACCCCCGGCAGATCTGCCGCACCCGCTCACGGGCCAACTCGGGCTCCAGAGCTCGGGTGTTGGCCAGCACGAACAGCAGCGGCGAAGGGTGGCGCAAGCCCCGCCGCAGGCTTTCTGCATCCCAGCGCAGCAGCAGCGGCGCGCTGTGCACCGTCTGCGACCCGGTGGGATCGTCATCGAGAACGATGACCTTGCGCCGCTCTGCCATGGCACCATCGTGCCGTGATCTGTCCTGAGCCCAGCGCGCTGCAGGAGCTGGTGCGGGAGTTGCATCAGCAGGCCCGCCCGTGGCTGCCCGCCGGCAGCGCCAGCCGTCTCGGCTGGGGGCCGCCGGTGCAAGCCGGGGCTGGGGAGAACGAGGCGCTGGTGATCAGCACCAGCCGTCTGAACCGCGTTGTTGAGCACTGCGCGGGTGATTTCACCGTGACGGTGGAAGCGGGCCTGCCGCTGCAGCAGTTGCAGGCCGAACTGGCGGATGCGCAGCAGTGGCTGGCGATCGACTGGCCCTGGGGCAGCGGCCCGCGCGGTGAGGCCGGCGGCACGGTGGGGGGATTGGTGGCCCGCGGCCTGTCCGGGGGGCTGCGGCAGCGCTATCTGGGCATCCGTGATCAGCTGATCGGTGTGAGCCTGATCCGGGCCGATGGCACTCCAGCCAAGGCCGGCGGCCAGGTGGTGAAGAACGTGGCCGGCTACGACCTGATGCGGCTGCTGGCCGGCAGCTGGGGCAGCCTCGGCCTGATCACCAGCCTCACCCTGCGCACCTATCCGCTGCCGCCTCAGCGGGCCGGCCTGTGGATCCGGGGTTCAGTGGTAGCGCTCGAACGCATGCGCCAGGTGTGTCTGGCGGCAGCGCTACTGCCGCAACGGCTCGACTGGCGGCTGCAGCCTGAGGAAGAGAGCGGCCAGGCCGCCCTGCTGCTTGCGCTGGTGAGTGTGAGTCGTGCGGCGATCGATGCACAGCTTCAGGAGCACCAGCAGCGGGCGGCGGAGCTGGGGCTGGACGTTGACGTTGTGAGCGGCGACGCCCTGCAAGCGCTGGAGGCGGAGGCCCGCGGAGCTTCCAGCCACAACCGCCTGGCCAGCGAGCAGCGCTGGCTGTTGCAACTGGGGGTGCTGCCGGCCCAGATGCAACAGCTGCTGCGCGATGGCGACTGCCAGGGGCTGCAGGGAACCCTGGCCGCCGGTGCCGGCCTGGGGTTGGCCTGGGCAGCCGCCGAGGCGCTGCCGGCCCACAGGGTGGAGCGGCTGCGGCGCCGCTGCCGGGAGCTCGGTGGGGATCTCACCGTGCTGGAACAACCCCAGCCCCACGCCCTGCCCGCCTGGGGCGATGCACCGGCGCGCGCTGTGATCGAAGCGATCAAACGGGAATTCGACCCGCTGCAGCAGCTGGCCCGCGGCCGACTGCCGGGGGTGGCGCCGCCCTGAGTTGCGCTCACTCCAGGAGCCGGTAGCGGCAGCGAAGCCACTGGCGCTCACCGGGGAGCAGCTGCTGGCTGAGGGCACCGCGCACCGCGCTCCAGGGCTCCAGGCAGACCATCGGCCTGGGGGGGTCGCTCCAGACCACGGCATGGCGGAAGGGGGGCTCGAGTTGCAGCTGCAGCTGGTTCAGCCGCAACGCCTGAGGCTCAGGCTCGGGCAGATCAACCCGCAGATCCACCCCCTCCGGCAGACGCCGCAGCTGGTCGGCGGTGGGCACCTCGCTGCCGCTCAGGTGGTTGAAGCACTGGGCGGGAAAGCCCTCCAGCCGCACCTGCTCCAGATCCGACACCTGGAAATAGGGATGCAACCCGAGGGCATAGGGCATGGGGCCATCGCCGCCGCGCTGCTCCACGCAGGCGGCAATCGCCAGGGCCCGCGGCTCCAGACGCAGCTCAAGGCTCAGCTGAAACCCGAAGGGATAGGAGGCGCGGGTGCTGGCTGAATCGCTGAGCTGCAGGCGAATCCCCTGGCCATCCTCCAGTTCTTCGATCTGCCAGGGCAGATCGCGGGCGAAACCGTGCTGCGCCATCGGGAACACCCCCTGGGGCAGGCTGAGTTGGTTACCCGGCAGATTGCCGCACACTGGGAAGAGCACCGGGATACCACCGCGCACACTCTTGCTGGGATCGGCAAAGCGCTCGGCATCGAAGTAAAGCTGCTCGCGGCCGCCGCAGCACCAGCTGCTGATCAGGCCGCCCCGTTCGGGCACAA
>NZ_JBIPMN010000146.1:0-6984 GCF_044369115.1 Vulcanococcus sp. | reverse complement strand
CGGGCGCCTGGTTGTTCACCAGCGTGATCGTGTCGCCCACGCGGGCATCAGCCACGGCCTTGATCGAAGCGGCCAGATAACCCACTTCACCGGCTTGGAGGCTGTCGACCTTGCGCTGATCGGGGGCCATCACGCCCACTTCGTCGAGCTCGTAGGTTTTCTTGCTGGCCATCAACAGCACCTTGTCTTTGGTGCTGAGTGAGCCGGAGATCACCCGGAAATACACAATCACGCCCCGGTAGGGGTCGTAATAGGAATCGAAGATCAACGCCCGCAGCGGCTCATTCACCCGATCGGGCGGTGGCGGAACCCGATCCACCACGGCCTGGAGGATGTCGGGAACGCCCAAACCGCTCTTGGCGGAACAGGGGATGGCACCGGAGCAATCGAGGCCGATGATCGCTTCGATTTCTTCACTGATGCGCTCGGGATCGGCACCTGGAAGATCAATCTTGTTGAGAACCGGGATGATCTCGAGATTGTTTTCGATCGCGAGATACACATTCGCCAGGGTCTGCGCTTCAACGCCCTGGCTGGCATCCACTACCAGCAGCGCACCTTCACAAGCCTGCAGCGAGCGGCTCACTTCATAGGAGAAGTCAACGTGGCCTGGGGTGTCGATCAGGTTGAGGATGTAGGTCTCGCCATCGGCCGCCTTGTATTCCATCCGCGCAGCCTGGAGCTTGATCGTGATACCCCGCTCACGCTCGAGATCCATGTTGTCGAGGAACTGCTCCTGCATATCGCGGGCAGCCACCGTTCCCGTTTCCTGAAGCAAGCGATCCGCCAGGGTCGACTTGCCATGGTCGATGTGGGCAATGATGCAGAAATTGCGGATCCGTGAGGCGGGAACGTCGGTCATTCGCTGAGGTGTTCTCGGGGGCGTCCCGGCTCGGGGCGGTGGATCTCGGTGGGCTGATCCTAGGGAGAGGTGCCCATCCCCCCATGCCCACCACCCCTGCCTGGCTGCTGCTGCTCCTCGCGATTGCATCAGAAGTGGTGGGCACCTCCTGCCTGAAGCTCTCCGCCGGCATGAGCCGCCCCCTTCCCACCCTGGTGGTGCTGGCGGCTTATGGGAGCGCCATGCTGCTGCTCTCGCGGGTGGTGCAAACCATCCCCCTCGGCATCACCTACGCCCTCTGGAGCGGCATCGGGATCGTGGCGATCGTGCTGGTGGGCGTGTTCGCCTACCGCCAGATCCCCAGCTTCGGCCAGTTGGTGGGCATCGCCCTGATCACGACAGGCGTGGCGGTGGTGAACCTCACGGGCCCGCTACACGAGTAAGCCTGGCCAGGCCGCCGAGGGGCCTACCTAAGCTCGCTTCAGCACCCGAGAGCGCCATGAGCACCGACACCACCAACGCCGCACCCGAAACCGCCACCGCCGAAACTGCTGCACCTGATGCCAGCGATCCCCGCGCGCTCACCCTGGAAAACGTGGAGCGCACCCTCGATGAGCTGCGTCCTTATCTGATGGCTGACGGCGGCAACGTGGAAGTGGTGGAGATCGACGGCCCGATCGTGAAGGTGCGCCTTCAGGGCGCCTGCGGCTCCTGCCCCAGCAGCACCATGACCTTGAAGATGGGCATCGAGCGGAAGCTGCGCGAAGCCATCCCCGAAGTGAGCGAAGTGGTTCAGGTGCTCTGATGCACCAGCTCGATCAGGAGCCCAGAACCCCGGCCCCTAGGCTCGGCCCACCTTTGACCGTGGGCCCGTGCTGGATCAGCGCCTGTTGCGCGACAATCCCGAGCTGATCACGGAGCAGCTCGGCCGTCGCGGTATGACGCTCGACCTCACGGGCCTGCAGCTGATGGCTCGCCAGGAGCGCGACCTGGAGGAGCAGCGCAGCAACCTACAGGCCGAGGGGAACCGCATCGGCAAGGAAGTAGGTCTGAAGATCAAAGGCGGCGCCGCCCCCAACAGCCCTGAGGTGCAGGAGCTACGCACCGAAGGCAACCGCATTAAGCAGCAGGTGGCGGTGCTGGAGGAGGAAGAGAAGGCGCTGGAGGCCAAGCTGCGCGAGCAGCTACTCACGCTCCCCAACCTGCCGTCGCCCGACGCCCCGGATGGCCGCAGCGAAGACGACAACGTGGAGATCAAGCGCTGGGGCAACCCGCGCAAGACGGAAGACTGGCTTGAAGAGCACTGGCAGATTGCTGAGCGCCTTGAGCTGTTCGAAGCCGAGCGCTCTGTTCGCATCGCCCAGAGCCGCTTCGTCACCCTGCTGGGCCAGGGCGCGCGGCTGGAGCGAGCGCTGATCAACTTCATGCTCGACCTGCACGGCGGTAAGGGCTACCGCGAGGTGCTGCCGCCGATCCTGGTGAACAGCGCCAGCCTCACCGGCTCAGGCCAGCTGCCCAAGTTCGCCGAGGAGAGCTTCCGCTGCGCCGAAGACGACCTCTGGCTCACCCCCACCGCCGAGGTGCCCGTCACCTCGCTGCACCGCGATGAGGTGATCCCGGCCGAGCAGCTGCCGCTGAAATACGTGGCCTACACCCCCTGCTTCCGCCGTGAAGCCGGCAGCTACGGGCGCGACACCCGGGGCCTCATCCGCCTGCACCAGTTCAACAAGGTGGAGCTCTACTGGTTCTGCCACCCCGATACGTCGGCCGAAGCGCACCAGCAGATCACTGCCGATGCCGAAGCAGTGCTGGAAGCACTCGAGCTGCCCTATCGCAAAATCGAGCTCTGCACCGGCGACATGGGCTTCTCCGCCTCCCGCACTTACGACCTCGAAGTGTGGTTGCCGGGCGCCGGGGCCTACCGCGAGATCTCCAGCTGCTCGGTATGCGGCGACTTCCAGGCCCGCCGCTCCGCCATCCGGATGAAGGAGGGCAAGGGCACGCAGCTGCTGCACACCCTGAACGGCAGCGGCCTGGCCGTGGGACGCACGATGGCGGCGCTGCTCGAGAACGGCCAGCAGGTTGATGGTTCGGTGAAACTACCCGCTGCTCTGGTGCCCTACTTCGGCTCTGAGTCCATCCACGCGGCAATCTGAGCGGCAGTGCGGCAGTGCGGCGCATAACCGTCCGACTCGGGATATCCATGGATATCCGGAGCTGGAGGCGCATCACAGCACACACCCCTGAGCACCTCATGCGGCTGATGCCAACAGCCACTCAGCCGGTAGCAAGCCCAAGCGCTGCGTTAATGCGGGCGCGCAGGGCCGTGAGCTGAGCGGCATCCTGCGCAAGATCCATCCCCCAGCCAGGAACCAGAAAGCGCAACCGCTCCTGCCAGGCGCTGCTGCCGAACCGCTCGGGCCAGCAGCGCTGCAGCACCTCGATCATCGTTTGCACCGCGGTGGAAGCACCGGGTGAGGCACCCAGCAGCGCTGCAAGAGATCCATCGGCACTGCTCACCACCTCGGTGCCCATCTGCAGGCTGCCGCGGCCGTTGATCTGCTTGATGATCTGCACCCGCTGGCCAGCCACGGCCAGCTCCCAATCCTCGCCGCGGGCCTGGGGCAGGAACTGACGCAGGCTCTCGAGCCGTTGCTCCTGGCTCTGCGCCACCTGTGTCACCAGATAGCGGACCAGATCCACATTGGAGACGCCCACCTGCAGGCTGGGCAGCAGGTTGAACGGCTTGAGCGATCCCGCCAGATCCCAGAGGGAGCCCCGCTTGAGGAAGCGGGTGCTGAAACCGGCGTAGGGGCCAAACAACAGCGCCCGCTGGCCGTCGATCCAACGGGTATCGAGGTGCGGCACCGACATCGGCGGTGCTCCTACCGCCGCTTTGCCATACACCTTGGCGTTGTGACCGGCGATCACCTCTGGATTGCGGCACACCAGCCATTGGCCGCTCACGGGAAAGGCTCCGTATTGGCGCGATTCAGGAATACCCGAGCGTTGCAGCAGTGGCAAAGCACCACCACCAGCACCCAGAAACACAAACGGTGCCTGAAAAAAAGCACTGCCGCCGCTGGGCTGCCGTGCCTCCACCAACCAGCCGCTGCCGCTGCGATCAAGGCCCACCACATCGTGGTCGAGCCGCACATCCACGCCCTGCAGCAACGCCGCCGTGAGGGCGCCGAAATTCACATCGGTACCGCGGGCCACACGGGTAGCCGCCAGGGGCTGATCGAGCCTGCGGCCCTGCATCACCAGCTGCATCCACTCGCGCAGCTGAGCGCTGTCGCCGCTCCACTGCATGCCGGCGAACTGGGGCGTGGCGCTCAGCGCCTCCCAGCGCCGGCGCAGGAAAGCCACATTCGCCTCACCCCACACAAAGCTCAGGTGGGGAACCGCCCGGATGAACGCCGCCGGATCTTGCAGCTCGCCGCGCTCCACCAAGGCAGCCCAGAACTGCAAGCTCTGCTCGAAGGCGGCATTGATGGCCAACGCCTTTGCGATCGGCACCGAGCCATCAGCCGCCTGAGGGGTGTAGTTGAGCTCGCAATTGGCCGCATGGCCGGTGCCCGCGTTATTGAGAGCAGCACTGCTCTCAGCCGCCACCGCCGGCAGGCGCTCGAGCACCACCACCTCCAGGGCCGGATCGAGCTGACGCAGCAACCGGGCCAGGGTGGCGCCCATGATTCCGGCCCCCACCAGCAGGGCATCGCAGCGGTGCGTCATCAGGCCGGGACATCCCTCCACAATGGAGTCACTTTGCACCTGCGCGGATGGGGGTTCTCACGGCCCTGGCGATCCTGGCCGGCTTGATCGTGGTGCACGAGGCCGGCCATTTCTTTGCCGCCACCTGGCAGGGCATCCGCGTCAGCGGCTTCTCCGTTGGCTTCGGGCCTGTGCTGCTTGAGCGCCAGCGGCGTGGCGTGCAGTTCGCCCTGCGGGCGATTCCCCTGGGGGGCTTCGTGTCATTTCCCGATGACGACGAAGAGAGCACCATCCCCGCTGACGACCCCGACCTCCTGCGCAACCGCCCGATCTCCCAACGGGCTCTAGTGATCGCCGCGGGCGTCTTGGCCAACCTGTTGCTGGCCTGGAGCGTCTTGGTGGCTCAGGGCCTGGTGGTGGGCATCCCGGCTGGATTCAGCACCACACCAGGGGTACTCGTGGCTGGAGTTCAGCCTGGGCAAGCCGCTGCGGCAGCAGGGCTGCGCCCCGGCGATCGCATCCTCACGGCCGATGGTGTGGATCTGGGAGGGGGTCAAAGCGCTGTGGCTCAGCTGGTGGAACGGGTGAAAGGGGCCCCGGATCAAACCCTGCAGCTCCAGGCTGAACGGGCCGGCAAAGCGATCAGCATCGCCCTCACACCGGCGGATCTCAGCGGCATCGGCCGCATCGGCGCCCAGCTGCAGCCCAGCGGCACCGAAGCTTTCCGCCGGCCCAAGGGCCCTGGCGAGATCGTGCGCCAGGCCAACCGCGACTTCGTCAGCCTCACCCAGCGCACGGTGGAGGGCTTCATCAGCCTGGCCACCCACTTCGGCGAAACAGCCAGCCAGGTGTCGGGCCCGGTGAAAATCGTTGAAATGGGTGCCTCACTCGCCAAGCAGGGCGGCAGCAGCCTGTTTCTCTACACCGCACTGATCTCGATCAACCTGGCAGTGCTCAACGCTCTGCCCCTGCCCCTACTGGATGGCGGGCAGTTCGTCTTCCTGATGATTGAGGGCCTGCGCGGCAAACCCCTGCCCGAGAAATTCCAACTGGCCTTCATGCAGTCGGGTTTTGTGTTTCTGGTGGGCCTCAGCCTGGTGCTGATCGTGAAAGACACCAGCCAGCTAGCGGCGGTGCAGCAACTGCTCGGCCGTTGAGGGCACCCCGAGGGGTAATCTGGTTTGTCATTGCCCGTTGAGTCCAGGCCGCATGGCGAAGAAGTCGATGATTGCGCGCGATGTCAAGCGCCAGAAGATGGTTGAGCGCTTCGCTGCCAAGCGCGCCGCTCTGATGGCTGCCTTTGAAGCCGCTGCCGATCCGATGGAGCGCCTGGAGATCCACCGCAAGATCCAGGGTCTGCCTCGCAACAGCGCCAAGGTGCGCCTGCGCAACCGTTGCTGGGCCACCGGCAAGCCCCGCGGTGTGTACCGCGATTTCGGCCTGTGCCGCAACCAGCTGCGCGAGCGCGCTCACAAAGGTGAGCTGCCCGGCGTGGTCAAGTCGTCCTGGTGAGCTTCCGCTCCACCACTTGCATGATCAAAAGCGCCACAGGGCGCTTTTTTTATGGCTCAAGCGCCATTCGGAAGCGCTGCCAGCTGAACACCCCCATAACAGCCGCCCCGCTTTCCAAAGAGATTGCGGGCGTTGTCACGGCATTCGCACGCCGGATGCGAGAATCCCACTTGACAACAAACAAGACATAAGCCCACGTGCAAGGTCACACTCAGTCGATCTCCTTCGATGGTCGGGAGATCCGGCTGACCACCGGCCGCTTCGCTCCCCAGGCAGGCGGTTCAGTGATGGTCGAATGCGGAGATACCGCCGTTCTGGTCACCGCCACCCGCTCCGGCGGGCGTGAGGGCATTGATTTTCTGCCCCTGATCTGCGATTACGAAGAGCGCCTTTACGCCGCCGGTCGCATCCCCGGCAGCTTCATGCGCCGCGAAAGCCGTCCGCCCGAGCGCGCCACCCTGATTGCGCGCCTGATCGATCGGCCGATGCGCCCGCTGTTCCCCAGCTGGCTGCGCGACGACCTGCAGATCGTCGCCACCTGCATGTCGCTCGATGAGCGGGTTCCGCCCGATGTGCTCGCCGTTACGGGCGCCTCCCTCGCCACCCTGCTGGCCAAGATCCCCTTCCACGGTCCGATGGCGGCTGTGCGTGTAGGCCTGCTGGGCGACGACTTCGTGCTCAACCCCAGCTACCGCGAGATCGAGCGCTCCGACCTCGATCTGGTGGTGGCCGGCACCCCTGAGGGCGTGATCATGGTGGAAGCGGGCGCCAACCAGCTGCCCGAGCAGGACGTGATCGAAGCGATCGACTTCGGTTACGAAGCCGTGTGCGAACTGATCAAGGCTCAACAAGCCCTGCTCAAAGAACTCGGCATCGAGCAGGTGATCCCCGAGCCGCAGGTGGCCGACGACACCCTG
>NZ_JBIPMN010000144.1:0-7035 GCF_044369115.1 Vulcanococcus sp. | reverse complement strand
CTCTTTATCGGTGTTGTAGTGACGCCCGGAGTACACGCCAATCTCCTGGCTCTGAGCCTGGGCTGTCTCCACACCGAGTGCCGTAATGGCTGCGCCGGTGGCACTCACTGCCAACAAAGCAAGAGCACCCAGGGATTCGGGCTGGCGCAGGGATCGCAACGAGTGGAATTTCAAGGGAAGCAGATCGTGCTTGCGAGCACTATGACCATCAGAAAGTGCCCTTCCGAGGGGTAGCGATCATTGCCCACCCGCGAGTGTGACAAATGTCACACCAACGTGTGCAAAGCCCTGGCCCCGTAGGCTTTTTGCCCATGGTTCCTCTCTCCGCAAAGGCCACATCACGGAGCCCCCAGCGCAGCCTGCTGGCGGTGGGCGTTTTGCTGCTGTGCGCCCTGGCCCTTGCTCCGGTGTTGAGCCTGGGATGGTTTGCCTTCGATGCCGGTGAAGGCACCCGGTTCGACCTTGGCTATGGCGGCGCCGAGCAGGTGCTGAACACCCTTGCCCTGGTGGCCCTGGTGGGGCTGCTCACCGCCGTCTTGGGCACGGCCACCGGCTGGCTCACGGCGCGATGCGCCTTTCCGGGCCGCCACTGGCTGCGCATCGCCCAGCTCTTGCCGCTGGCTACACCCAGTTATCTGCTGGCCGCCACCTGGATCGATCTCGGCAGCCGCTACGGCCTGCGGGTGCACGGCTTCACACCCACGCTGATCGTGATGGTGCTGAGCACTTACAGCTACGTGTTTCTGCTCTCCACCGAGAGCTTCTCGGTGAGCGGGCGCCGCCAGCTGGAGGCCTGCCGCAGCCTGGGGGTTGGCCCCTGGGGCAGCTTCTGGCGAGTGGCCCTACCGATGGCCCTGCCGGCCATTGGCGCTGGGGTGGCCTTGGGCGGCATGGAGGTGGTGAATGAGCTGGGTGCCGTGCAGCTGCTCGGTGTGCCAACGCTCTCCACCGGCATCCTCAACCGCTGGCAACAAGATGGCGACCCTCAAGGAGCCGTAGCCCTGGCCCTGATGGCGCTGCTGATCGTGGCGCTGCTGGTGGGCGCGGAGCGCAACCTGCGCCAGCGCAGCCGCTGCTGGAATCTCGGCAACGATGGCGATGCCGACCCCCAATGGCGCCTCGTGGGGCAACGGCGCTGGCTGAGCCAGGCCCTGTGCCTGCTGCCGCCGATGATCACCCTGGGGCTACCGGTGATCTGGGCTGGGCTCAGCTGGGACCAGCTGCGTGCAGAAGACACCACGGAGCTGCTGGCTCTCGGGAGCCGCAGCTTCGGGCTGGCCCTCCTTGCTGCGGCCCTCACGGTGGGAGGCGGCCTGCTGCTGGCGATCGCCAAGCGCTGGATTCCCAATGCCGTGCTGCAGCGGCTCACCTTTATCTCTGGCCTCGGCTATGCCATCCCCGGCACCGTGCTGGCCCTGGCTCTGATGCTGATCGGTGGACCTCTGGCGCTGGCACCCCTACTGCTACTGGTGTGGGGCTACAGCGATCGCTTCCTGGCCGTTTCGAAGGGCGGGCTCGACGCCGCCCTTGAGCGGATTCCCCCCAGTGTGGACGAAGCGGCCACATCCCTGGGCAACAGCTGGCTGGGCGTATTGCAGCGGGTGCATCTACCCCTGCTGCGCGGTCCGCTGCTGGTGGGCGGGCTCCTGGTGTTCGTCGACACGGTGAAGGAGCTGCCGCTCACCTTTGCCCTGCGGCCCTTTGATTTCGACACCCTGGCTGTGCGCGTGTATCAATACGCCAGCGACGAACGGGTGGGTGCCGCCCTCGTGCCGGCCCTGTTGATCCTCGCCCTGGGCATCCTGGCCGCCATCGCGCTGATCCCCAACCTGGAGCGGCTGGAGCGCAGCTGAACACCGAGTTGTCGCTTTTGCTGCTTGAGCCTGCATCCGTCGTTCTGAAGACCTGCGCGTTCAGCGAGAAGCTCGCAGCAGCGAATCCATTGCAATGTTGCGACTGCATGGCGACCGCCAAAGCTGGATGGCGGCCCTGATGGCTCACTGGGCCGAGCAACAGCTCGGCCTCAGCCCCGCCACCACTGCTGCACCACCTCAGGAGTGCCATACCAACGGGCGCCAAAGGCACCCCCATGAGCCACGCCCGGCAACGTGATCGGCTCAGCACCGCGCAACAGGGCCGACTGCACCGGCACCAGGCCATCCCCCTCCAGATCACGGCGGCCAGCGATGGCCTGATAGGAGCCGGGAGCCATGCGCTGACTGAGGGCCGAGCCATCCGCTTCCCCCAGCGCCCCAGCCACCGAGATGTAGTGCACTTGATCGGCGAAGCAGGCGCCGGGGTAGCGGCGATCCACCATCTGCCGCAGCGGCGTGGCCCGCACGGCGGTGTGGGGACTGCCCAGGGTGTAGAGCCGATCCGCCCAGCGCTTGCCGTTGTAGGTGCGACCAGCAAACGCCTCATCGGCAAGAAAGAGGCGCAGCATCACGCCACCGGAGCTGTGGCCGATCAGCGTCACCTTGCCGGTGGCTGAACGGGCCGCCAGCGCTTCTGCCTGCGCTGCCGCCCGATCCAACAGGCGCCGCCAACCCCAAGCCCAGGAGGTGAGCAGCCAATCGAAACGGTTGGCTGGCACCAGCTCAACCGGTTGCTGCGTCTGCTGCCTCAGCCAGCTGCACATCGGCTGATAGGCCTCTTCGGTGATCAGAAATCCCCCCAAGATCAGCACGGGTTGAGCAGGCACGTGTGGCGCTGGCAGTTGACAGGGTCTATGGTGAAGGAGTGAACCGATCGGCGAGCACCAACGCGCCGCATCCCTTCACGCCTGATCCGCTATCCCTGGCAAGGGAGTTTCAACGGCATCCGTTTTCAAGACAGTCGTCTTCACGGTTGTGATCGAGGCAAAGCGACAGATAACTCCACGCGCAACAGAACCATGACCATTCACACCCCCACGCACAAACCGCAGACCACGTCCCATCGCCCCAAACCTCAGCACCAGCATCCATCGCCCAACCAACCCGCCACCTGGGAGGAATTGTTCGGTCGGCGCTGAGTCCGCTCGCCTGCAGCCCACTGAGTCAATCGCTTGAATGGCGACTGGTTGATCAGTCCCATGGATCCTCACTGGTTGAAACTGCGTTGGCCCGTCACCGTGTTGGCGCTCGGCGCCATGGTGTTGGGCCTTTTATTGCGCAGCAGCCAGCACCCGATCCAACTGCGGCTGGTGCTGAGCTTCGCCGAACCGCTCACGCTGTCCGGACAGGTGAGAGGGCTGCTCTCCATGCCAGACCCAGTAGAGATGCGCCACAGCGGTGGTGTGAAGGTTCAGGTCACCGAGCAGGCACCGGTGAAGCTGAGCGTGAACAACCCCAAACCCGTCCAGATTGAGGTCAGTAATCCCAATCCCATTCAGGTCAACATGAGTGAACAGCAACCGATGCAAGTGGATGTGGAACCCAAGGCACCGGTGAAGGTGAAGATCGGCCTGTGAAACCAGCCAACTCTCGTTAGCGTGCGCACAGCGCTAGACGCACTGATGGCTCCGGAGCGGTTCTTCCTCGAACTCACACCACCGACTGAACTGCTCAGAAACGCAGCTCATGTGGTGATCGTGGGAGGCGGCTTCGCCGGCCTTAAAGCAGCTCACGCCCTCGCGGGGAAAACCGTGCGGGTCACCCTGATCGACAAACGCAATTTCAACCTGTTTCAGCCCTTGCTGTATCAGGTGGCCTCAGGGCTGGTGTCGCAAACGGATGTGGCCTCGCCACTGCGGATCATGTTGGGGCAGGCTCCCAATGTGCAGATCCTGATGGGAGAGGTGGACGACATCGACACCTCCGCTCAAGAGGTGATCTTCAACAATCGTCGACTGCACTACGACCATCTGATCGTGGCGGCCGGCGCCACCAGCAGCTACTTCGGCCACGACGACTGGGCGCAGTTCGCCACGCCGATGAAATCACTCGAAGATGCCTATGGCATTCGCAAGCGTGTGCTTGGGGCCCTCGAGGAGGCTGAGCAAACGCCCGATCCCACCAAACGGCGCCTGCTGCAGTCGGTGGTGGTGGTGGGCGGCGGCCCCACCGGCTGCGAGCTGGCGGCCTCCCTCAACGACCTGATGCGCCACACCCTGGAGCGGGATTTCAAACAAATCGATCCCAGCCTCTGCAAGGTGACGCTGGTGGATCCCGGCGATCGCGTGCTGCGGGCCATGGATCCCCAGCTCTCCAAGGCGGCTGGCGATCACCTCCAGCGCTCCGGCGTGGAGATGCTGCTGGGGGGTCGCGTGAAAACGATTGAAGAAAACAAGCTTGTGGTCACCACCAGCGATGGTGAGGTAACCCTCGAGGCCGGCACGATCTGCTGGACCGCCGGAGTGGCGGCCTCACCTCTAGGAAAGCTTCTGGCTGAGCGCACAGGCTGCAGCGTGGATCGCGGTGGCCGCCTCCCGGTGGAGCCGGATTTCTCGATCCCCGGGCATCCCGAGATCCGCGTTGTTGGCGATCTCTGCAGCTACAGCCACACCAAGAACGGCAAACCCCTACCAGGCATGGCCGGCCCCGCCGTGCAGATGGGTGGCTGGGTCGCCAAAGACATCCTCGCCAAGCTGCAGAACCAGAACCATGCGCCGTTTGTGTTCACCGATTTCGGCAGCATGGCGGTGGTGGGCCCGCTGTTCGCTGTTGCCGATCTACGGGGCATCAAGGTGAGCGGTGCCCTCGGCTGGCTGCTCTGGGGACTGGCTCACCTGGCCTTTATCCCCGACAACGAAAACCGCCTCACCCTGCTCACCAAATGGCTCTGGATGATCGTGACCCGCGAGCGCTCGGCCCTGGTGATCACCGAAGCGCCGTCATGAGGCTGATGCCATCGGCTTATCGCCGATGTCTTTGAGGGCGTGATACACGGGCTTGTCGACCAGCAAACGGCTGACATAGGCCGCGATCACAGAGGCAAACAACAAACCTGGCAACAGTTGCTGATCGCCGGCCATGCGCACGGCGAACAGCACTGCCATCACCGGCAACTGCGTGGCGCCAGCCAAACCCGCCACCATCCCAAAAGCCAAGCCCATCTGGGGCAGCATCCCTGCGTCGCCCAGGCTTCGGCCGAGCACAGCCCCGAAAGCAAACGAGGGATCGATCAGGCCGCCGGGGATGCCAGCGCCCAACGCCAGAACAGGACCAATCAGGCGCAGCACCAGGGTGAACAGATCCCCGAGCACACCAGGCAGCAGGGCGTTGGTGGGTGATCCTCCCTCAATCATGTGGCGCATCAGCAACTCGCCGTCGCAGCCGGAGGCGCCGCCGCTGAGGAGCAGAAACACGCTCAGGCACACCCCCAGCAGCAGACCCAGCCGCAACGGTTGCCGCTGCGACAGCGCGCGGAAACGGCGCGTGACCTGCAAGAGGATGCGGGCGAACACAGCACCGAGAGCTCCCGCCAACACACCGATAGGCAGGGCCCAGCCGAGCTGGAGGAGTTCGGCTGGGCCCACACCAACGATGCCGAGCGCAAATTCCGGCTCTCCCACCGCACTGCTCACTGCCGCAGCCAAGGCACTGATCACCAGCGCAGGCCAGATCAGCCGCATCGAGAACGTACCCAGAAACTCCTCGGCCACAAACACCACGCCCATCAACGGCGTGTTGAAGCCCCCAGCCAGGCCAGCACCACCGGCCACCGCCATCAGATCAGAGTGGCTCAGATCCGACAGCCAACGGGGGAAGCGACGGCGCAGCCAGTAGGCCGCCGAGGCGCCGATCTGCACCACGGGCCCCTCACGACCCAGCGGCATCAAGCTCAGGCTGGCGAGAGTCCACAGCAGCAGACGCTGCAGGCTGGGAATGAGGCCGAGCAGTGCACCCGCTTGCTCTGGGTGCTCCAGGCTGGTCATAGTCTGAGGGATGCCTGACCCCTTGCCGCGGCTGAAGATGCCGCTCTGCAGCAGCATCAACAGCGGGAAGACCACCACCGGCGAACAGGCCAGCAACACCGTGAGAGGCCGCCAGCTGGAGCCACTGAAGGCCGGCAACAGGCCCAGCAGCTGATCGCCCCAGCGATCCACCAGGTTGAACGGCCAGCACAACAGCCCCACGAACAATCCCAGCAGAGCGAGCTGGACCAGCCGACGGATGAGCTCGTTCAAGGCCTTCATCGTTGCTGCCGTTAGGAGAGCCGTTTCTGAACGCGCCCAAGAATCAGCGCAATCAAGATGGCTACGTATAGCTGGCCTGCGATGGTAATCACGTTGGCGATCACCTGAACGGTGACATTGCTGGACGTGAGCACGGATGTTCCCACCGTGGTGAGCAACCCGAACGATGCCGCCATCAGCGCCGGAGCCACAGCCACGCTGGCCACGGCATTCGCGGACAGGGCCGGCAGCGCCGAAGCCACGAAGGCCGATGGCTGCAACACCCACGTGGCGGTGAGCAGCACCCCGCCGGCAATGCCGACGGTGAGATAGCCCGAAGCCGCACCGAGGACCACCGATGTGGTGACAAAGGGTTCACGAATCAGCGACTTCACCTTCCGTACCACCGCCACCAGGAGGAACAGCACCCACACCACCACGTGCGGCGTGGTGAGAGCCCGCCCAAGGGACGGACTCCAGAACAGGGCTGCATGCCAGATCACCTCCATGGCGATGGCCGTGCAGCCCAGGCTGTACATCAGAGGCCTGGTGCGGCGGAGCGCTGAATAGCGGCTCACAAACACCATGAACACGGTGGCTTGACCGATCAGCAGCAGCGACAACAACAACGTGACCTGCTGGGCCACCGGCAATAACAGCAACAGCAACAACTCGTAGACGAGTGTGATCCGATAACCGAGATGGCGGCGCCGGATGCGCTGCAGCTGTTCGCGACTGATCCTCAACGAAGCTTCACAGGCCAGGGCTGCTCTGCATGATGCCGCCGTCGGCAAAGATGCTGGTGGCGGTGATGTAGCTGGCGGCGTCGCTGGCCAGGAAAGCCACTACTTTGGCGATCTCATCGGGCTGGGCCATGCGGCCCATAGGGATGGCGGCGTTGAGCTTGGCCAGCAGTTCCGGGTTGTTCATCGTGGAAT
>NZ_JBIPMN010000015.1:0-21795 GCF_044369115.1 Vulcanococcus sp. | reverse complement strand
TGTCTTGAGCTGCCATGACCTCTGCGTCAGGAAGCCGGATGTTGAACGCCCTGGCCAGGTAAAGAGCAGGCCAGCTCGACAGGCATGGGATCAACGGACCAGATGCGCTCGGCATAGTCGTGGATGGAGCGATCGGAAGAGAAAAAACCGCTACGTGCTGTATTCATCAGGGATGACCGGCGCCAACCTTGCTGATCGAGCCAACGGCCATCGATGCGTTGCTGCGCCTGCAGATAGGCCTCAAAGTCGGCCAATACAAAGAACGGATCCGAGTGCAGCAACCCATCCAGCAATGGCGCAAACAAGCCTCGGTCTCCGTCGCTGAACTGACCGGAATACAGCAGTTCCACAACCTCCTGAAGCACCGGTGAGCCCTGCAGCACCTCCCAGGGGCGATAACCAGCAGCACGCCAGGCAGCCACCTGGTCGGTGGTGAGCCCGAACAGCTCAAAGTGATCGGGGCCCACCTGCTCGAGGATTTCTACATTGGCACCATCGAGGGTGCCCAAGGTGAGCGCACCGTTCATCATGAATTTCATGTTGCCGGTGCCGGAGGCCTCCAAGCCTGCCGTAGAAATCTGCTCCGAAAGGTCGGCAGCCGGGTAGATGTTCTCCGCCAACTTCACATTGAAATCAGCCAGAAATACCACCTTGAGCAGATCCTTACAATCGGGATCACGATTCACCACATCGGCGATGCCATTGATCAAACGGATGATCAGCTTGGCCAGGTAATAACCCGGCGCTGCTTTACCGGCAAACACCACCGTGCGGGGCACCATGCCATCGATGAGGCCCTTCTTGATGCGCAGGTAGCGGGCCACAATCTGCAGTGCATTCAGATGTTGGCGCTTGTATTCATGGATGCGCTTCACCTGCACATCAAACAAGGAGGTGGGATCCACCAGCAGGCCATTGCGCTCAGCGATCAAGTTGGTGAGCTGACGCTTGGCGGCCAGCTTGCAGCCACCCCAGCGCTCCAGGAAGCTGGAATCACCGGCCAGGAGCTCAAGCTCATGCCAGCGCTGCGGCTGCACAGGCCAGGCTTGCCCCAGTTGTTCACTGAGCAGGGCAGCGAGGGGTGGATTGGCCAGAGCCAGCCAACGCCGGGGGGTAACGCCATTGGTCACATTGGTGAACTTCTCCGGCCAGAGCGCCGCGAAATCGGGGAAGAGATCGCGCTGCACCAGCTCGCTGTGCAAGGCCGCCACACCGTTGATGTGGTGAGAGCCCAGGGCCGCGAGGTGCGCCATGCGCACGGCCTTGCCGCCGCGTTCATCAATGAGCGACACGCGGCTGAGGATGTCGTCGCGACCGGGGTAGCGCAGCCGCACCTGCTGCAGAAAGCGGCCGTTCAGTTCATAGATAATCTGCAGATGCCGCGGCAGCAAACTGCCGAAGAGCTCGAGGCCCCAGCACTCGAGCGCTTCCGGCAACAGGGTGTGATTGGTGTAAGCCAGCGAGCGGGTGGTGATCCCCCAGGCCTGATCCCAGTCGATCTGATGCTCATCCACCAGCAGGCGCATCAGCTCAGCCACAGCGATGGCTGGATGGGTGTCGTTGAGCTGCACCGTCCAGTGATGCTCAAACTCTTCAATCGCGATGTCACGTTCGAGCATGCTGCGCAGCATGTCTTGCAGGGAGCAGCTCACAAAGAAGTGCTGCTGCTTGAGCCGTAAACGCCGGCCAGCATCCGTGCCGTCGTTGGGATACAGCACCTTGGAGAGGGTTTCGCTGTTCACCTTGTCTTCCACAGCAGCGTGGTAATCGCCACTGTTGAAGGCACGGAAATCAAAACTCTCGGTGGCCACCGCTCGCCACAGGCGCAGCCGCCCGCAGGTGTTCACCCCGTAGCCGAGCACCGGCACATCGTGGGGAATACCCAGTGCCTGCTCCGCCGGCTCCCAGCACACCCGCAGCCGCCCATCACGGTCGTGATAGGTGCGGGTACGGCCGCCAAAGCCCACGCGGCAGGATTTGTAGGGATACACCACCTCCCAGGGCCAGCCACCCTTGAGCCACTTATCGGTGATCTCCACCTGCCAGCCGTTTTCGATCAGCTGATCGAAGATGCCGAATTCGTAGCGGATGCCATAACCAGTGGCGGGGATCTCCAGGCTGGCCAGCGATTCCACGTAACACGCGGCCAGACGGCCCAAGCCACCATTACCCAAGCCGGGCTCTTCTTCCACCGCCAAGATGCGATCGAGGTTGCTCACGCCAAAGCGGTCCATGGCCGCCTGGGCCTCATCGCGGATCCCGAGCATCAGCAGGTTGTTGCCGAGCTGGGGGCCGATCAGGAATTCAGCGGAGAGGTAGGCAACCGATTTGGCCGGATGCTGCCGCTGCAGATCCTTGTAGGCCAAATGCCGCGCCATGAGTCGATCACGCACCGCATAGCTCAGGGCCATGTAGAGATCGTGATCGGTGGGAGAGCTGGCGCTGGCACCCTGGCTGAAAAACAGGTGCTCCGTCACCCCCTCAAACAGATCATTGGCGGTGAGGCCGGTGCGCTGAGCGTCGCCATAGCTGGCGGGGGTTGCAACCTGAGGCGAGATGGTCATGGCAGAACAGGCGGTAACAGGACGAGAAGAACGGCACAAACTCAGAGCGTTTCCATATCCAGACCCTTGGTTTCAATCCGGTAGAGCCAGGTGACAACCGCTCCCAGCAAGGAGGTGATCACCAGAGCCATCAGCAAGCGCTCGGTGCCCCAGGCCTTCAGCAACGTGGGGAAGAAGAAGGCAGTCAGCACAGCCCCCACCTTGCCGCTGGCGGCAGCGAAACCGGCTCCCAGCCCGCGGATGCGCGTAGGAAACACCTCACCAGCCAAGAGGTAGGTGGTGGCGTTGGGGCCGAAATTGGTCATGAACTGGAACACCAGAAAGCCCGCCACGATCAACACCAGGTGATCGGTGGATTGATCCCCGCCGCCGCCCAAAGCCGCAAGGAACAAACCGAGGGCACAACCGATGAAGCCGATCACCTGAAGCGGAATACGGCCCCAGCGATCTGCCAGAACAATCGCCACGGCGATGCCGACCAGGAAGCCCACATCAATCAACGCGGTGCCGCGGGCACCGATCAGATCCGCATGGATGATCGAAGCGACATTGTGATCATGGCTGGCTTTACCAAAGGCGAGGCCGATGATCACCGGCGTGAAAATACCAATCCCATAGGTGGAGAGATCCTGCAGGAACCAGGGCAATGAAGCGAGGATCGTTCCCCGCAGGTATTTACCAATGAACAGCTGATCCCAGGAGCCTTTGCGGGCACGATGGCCCGACTCCGACTCAACCTGCACACTTTGCAGTTGCAGATTCTGGCGGTTCAACAACTTGCGCAGCTGTTTCTCAGCCTTGGCAGTCAAACCACACGTCACCAGCCAATGGCTACTTTCAGGCAGAAACAGGCGACCCCAGATCACGGCAGCCACCGGGATCACTGGTACCAGATAAAACAGGCGCCAGGCATCGAGATCAGGCTTCGCGCCCAGAATCACAGCAGCAATCGCGGTGCCGAGCACAGCGCCCACGGCTTGAAAACTGAAAGCTCCAAGCACCAGCCGCCCGCGAATGGCGGCGGGGATGCTCTCTGAAATCACCAGGTGCGCGGTTGGGTAATCGGCACCCAGCGCCAGGCCTGTCACAAACAGGCTGCCGATCAACACCTGCTTGGAGGGAGCCAGAGCCGCTACGAGCAGGGCCACCAGGAGAAGCACCATTTCACCGATAAACACCGGCTTACGGCCAAGCCGATCGGCCAGACCACCTAAAAACAAGGCGCCAAACAAAATGCCAGCCAGGGTGGCCGCGGTGATCAGCCCCTTGTCGATATCGGTGAGTGAGAACTGTTCGCTGATCAGAGGCAGGCCCACGCCCTGCATGAACACGATCATGCCCTCGAAAAACTTGCCCGCTGTGGCGAGGGCCCACACCAGCCACTGCATCGACGACAACGGCGGACCGGCGAGATGGTCGCCGTCGTCCCAGCTGGGGATCTCCTCGATAAACGCCTGAACGCTCTTGGGGTGGCCCATGGACGCAGAGCTGACTCCTCGACCATGGCAACAGAGCCTGAGCGATGCGTTAAGGCCAGGTCAACATTCGCTCAAGGCTTTTTGTTGCTCGCGCTGCTGGTACTGCTCCACAGCTTCTGCCATCGGACCCAACAGATCCGCAAACGACGGCTCATTCTCCCAACCCATCGGGAAGGGGGCATTGCCCTGGCCGGGTTGCACCTCGTTGGGCAGGCCGGTGATCAACAGCGAACTGCGCTGTTCGCTCACAATCGCCCAGAGCCACTTCACCAACAAGGTGATGCGGTTCTCGTCGTCAGGCATGAAGGCCAGGTGCGCGAGCGCCCAGAGCACCCAGCCAGGGAAGCCGGCGAGCTTGAAACCGCGCAGGTTCGCCACAGCACTCAGGCGCCCCAACACCGCCATGTTGCCGAAATCCACGTAGCGGAATCGCGCATGGCTCCTCCCCTCCACCTGCGCGCGGATGTCGCGGCCCACCCATTGGCCCATCTGGGTGGCTGGCCCGGCCATGCCTGGGATGGGATCACCCCCAGGAGTGGCATGGGCGTAATGGCAGAGATCGCCCACCACACGAATGTTGGGGTAGCCCGGGATGGAGAAATCAGGCTCCACGATCACGCGCCCGCCACGATCCAAACTGCAACCGGTGGCATCAGCCAGGCGCTGGCCCAGCTTGGAGGCCCGCACACCGGCCGTCCAGAACACATTCGCCGCCTGCACAGAGCGCTCGTCGCCATCGGCGCATCGAATCACCACTTCACCGGGTTCCATGGCAACCACCCGCCCAGGCAAGAGCTCGATCCCCTTGGCCTGTAGATCGGCGGCAGCAGCATCTGAGAGCACCTCCGGCAACTCCTTCAGCACCCGCCCGCCCGACACCACGAGCACCACGCGGGTTTGGTCCGGGTCAACGCGGCGGAAATCGTTGGCGAGGGCACGGCGCATCAGTTCGGCGACTGAACCCGCCAATTCACATCCCGAAGGGCCGCTGCCCACCACCACCACGGTTTGCAGAAACTGGCGCTGCTTGGCATCCACCGTGCGCTCTGCTTCCTCAAGCGCCATCAACAAGCGGCGGCGGATCTCCTCGGCGTGCTCGAGGATCTTCATCGGCGGTGCCAGGGCACGCCATTCCTCATGGCCGAGATAGGTACTGCCGGATCCCGTCGCCAACACGAGATGGTCGTAACGCAGATGGGTGCCGTTGAAAGCGATGCTGCGCTCGATTGGATCGATCTCGCGCACCTCGCCGAGCAGGATCTGAAGATTGGCCTGATCACCCACCAGCATCCGCAAGGGGATCGCCACATCACCTCGAGACACCAATCCCGTGGCCACTTGATACAGCAGTGGCGCAAACAGGTTGAAGTTGCGCTTATCAATCAGCGTGACGCGCACCTTCGCGCCCTTGAGCGCGCGGCACACCCGCAAGCCTGCAAACCCACCACCAACCACCACCACGTGGGGCCATGTGGCGGTTTCAGGCGACTCAAGCTCCAGGAAAAAGCGCTCGGCCATGCTGCACAGGGCGGATAAGCCGAAGGTATTGAGGTGCAACCGGCCCGCCTGTGCTGTGCAACACAGGCCTACCGGCGGAAGCATCAGCGCACCTGTTCAGGGAGAGCAGCCGCGGGCACCTTGCGGATCACCTCCACTTCAACGATCACAGCGGGATCGGCCTTGAAAGCCTTCCATTGCGGGCTCGCAAGCACTTGCGCAGCAGCAGCCACACCCAAGCGCTGACCAGCCTGCACATCACTGGGGTAGTGCACACCGCAAAGCACCCGGCTGTTGCCGCCATGGCTGCCAACCGCCACCAAACGCTCACGCCGCTCAGGCACCAGATCCGCCAACAATTCCGAAGCGGCCCGATACCAAGTGGCATGGCCGGAGGGGAAGGAATACCCCTGCTCCAGTGGTAAGCAGGGTTGGATCTGCGGGTGCGCCACAAACGGGCGCGGCCGCTGGTAGCGATCCTTGAGGGTGTCCTTCACCGCATCAACCGGCTTGAGGAACGTTTTCAGGGCAGCGTTGATCTGTGGCGTGGTTTTCACCACATCCACCCCCAGAGCACGGCTGAAGGTGCCCAGGTTGCGCTCCAGCAGCAGCCAGGTGTTGGCGGCCATCTCCGGTGTTCGCGCTCCCTGCAACCAGAGAAGGATCGCCAGATCGTCTTTCGCCACGGCACTTCCCGGCGCCGGAGGCAAGCCCACAACCCGGCTGAGGGGATCGGGATTCAACACCACAGCAGAGCCGCCGGGAGCTTCGGCACGTGCGGCCAAGGGAGCAGCCAAACCAACTGCCAAACCAGCTGCCAGGGCCGATGCCGCAAGCATCATCGGGCGAACACCAGCGCGGCGTGAGCTTGAGCAGATCATGGACGGAAACGGGGTGTGAGGGCTGAGCAACGCTGCGAGCCATCGAGGAGCGCAGCCTGGCTGTAACGCGTTACCAGTGGGATCGAGGATCCCTGGGCGTAAGTGAAGCGATAGAGCGTGTCGAAATCGTCGTCGGCGATGGGAGGCATCGAGGGCCATCCCAGGCCTGCAGCCAGCTGTGGCAGATGGCGATGTTCCCAGAAGAGAACCAGCAATCCACCCTGCAGGGCGTTGTTGCGCAGCATCAAGTTGCCAGAACGCCTGGAATCCTTGATCGACGTGTGATCAAGGCGAATATTCACGCCACTGGCCACCGCCAAGGGAACCGCCGTTTGATAGCTGCGGGCGTTCTTGCTGGTGTCTGGATCCAGCGCAAAGCTGATGATCTGCGTAGGCGAGCCGAAGCAGGCAGGGATCACACTGGCCAGAGCCAATGCGCGCTGAAAACCAGCGGGCGAGAGGTTGTAGTGATGTGCTGCGGGATCCTTATGGCCATGGCGCATCAGAAGCACCTGTGCCGGAACGGCCCGCACCGGTTCGCTCAGCAGCGCCAGGCCAGCCATGGTTAGTGGAATGCCGAACAAGAACTGAATCCGCGGAGCTGCCATCGGGCGCCAAGGTCGCCTTCGAATGCGCTGTTCAGTGTGAAGCCAATGCCGGCGGCCACCATCAAGCCGGCGACATGGGCAGGTGCATTGCAACACCCACCGTTGACGCTGCAGCCATCCACAGTTTCAAAGGCCCCGATCGCCAGAGCCATGCCACAACTCGCGTGGACGGCCAAGGTGCATCAGAACAGCATCCTGCGCCTGCGACCCTTGATCGCGAGCAGCCTCGATCTGGAGCTGCAACGCCGCCAATGTCGTGATGGGTATCTGCTGCTGCGGGAAGTCGGCGTGCCGCGCCACAGTCAAACAGAGGCAGTGTTGGTGACACTGCACTGGAAGGATTCACGCTCCAGCCTGTGCCACATCAACGTATCCAGTGAGGAGCAGGACCATCCGGAATCCACCCGGTGCTGGGATGTGGCAGTTCGGCTGAGGCGCCTGCTCAGGCCAACCGATCCATAACCTGCGCACAACCTCACACCCTTACAACAGAACCACCCACCAGGCGATCCATGGCACCGGCTCAGCTGCCTCAGGAGCTGTATCTCAATCGTGAGCTGAGCTGGATCCGGTTCAACCAGAGGGTATTGGCGCAGGCCCTCAACCCCCGCACGCCGCTGCTGGAGCAGGCGAAGTTCAGCGCCATCTTCAGCAACAACCTCGATGAATTCTTCATGGTGCGGGTGGCCTCACTGCAATCGCAGTTGCATGCCGGTGTTCAAACCCTGAGTGAGGATGGCCGAACGCCAAGGCAACAGCTCGAGGAGATCCGCCAACAGCTCGAACCGCTGCTGCAGCAACAGCAGGATCACTACCGCGGCCGCTTCAAGGCCAGCCTGGCTGAGCAAGGCATCCTGCTGCTCGACTACGAACAGCTCTCGCGCAAACAAAAGGACTGGGCCAACAGCTATTTCCAGACATCCGTGTTCCCGGTGCTCACACCCTTGGCCGTGGATCCGGCGCACCCCTTTCCCTTCATCAGCAATCTCAGCCTGAACATCGCGGTGACCATCCGCGATCCCAACACCCGGCAACGGCAGTTCGCGCGCATCAAGATTCCGCAGAAAAACCTGCCGCGGTTTGTGAGCATTCCGCCGGAGCTGCACGGCGGCCGCACACCCCAGCCGCTGTTCATGGGCTTACCGCTTGAGCAATTGGTGGCGTTCAATCTGCAACGCCTGTTCCCAGGCATGCTGATCGAAGGGCATCACTTCTTCCGGGTGACACGCGATGCCGATCTCGAGCTGCGGGAACTGGAAGCCGACGACCTGATGCAGGCCCTGGAGCAGGGCCTGCGTAAGCGGCGCATGGGCGGTGAGGTGGTGCGGCTGGAAGTGGCCGATGAAATGCCTCAGGAGCTTGTGGAGCAGCTGATGAGAGGCATGGAAGTGGATGATTTTGATGTGTTTCGGATCAATGGGCCGCTCGGGCTTGATGATCTGATGGGCCTGCTCGCCATCGAAGCCCCACAGCTCAAAGATGCACCCTTCCGCGGCAGAACGCCGCTGCAACTGCGCACCACCCAGAGCAGCCAACTCGAAGATGGATCCCTCCAGTATCAGGATTTTGAAAGCATTTTTCGGGTGATCCGCCGGGGTGATGTGCTGCTGCATCACCCCTTTGATCTCTTCTCCACCTCCGTAGAGGAGTTCGTCAACCAGGCGGCTGATGATCCCCATGTGTTGGCGATCAAGATGACCCTCTATCGGGTTTCCAAGAATTCGCCGATCATCGCAGCCCTGATCCGTGCCGCCGAGAATGGCAAGCAGGTGATGACTTTGGTAGAGCTGAAAGCACGCTTTGATGAAGACAACAACATCCAATGGGCGCGCCAGCTCGAACGCGCCGGGGTGCATGTGGTGTATGGGGTTTTGGGGCTGAAAACACACACGAAAATCACCCTGGTGGTGCGGCGAGAACAGGAGAAGCTCAAGGGCTACTGCCACATCGGCACCGGTAACTACAACTCGAAAACCTCCAGCCTCTACACCGATCTCGGCATTCTCAGCTGCAACGAAGAGCTGGTGGATGATCTGGTGGATCTGTTCAACTACCTCACAGGCTTCTCCAAACAGAAGGAGTTCCGGCGCCTGCTGGTGGCCCCGGTGACATTGCGGCGGCGCATGAAGGAGTTGATCCAACGGGAGATCAACAATGCCCGATCCGGCAAACCGGCAGCGATCAAGGCCAAGATGAATGCGCTGGTGGATCCTGACATCATCGCCCTGCTCTATGAAGCATCCCAGGCGGGAGTGAGCATCGATCTGGTGGTGCGCGGCATGTGCAGCCTGCGTCCCGGCATGGGAGGAATCAGCAACAACATCCGCGTGATCAGCGTGATCGGGCGCTTGCTCGAGCATTCGCGCCTGTTCTGGTTTGCCAATGCCGGTGAGCCAGAACTCTTCCTGGGTAGTGCTGATTGGATGCCGCGCAACCTGGATCGCCGCGTGGAAGCGGTGGTGCCGGTGCTCAACCCCAACCTCTGTGTGCAGCTGGAGTGGTTGATGCAGCTCTATCTCGACGATCAGCAGGCCTGGTTGATGCAACCGAACGGCACCTATGTGGTGCGCAACCCGGAAGCAGAAGGGCCCTTGGCCCAGCGCGAATTGATGGAGCTGTGGTCGCTCAGAAACGCTCCGGGCGAGGTTCCTGCCAGGTTGGCTTCAATCCCTGGCGCTGCTGCAACAGTTGCGCCTTGCGATCCAGGCGCGTCAGATCCAACCACCACAGGCCAAAACGACCCTGCTGATCAACCCGTGGGCTGAGCAGCGCTGCCCAATGGCGGTGCTGCTCGAGCGGCAAGGGTGCAGCCACAAGGATTCGCCGGCTCTGCTGAGGCACACGCACCCGTGGTTCATGGCGCAAGCGATGGCTGAGCTGCACCAGTGCCTGGGCGGAGGTACCCTCGTAGGCGATGGGAGCACGGGAATAAAAATGAAAGCTCGGGCGTACCAGGCCCAGCATGGCGATCGGCTCACCAGATGTTTGGCTCGCCCCCTGTACAGCCTGAGCGCGCAAAGCCAATGTGCGAATGGGTTGACTACGCAAACCGTCGCCGATGCGCAGCAGCGGCAAGAACACGGCGGGAAGCAGCAGCAACCAACTGAACTGAACAGCAACCACCGGCGCCGAGGGCCAGACGTGACGGTTGGAAGCACTCAGCCACAGCGCCATCAAGCCACCGGGAACCAGCAACGCCGCAGCAATCGGGAACACCAGCGAACGATCCAACAGCTGAGGCAGATTGAACAGATCAGGATCACGGATCAGCGAGAGCCACATGGGAGCGGTGGCCATGCCAACACCGACAGCGAGGGCCACACACGCCCCCATGCGCACACACCAACGCACAGCAGCGTCACCACGGGCAACCAATAGCTCGGCAATTTGGTGGCAGACAGACTGAAGAGCAGCAGCACAGCTAGCAACCAACAGGCAGCGAAGCGCGGCAGGCTCTGCCCGCGGCGCAGACCACGCCAAAGCCCCAGCAACACCAGCGGGCTCCAGGGAAGGCTGGCCACCAACAACATGGCCCCGTAAAACCACCATGGCGAGGCATGGCGGTTCACCACTTGGGTGAAACGCTGCAGATTGTGATAACCGAAGAAGCTTTCCACGAAGGGCGTGCCCTCCCGCAAGAACGCAACCAAGTACCAGGGAGCTGCCACCACCAAACTCACCAGTACGCCCTGCAGCGGGTGCAGCCTTTGCCAGACGCGTGAGGCGTTCTGCTCGAGCAGCGCGTAACCAGCCCAGCACAGGCCAAACAGCACCAGGGCCACGGGGCCTTTCGTGAGGGTGGCCAGGCCCAAAGCCAACCAGCAAAGCCACCAGGGCACTCTCATGCTGATGAACGCGCACCAGGAACTCACCATCGCAAGCGCAACAAGGGCGGTGAGCAGGCTGTCGCTCACACCAATGCGGCTCCACAGGATCACCAGCGGACTGAGCCCGTAGAGCAAGCCGGCCACCAACCAAAGCCCCTGGGGCTCGCCCAAAACGCGGCGCTCCCAACAGGCGGTGAGCAGACACAACAGCACAAGTGTGCTGCCGGAGGCCAACGCCGAGGGCAACCCAGCAGACCATGAGCCCCAGGGATCCCAGAGCCGCTGGCCTGGAAGGCTATAGAGGGCAGCCATCAGCCAGTACACCAAGGGCGGCTTGTCGTAACGCGGCAAACCGTTGACCTGGGGAATCAACCAATCACCGGTTTCGGCCATGGTGCGGGCCGAAGCTGCAAAGAGGGGAGGGGTTTCATCCACCAAACCGATGGAACCCAGATCCCACACAAACAACACAAGGCCGAGCAGAACGGCCACAACGCTCACACCCCAGAAGGGCATGCAATTACGGCTGGGCAACGATCAAAGGGCGGAGCTGAGAATGAATGTCACCGGTAACGATGCTCGATAAGCCAAATCCCTGACTCAATGCCGCCACATGAACGCAGGTGGCGGCAGCCAGCGCAAACAGGAATCGTATTTGATCCGACATGGCATGAAACCGGATCGGTTTAGGAAACCACGACGATCTGAAAACAGGAACCAACGCAATCACCCGGAGTTGTAGCGGACCCAACAACAAGCGATTAATCAAACAGGGAAGATCGACTACCCCGCAGGCTTTTCCAGAGCTGCTTGATCTCGTCATAGGCAGCTTCTTGGCTGATCTTGCCGTTGCCCTGCAGGCCAACGATCAAACCCACACGATCCGCAAATTGTTCAAGATTCTGGTGGAAAGCAAGCCGCTCGGGAGTCCAGTCTTCACCGCGGTAATGACTGAAACCCTCAAGAGGGGAATGGATGCCATCACGACCAGCAGCCGAGCCGGATGACTCAGTCATGGCATGTAAAACTCAGATGGAAGAACGCTAGCGCTGATGGGAACGGGTTGGTGTTCAGCATGATCAGCCGAACCGCCCTGAGACATAGTCTTGAGTGGCCTGCTGGGTAGGAGCATTAAAGATCGTTTCCGTTTCTGCAAATTCTTCTAGGCAACCCACCTTGCCATCCCCATCAGCCTTGGGAGTGACGTTGAAGAAGCCAGTCATGTCGCTGACGCGCACGGCTTGCTGCATGTTGTGGGTCACGATCACGATGGTGTAGCTCTTCTTGAGCTCGTGCATCATCTCCTCGATCTTGAGGGTGGAGATCGGATCCAACGCCGAGCAGGGTTCATCCATCAGAATCACTTCAGGCTCGATCGCAATGGCACGGGCGATGCACAAGCGCTGCTGTTGGCCGCCGGAGAGGGCGTAGCCACTTTCCTTGAGTTTGTCTTTGGTTTCGTCCCAGATCGCCGCCTTGCGCAGGGAGCGCTCCACCAGTTCGTCCATATCGCCGCGATAACCGTTGATGCGGGCGCCAAAGGCGATGTTTTCGTAGATGCTCTTGGGGAACGGGTTGGGCTTCTGGAACACCATCCCGATCCGGCGACGCACCTCCACAGGGTCGACCTGGGGGGCATAGAGATCCTGGCCATCAAAGATCACGCGACCTTTGATCGTGCAGCCCTCAATCAAATCGTTCATCCGGTTGAGGGCGCGCAACACGGTGCTCTTGCCGCAACCCGAGGGACCGATGAACGCGGTGACCTTGCCGCGGGGGATCTGCATGTAGACACCGCGCACGGCCTCATTGCCGCCGTAGCTGATCCCAACGTTCTCGAGTTCCATACAGAACTCGGAGCTGGCAGCGTGGGTATGCGAGGGGGAAGGCATGGAGGTTGTCATGACACAGGCGCAATGGATGGAGGAGAGGGAAAGCGAACAAAAACTCAGGCCCTGGCGAAGCGGCCCAACCAACGGGCAAACAGGTTGGCGGCGAGAATCATCACCACCAACACGAAGGAAGCAGCCCAGGCCAAGGCAATCTGCGCGTCGTAGGGCATGATCGCGAAGTTGAAGATCAACACCGACATGGTGGCAATCGGATTGAACAAGCCCTCCGCCCAGAAGGGGGAAAACAGGGCGGTGAAAATCAGTGGCGCCGTCTCACCCGCAGCGCGAGCAATACCCAGCACCACACCCGTGGCAATCGGGGTGAAGGCTGCCGGGAGGGTGATGCGCGTGATCGTGACAAAACGGGAGGCGCCGATGCCGATCGCACCCCAACGCAACTCCTGAGGCACCAGCTTGAGCGCTTCATCGGTGGTTTTGATCACCGTGGGCAGCATCAGCACCGACAGGGCCACGCCACCAGCCATGGCGCTATAGCTCTGGCCAAAAAACAGGCGGGTGCTCACGATCAGGCCGTACACAAACACGCCGCAGATGATGGAGGGAACCCCGGAGAGCACGTTGGTTCCAAAGCGCACAAACTGCGCAAACCAGCCAGATTTGGAATATTCAGCCAGGTAGATCCCTCCGCCCACTCCCACGGGGATGGCGATCAAGCTGGCGATAAGAGTAACCACGATGGTGCCGATGATCGCGTTGCCGATGCCACCGCCTTCCAAACCAGGAGGGGGAGGAAGCTCCGTGAGCAGGCGAATGCTCAACAGCGATCCGCCTTTCACGAGCACATAGCCAAGAACCAGTACCAACGGCAGCACCGCCGTCACGGAGAACACAGCGGCGATCACCGTGAAGAACAGGTTCCAGCGGTTGCGGGCCAAGGAACTGTTGAGACGCAGTGAGGAGCGGCTGAAGCCGGGCTGCAGCGGCGCCAATGGGGAAGCGGTGGACGTCATGGCGATCAGCTGTATTTGAGGCTCCAACGACGCACAATCCACTGGGCAAGGATATTCACCACCAAGGTGAGCACCATCAGCACGAGAGCCGCGTACATCAGAGCCGAAACCTGGAAACCATCGGCCTCTCCAAATTGATTGGCCAGCATGGAGGAAATGGTGTTGCCCGGTGCCAGCAAGCTCCAACTGAAGTTGTTGGAATTGCCGATGATCATGGTGACAGCCATGGTTTCACCCATGGCCCTACCCAGGGCCAACATGACACCTCCGGTGATGCCCGAAACAGCAGCCGGCAAGATCACCCGCAAAATGGCGCCCCAGCGGGTGGTGCCCACGCCGTAGGCCGCCTGTCGCAGCTCAGGTGGCACCTGCTGCAGAGAATCCCTCGAAATCGCCGTGATGATCGGCAGGATCATCACAACAAGGATGAGGATGGCTGGTGCCACACCTGGGCCCTGAGCCGTGGTGGAGAAGAGTGGAATCCAACCCAGAAGCACGTGCAGGGCCTCGAGCAGAGGCCGAAGGAACGGCTCCATCACAAAAATGGCCCACAAGCCCAACACCACCGACGGAATCGCCGCAAGTAGCTCCACCATCAACCCCAACGCCTGGCGCAGCCAGAGGGGAATCAGGTTTTCCGTGATGAAGATCGCCGTGCCAACGCCGAGCGGCACGGCGATCACCAGCGCGAGAATCGAGGTGACAATCGTGCCGTAGATGGCCGTGAAGGCACCGTATTGATTGCCGATCGGATCCCAATCGGACGTGGTGATGAAGCGCAGGCCAAAGGCTCCGATCGCCTGATGCGCACCGGTGAGAACGGTGAGCAAAATCCCCACCAATACCAGGCCCACGATCGAGGCCAGAGCGATCGAGAGCTGCCGAAAGCCCTGATCAACAAGCTTCTCCTGCGGTGGCCTGCGGCGCAGGGCGAAGAGATCGTTTGGTTCGAAGACCGGCATCGGCAACACGTCCCACTTCACCAAACTCCCACGGTTGCGCGCGCCTGGTTTTAAGGGCCGGTTAAGAGCCTGACAGCAGTTGTTTATCAAGGCCTGAGAGGCAATCATCTATTAACCAGGTCTTAAGCAACCAGTCCGAGACGGCGAGCAAAGTGAGCTCATGCGCTCCTCAAGCTCTGTGAACGCTGCACGCCTTGCTGGATCTCTGCTGGCCGCTGGCCTGGCGGCCTCGAGTGCCGCTGCAGTGGCACAACAGCCTCCCTCGGGGGCCAAAACGGTTCTGATCTCAGGCTCCAGCACGGTGTATCCGTTCAGTGTGGCCGCGATCGAGGCTTACAAAAGCAAAGCCCCGCGAGGCCTGAACTTCAAGGCCACGGCCATTGGCACCAGCGCCGGCTTCCGGGACTTTTGCAGCGGCAAGCTCAGCATCGCTGCTGCCTCCAGACCGATCAACAGCGCCGAGCTGAAACGCTGCGCCGCAGCGGATGTGCGCTTCATCGAGCTGCCGGTGGCGTTTGATGCAATCACGGTGGTGGTGAACCCCAGCAACAGCTTTGCCAAACAGATCAGCACCGCCCAGTTGCGCACGCTGTGGAACAAGCAGGCCCAAGGAAAGATCCAGCGCTGGAGCCAGGTGAATCCCGCCTGGCCGAACACCGCCATCAAGCTCTGCGGACCCGGCCAAGATTCCGGCACCTACGACACCTTCAACAAGGCCATCAACGGCAACACCAGCGATTCCCGCCAGGACTACACCGCCAGCGAGGATGACAATGTTCTGGTGGCTTGCGTTGCCAAGAATCCTGGTGCCCTCGGCTATTTCGGCTACGACTACTACCAGGCCAACCGCAACCGACTGCGGGCTCTGGCGGTGCAAGGAACCACCGGCACGGTGCTTCCCAGCGTCGAATCGGTGCAAGCCTCACGCTATTTGCCACTCTCGCGCCCGCTGTTCTTCTACGTGAATGATCAAGCCCTGAAGAGCAACCCAGCAATCCGAGCGATGGTGACCAACACCCTTGATCGCGGCGTGCAGATTGCAGAGAAAGCTGGTGTGATCCCTCTGAAGGATTCCACCTACCGGTTGGTCACGAACAAGCTCTATCGCAATGTGCTTGGCAGTGCCTTTGCCGGCCAGTTGCCGATCGGCCTCACCGTGGGCCAGGTGCTGGAGCGCAGCTTCGATGAGCATAAAAAGCCGCAGTTCCGCTGATCGCCGGTGTTGCAGACAACATGCTCAAGCCAATCTGCCGCAAATCGTGCCCGTCGCTACCAAGCGGGGCTTTCAAGGATCTAGGTTGCCTTAATTGCAGAGAACGATCATGTTGGTGAGCATGGGCCAAGGCAGTATCAGTTTTGTGGCGGGATGCTGCTGGGTGAATTCTGTGATTAAGCCGCCACCATTGCGCACCGGAACCCATGAACACAACCAGCAACCGCGCTTCCGAGACGAACCGCGAGCCGGTCAGCTTCACAACAGCTGAGCACAACCCGTGCGATGAAGCGCTGATTTCACGCCAGCGTCAGCGCTATCTCGCCTCCCTGCCTAGCGAGGGGGAGGAGCAAACCGATAACCAATACCGCGAACAGTAACGAACAGCGAAGGCTGGTCGGGTTGATCCAGTTTGCGCCGCAACCAGAGCACGTGCACGTCCACACTCTTGTTGTTGCCGCAGTAATCCGCACCCCAGACCTGCTCGATCAACTGATCGCGGCTGAGGGCACGGCCGGGCTGCAGCATGAAACACTCGAGCAAGCGAAACTCACGCGGCGTGAGCGCCACCTCACGGCCGTTCAGGCAGACGCGGCACTGCTCACGAAACAGCTGCAGGGAGCCTGCCTCCAACACAGCGCCTGCCTGAGCGGAGCGAGCGTTTTGCTCCATCCGATGCACACGCCGCAACATCGCCCGGCAGCGGGCCACAAACTCCCGCAGGCCAAAGGGGCGCACGAGCACGTCATCGGCTCCCGTTTCCAGGAGTTCGGCACGCTCCTGTTCATCGGCGGCATCAGCCAACAACAGCAGCGGCGTAAGCAGATCGCGGCGGCGCCAGCGCTGCAACAACGCCAGCGTGGCCACCAAATCGTGCCGTTCACTGGGCAGATTCACCACCCAGAGCGCAGGGCGTTCGGCAGTAGGGGAACTGTTGAGCAAGTCTTTTAGCTGCTGCGGAGCGGGTTGCTGCTCAACCCGAAAGCCCTCCTGCACCAGGGCGAGATGACACTGCTCCCTCCAGATCGGATCATCAGCCACGAGCCGGATCAAAGCCGGCTGAGGGGTGGCAGCCATCGAATCAGCGTGGATGAAAAGGTCTGAGGCAAAAAAAGGGGGGCCATCGCAGCCCCCCTTGTGGTCCAGGTTTGCCTCAGATCAGGCGCCGATCTTGGCCACAGCGGCCTTGGCCTTCTTCAGGATGTCGCCCTTGAGGGGCACATAACCCAGCTCATCAGCCTGGTTCTGGGCGGGGCCCAGCAGGTAGAGCATCGCTTCACGGATCTTGCCGGCCTTGGAGCCGTTGCCCTTTTGATAGGCCAGGATCCAGGTGAGGGTGGAGATGGGGTAGCTGCTGGCACCGGCGGGATTGGGATCCTCACCAGCCAGGTTGCCGTCGAGCTTGATGTTGTTCAGGGCAGCGGCACCACCAGCCAGGGTGGGCATCACGTATTTGCCGGCCTTGTTCTGCAGAGCAGCAGCCTGGAGCTTGCCCTTCACGTAGCTCTGGTTCACATAGCCGATGGCGCCAGGGGTGTTGTTCAGCACACCGGCCACGCCTTCGTTGCCCTTACCGCCCACGCCCACGGGCCACTTCACGCTCTTGCCCTCGCCCACCTTGCTCTTCCACTCGGAGGAGAAGGCGCTCAGGGAGTTGGTGAAGGCAAAGGTGGTGCCGGAGCCATCGGAGCGGTGCGCCACGGTGATCGGGCCTTTACCGCACTTGAGCTGATCCCAGGTTTTGATCTTGCCCAGGAAGATGTCCACAGCCTGCTTCTGGCTGAGCTTCAGGCCTTTGCAGTCGGCCTTGTTGTAAGCGATGGCGATGGTGCCGCCAACAGCGGGAAACTGCACCACACCGCGGCTCACCTTGGCGGCTTCAGCAGCCTTGATCGGTTCGTCGGTGGCGCCGAAATCCACGGTGCCGGCGATGAACTGACGCACACCGGCGCCGGAACCCACCGACTGATAGTTCACACGTATGCCTTTGCTGGCCAAACCAGCGAAGGCGCGCTGGTAGAAGGGGGCCGGGAAGCTGGCTCCGGCACCATTCAGAGCGGTTTGGGCGGAGGCTGCTGCAGCGATGCCGAAGCTGGAGAGAACGCCGAAGCAGAGAGCCTTCTTCGCGAAGGACATGGAAAGCAACCGTTCAGGAGCTCCCCACGTTTAAACAGCCGCGGCGCTAGCCAGGTTAGCGATTGGTTAAGAGTGCGTGAATGTTTGGTTGTGAACCACAACTTCTCGTGTGCTCGAACACCCAGTCTCTTACTTTTTCAATCCTGCAGAATCAATGACAGCCGTGAATGAACCGGATCCAACCGGTCTAGGTTGACATCGGTTCACACCTCAGCGATGAACAATTCACTCGCCAGCTTGCATCCCAATCCTGGATGGACCGAACCCGAATGTGATCAGCCCGTAGGCAAGCATTGCATCCTCGAGCTGTATGCCTGCAACGCAGACAAGCTCAACGACGAATCCTTCATTCGCACCACGATCGCCACCGCCGCCCGAGAAGCCGGTGCCACTGTGCTGCAGTTGATCAGTCATCACTTCCAGCCCCAGGGGGTTACAGGGCTCGTACTGCTGGCTGAGTCTCACCTCTCGATTCACACCTGGCCGGAATCGGGCTACGCCGCCGTGGATGTGTTCACCTGCGGCGACCACACCATGCCCGAGCGCGCCTGTCTGGCTCTGGTGCACGCCTTGGCCGCCGGGCACTACAAATTGAGCAGTTTCCGAAGGGAAACCGCCTTGCCCGGCAGTTAGGAGCAGCAGCGTGCAGGAGCCTGGCAACCCGCCGCCAGCTCACCCAGCCAGGCCTGCAACTGCTCAAGTGCACCGGCGCGCAGCCGGTAGTACACCCAGCGACCCTGCTCACGAGCCTCAATCAACCCAGCCTCCCGCATCACCTTGAGGTGAAACGAAAGGCGCGACTGGGCCAGGTTCAAATCGGCCACCAGATCACACACACAGCGCTCTCCACCGGAGAGGGCCTGTACCAGATCCAGCCGCAACGGATCCGCCAGGGCTTTGAGCAACTGGCGAGCCTGCTGGTGCTCCAGGGGCTGAGCTGCAACCAGGGCAGGCAATGGCACGCAACAACACTCCGGCGAACAGGACGTCAGCCCTTCATTGGTCGCAAGGCTAAGAGCCCCGCCGACAGCGGCAGCGCCTCAGATCAACAGGACTTGATCAATCAACTCTGATTGATCTATGGTCCGGGCGTCCGCCCACGGCCCATCCCATGCGCATCGGCATCAACGGCTTCGGCCGCATCGGCCGCCTGGTGTTTCGAGCCCTCTGGGGCCGGCCGGGCATTGAGCTGGTACATGTGAACGAGCGCGCCGGTGATGCCGCCACCGCCGCCCACCTCCTGGCCTTCGATTCCGTGCATGGCCGCTGGCAGCAATCGGTGCAGGCCAGTGCCGGCGGCTTTGCGGTGGACGGCCAAACAGTGAGCTTCAGCCAGGAAGCGGATCCCACGGCCGTGCCCTGGACGCAAGCCGGCGTGCAGCTGGTGCTCGAGTGCAGCGGCAAGATCAAAACCCCCGAAACCCTGCAGCCCTATTTCGATGTGGTGGGCATGAGTCGGGTGCTGGTGGCCTGCCCGGTGAAGGGCACGATCGCTGGCGCCGAAGCGCTCAACATCGTTTATGGCATCAACCATCACCTCTACAAACCAGAGCAACACCGGCTGGTCACAGCAGCGTCATGCACCACCAATTGCCTGGCGCCGGTGGTGAAGGTGGTGCACGAAACCTTTGGCATTAAGCACGGCTCGATCACCACGCTGCACGATGTCACCAACACCCAAGTGGTGGTGGATGCGTTCAAGAGCGACCTGCGCCGGGCGCGCTCCTGCATGCAGAGCCTGATCCCCACCACCACCGGATCGGCCAAGGCGATCGGGATGATCTTTCCGGAGCTGCAGGGCAAGCTCAACGGCCACGCCGTGCGGGTGCCACTGCTGAATGCCTCCCTCACCGATGCGGTGTTCGAACTGGAGCGCCCGGTGAGCGTGGAGGCGGTGAATGGCGCGTTCGAGGCCGCTGCCAACGGAGCCTTGCAGGGCATCCTCGGCTACGAAACCAGGCCGCTGGTGTCGATCGACTATGTGAACGACAACCGCAGTGCTGTGATCGACGCCCTCTCCACGATGGTGGTGAATGGCACGCAGCTGAAGGTCTACGCCTGGTACGACAACGAGTGGGGGTATAGCTCCCGCATGGCGGATCTGGCCTGCCACATCGCCGCGCTGGATGCACGCTGATGGGCCTCCTCGCCACGGGCCAGCGCTCCCTTTCGGCGCTCCAGCAATACGCCATCGTGACAGCCAACTACTGGGCCTTCACCCTCACCGACGGCGCCCTGCGCATGTTGGTGGTGTTTCATTTCCATGCGCTGGGCTACACCACGCTCGAAATCGCCTTTCTGTTTCTCTTCTACGAAGCCTTCGGCGTGATCACCAACCTGTACGGCGGTTGGTTGGGGGCCCGCTTCGGACTGCGTCTCACGCTCTGGAGCGGCACCTTGATGCAGGTGGCCGCACTGCTCATGCTCATCCCCGTGGCCGACAGCTGGCCGAAATGGTGGAGCGTGGCCTACGTGATGGTGGCCCAGGCGATCAGCGGCATCGCCAAAGACCTCAACAAGATGAGTGCCAAGAGCGCCATCAAAACCGTGGTGCCCGAAACCCCAGAGGATCAGAGCCGAGGCGAGGCGCAGCTGTTCAAGTGGGTGGCGATTCTTACCGGCTCCAAGAACGCCCTCAAGGGCGTGGGCTTCTTTCTGGGCGGCGTGCTGCTCACCACGATTGGCTTCAACGCCGCCGTGGGCGCCATGGCCGCTGGGCTCTTCGCAGCTTTCCTGCTCACCTTGATCCTCCCAGCCGACATTGGCCGCATGAAGCAGAAGCCGGCCTTCAGCGCACTGCTCTCGAAATCCAGGGGCGTCAACGTGCTCTCGCTGGCGCGCTTCTTCCTGTTCGGCGCGCGCGATGTGTGGTTTGTGGTGGCCTTGCCGGTGTTCCTGCAGGCCGCCCTGGGTTGGCGCTTCTGGGAAGTGGGTGGCTTCATGGGCATCTGGGTGATCGGCTACGGGATCGTGCAAGCCTCGGCTCCTGCTCTGCGCCGCAGCTGGGGCCAACAGAAACCACCAGGAGTTTCCGCAGTGGAGTTCTGGAGCGGTGTGCTCACCGCCATCCCGGCGTTGATCGCGATCGCGCTTTGGCGCGAGGTGGCTCACCCGGGTGTGGCGATCGTTGTGGGCCTGGCGGCCTTCGGCGTGGTGTTCGCCATGAATTCCTCGATCCACAGCTACATGGTGCTGGCCTACACCGATGCCGAATCGGTGAGCCTGAATGTGGGCTTCTATTACATGGCCAACGCCGCCGGCCGGCTACTTGGCACGTTGCTCTCTGGAGCCCTGTTCCTGATGGGCGGAATGCAGGCCTGCCTGTGGATGTCGTGCGTGCTGGTGGCCCTCGCCTTCGCTACAAGCGCGCGGTTGCCACCCGTGCAATCGCACTGAAGTGCGGCAGCACTACAGTGAATCAATGCGAGGCATCTTGCGTACAATGGAAACTCAAAGGATCTGCATTCCTCCTTTGTTCATGCGATGCCTCGCCTCACCATCGCCCTGGACGAGAAAGATCATCTAGCCCTGAAATTGCTGTCGCTGCGTGAGAATCGGCGTTTGAGTGAGGTGATCGACGACGCCATCAAGCTCTATCTTTCCAGCTCCGGTGGCTATGGACTTCACATCAGCGATGCGGCCGCGGAGTCACGCCATCAAACCCAACAAAACGATGGCGAATGAGCAGGACTGGGAGATGGATCCAACCAAACTCCCCAAAACGCTCGACCTAGAACTCTCCGCTGAAGCCATGGAGTGGCTGCGA
>NZ_JBIPMN010000059.1:0-13349 GCF_044369115.1 Vulcanococcus sp. | reverse complement strand
CAGAAGGTGAATTCGGGGTCGTAACTCGACACCCGCCTAGGCATCCCCATCAATCCGAGAGGATGCATTGGCAGAAAGTTGAGGTTGGCGCCGATAAAGGTAAGCAGAAAGTGGAGCTTGCCAAGCCCTTCGTAGGGCATCCGGCCGATGAACTTCGGGAACCAGTGGTAGATAGCTGCAAAAATTCCCATCACCGCAGCGCCATAGATCACGTAGTGGAAGTGACCCACCACGAAATAGGTGTTGGAAACGTGGATATCAACCGGAACCGTGGCGAGCATGATGCCGGTTATGCCGGCGAAAACGAAGTTAAACAGACCGCCCAGGCAAAACAGCATGGGGGTGGTCAGGCGCAATTTGCCGCCCCAGAGGGTTCCCAGCCAGGCAAACACCTTCACCCCGGTTGGCACCGCAATCAACATCGTGGTGACCATGAACAGATTACGCATCCACTGGGCCACACCACTGGGAAACATGTGATGCACCCACACGATCAACCCGAGCCCTACGATAATGAATGACGCCAAAGCCACATAGACATAACCAAACAGCGGCTTGCGCGAATAAACCGGGAACAGTTCAGAGAAAATCCCAAACACCGGCAGAATGATCACATAGACGGCCGGGTGCGAATAAAACCAGAAGAAGTGCTGATACAGCACAGGATCACCCCCACCTTCAGGGCGATAGAAACTGGTGCCAAAGGTGAGATCCATCAGGAGCATGATCGCTCCACCGGTGAGTGCAGGCAGACCGATCAGTTGCAGGCTCTGAGCCGCCAGTGCAGTCCAGCAAAACACTGGCATGCGAAACAGAGTCATCCCCGGAGCGCGCATCCGCAGGATGGTGGTTACGAAATTGATCGCCCCCATGATCGATGAAACACCGGAGAGCGCCACGGCCGTGATCCACATTCCCTGGCCGTTAATCAGATGACCCAGTGGATTTTGAATGCTCACGGGTGGGTAACTCCACCAACCCGAATAGGCTGGGCCGCCTGGAACAAAGAAGCTGGCCATCAGCAAAAAACCGAAGATCGGCACCAGCCAGAAGGCCACGGCATTGAGCCTTGGGAAGGCCATATCCGGCGCGCCGATCATGGTGGGAATCAGCAAGTTGTTGAGGCCATTGAGCACCGGAAAAATGAACAGGAACAACATGATTGTTCCGTGCATCGTGTAGATGCCGTTGTAAACAGCCCGGTCCACCAAATCGCTTTCCGGGGTGATGAGCTCACCGCGGATCACCATGGCCAAAAGGCCACCGATCAGGAAAAAGAAAAAAGCGGTAACGATGTATTGGATGCCAATTACCTTGGCATCGGTGCAGAAGCCGAAATAACGGCCCCAACCCTGTTCGGGGTTGGGCTCTGGCGGAAAGGTGGCGATGGTCATCAGGCTTGGTGGGGCTGGGAGGTCGATCCGGGAACGTTCACCTGAGGCGGAGGCGCCGGGGGCACGGTCGCCCAACCAGGATTGGAGCGGGCTTGGCGTGTTGCGTACTCAGAAACAGCGAGGCTCAAGCCCGGCTGCAACGGGGCACGGGAAGCCTGCTCGAGCCAGGCCTGATGCTCTTCAGCGCTCTCCACCACCACATCGGCTTGATTGGCAGCAAACCAAGTGCCACTGAACTGGGAGTCGCGCAGGCGATACACCCCTTTACGGGTTGGGGTGACGTTGAAATCAATCGCCCGGCCCGGAACCACATCCTGCTTCACACGGAAAGCGGGGATATAGAAACCGTGAAGCACATCCTCCGACACCAAGCGGAAGGTGACCGGCTGATCCACGGCAAGGTGCAATTCCGTGGATGAAACAGTCGAGCCGGGATAACGAAACTCCCATGACCATTGGCGAGCAATCACCTCCACCTGTTCCGATGGCAAACGATCGCCGGGATACCCGCCCACCTCTTCAACCGGGTTTCGGGGATGGATGTGCTCCATGGGGCCAAGCGTTCCAAGCTGCTCGGAGGCGCGGATGGTCCAGAACGCAATCCCCATCACCAACACGAAGGGAATTGCCGTCCAGATCACCTCCAGCCTTGTGTTTCCCTCGATCGGAATGGCATCACTGTCGTCGTATTTCTCGGCACGGTTGAACAGCATCACCCACGCCATCACAGACACCACACCCAGAAACACAAAGGTGCCGATGGCGGTTTCAAAGCTGAACAGATCGTCCACCAGCGGCGCAGCGGTGGAGGCCTGCACAGGGAGCCAGCGATGGGCTTGCTGCCCCATCCAGTGGCTGATCAGCACCATCACCCCAACCCAGACGCTGAGGCCAACCACGGCTGGGGTGTTGATCGATCGTGTTGAGGAACTCGTCATGGCAATGCAGTCCTCAAGGCAACGCAGTGTGGAGATCAGCTCCGGCCTGCAGGAGCTGATCGGCGGCGATATGAACGCCAAACTCAGCGGCCAACTGCGCGCCAAGGGTGCCGTGCAGGCCGATCACGGCAAACATCACAATCCCAACAGCCAGGTAAAGCCACTGCACCTGACGTCCCATATCGCGGCGCCAGGCATACCGCTGGAAGCCACGCCACACGGTCATGCCCACGATCACCGCGAGCACCAGCACACCACCCACGCCATGCCAGAGCATCGTGGTCATGCCACCTAAGCCGAAGGTGCTCTTAACGCCGGGCAGAGGCACGGCCGTCAGCATTTCGTAGAAGCCAGCGGCCACAGTGAAGAAGGTCACCAGACAGCACGCCAGCAGGTTGTACCAACCCACATCGTGGAAACCACCACGCGTAATCGGCAGAGCCAGGAAGCGAAACACTCGCTTCTCCAAGGGATAGAAAGCCCCCACCAGATCGAAGGCGATCGCAATCACAAACAACCCAATGGTGAGATGCACCAGATTCGGGTGAATCGGCAGGCTGTAGGGCAGGCCGTTCGCGCCAAGCTCCTGAGCGATCTGCTCGATCGTGGGATGCTCTGGGCTGTAGGCGAGGGCAAAAAGCATCAGATCAACCCCTCACGCATGGCGGCAACCACCTTCACGGTGTGAAGGCCGTAGGTCCAGATCAATTTGTCGCCAAGCACCATCTGCACACAGATCAGGGCACTCACAACGGATCCCGCACCCACAAACGCCAGAGGGAGCGTTTCCGGATCGCGGGAGCGGAGCACATAACGCCAGCCGGAGAGGAGCGATAACACCCCCGCCAACGACCAGCCAATCGTGGTGTGGATGTTAAGGACGTTGCGAGCCGCTCCATAGGGCGCAGCCAGGCCCGCCTCCACCTGCCCAAAGATGATCGCCACAAAGATGGCGCCTGTGGCAAACAGGAGATTCCAGAAGCTCACCTCAAACAGGGGAGGTTTGCGCCAGACAACACCGATCACATCGAACACGAAGGCAATCAACGCCATCGCGATCACGAAGTGAACGACGATGGGATGGATCGTGTCCATCCAGGGCAGGTTGTGGTCGTTGAGCGGCGGCAGCAGCTCAAGCATGAGATGCCCAATGGCTCCTCCCAAGCTGGCGAGGCCGCTCGGACACCGCACAGAATTGTTGTGGTTCGCCAACTACGGCGATGCCACACCGCCGGTGATATCGAACTCAGCAGTGGGAGCAGGGGGACTTGAACCCCCACAACGTTGCCGTCTGCGGATTTTAAGTCCGCTGCGTCTACCAATTCCGCCATGCTCCCGGGCGCCGGGTGCAAACCCCACGACCAGGCTGCCATCCTAGATTTGAGCTGCAACCGCCTTGCTGCCGTGCCCCTGCCTGGGTTTCTCAGCTCACTGTCGAGCGAAACGCTGCTGGTGATTGGGGCCTACCTGGCTCTCGGCGGTGCCTATCTGCTTGTTGTTCCAGCGGCACTGATGACCTGGATGACCAAGCGCTGGACCGTGATGGGCAAGATCGAGCGCACAGCCGTCTACGGGCTGGTGTTTCTGTTCTTCCCTGGCTTGATCGTGTTGGCTCCCTTCGTGAATCTGCGCCTGCAGGGTCAAGGGCAGGTTTGATGGGTTCTGGTATCACCCGCGGCAAGGCTCTGCTGGCGGGGCTCGCGATCTTTGCGCTCGGGGGCCTGGGTTACTGGGGCTTCCAAGCCGTTGGCTTCGAAGGTTTCTCGGCTGGCATTGCCGCTCAGGGCGTGTTGGTGGCTGTGGTGTTGGTATGGACGGGCTCCTATCTGTTTCGGGTGGTGACCGGGAACATGACCTACATGGAGCAGCGGCGCCGCTACCGCTCGGCCTACGAGGCCGCCACCGACGAAGAGCTGCAACAACGCTTCGACGCCCTGAGTCCGGAAGAACAGGAGAAGCTGCTGCGGGAGCTCGGACAGCTAAACAACGACAACGCGTCCTGAAAGTCCCGCGTCTGTGACCCCATAGGCTCACGGTCAGATCCTGCGCTGCCGTGACCCTCAGCACCCCCATCCAGCAGCGTTTCAGCCAACTGCAGCAGCAGGGACGCTGTGCCCTGATGCCCTTCCTGATGGCGGGCGACGCCGAGCTGACGATCACCCGCGCCACCCTGCTGGCCCTGCAGGAAGCCGGCGCCGACATGATCGAGTTGGGCATCCCGTATAGCGACCCCCTGGCCGATGGACCGGTCATTCAGGCCGCCGCCAGCCGGGCCCTGGATGCCGGCACCACGCCGGGCAAGGTGCTGGAGATGCTCACGGGCCTGCGCGGCGAGCTCACCATCCCGGTGATCCTGTTCACCTACAGCAATCCGCTGCTGAACCGGGGCATGGATGCGTTCTGCCGGGCCGCCGCCGCTGCCGGAGCCGCTGGTCTGGTGGTTCCAGACCTACCTCTGGAGGAGGCTGAAAAGCTCTCCGGCATTGCCGCCAGCCATGGCTTGGATCTCGTGCTGCTGGTGGCTCCAACCACCCCAGCGGATCGGATGGAACGGATTGCAGCCGCCAGCCGCGGCTTCACCTACCTGGTGAGCGTGACAGGGGTGACAGGGGTGCGCACCAGCCTCGAGGGGCGCGTGGCCGTTCTGGTGCAGCAGCTCAAAGGCATGGGGTCGACCCCCGTGGCGGTGGGCTTCGGCATTTCCGGCCCGGAGCAGGCCCGTCAGGTACGCGACTGGGGCGCCGATGGCGCCATCGTTGGCAGTGCGCTGGTGAAGGTGATGGCCGAAGCCCATGCCCAGCAGGCTGATGTGGCCGCTGCGGCCGGGGCGTTCTGCCGGCAGCTCCGTTCAGCGCTCGATGACTGAGCAGGCAGCGGCGCTGTTCGGAGCGGTGTCGCGGGCCTACGCCCTACACCGTCCCACCTATCCCGAATCGTTCTTCTCCGCATTCGCCGCCCGCTGCCCAGCGCAAGGAAGCGTCTGGGATTGCGGCTGCGGTAGTGGTCAGGCCTCGCTGGCGCTGACCGACCACTTCGGGCAGGTGCTGGCCAGCGATGCCAGTGCCGAACAGCTGAAACAGGCTCCCCCCCACCCCCGCATCCGCTACCAACAGGCCCCAGCCACGGCCAGTGGGTTGCCGCAGGCCAGCGTCGATGGCGTCTTGGTGGCGGCGGCCGTCCACTGGTTCGCTGGCGAGGCCTTCAACGCCGAGGTGCGCCGCGTGGCCAGGGCGGGGGCCGTCCTGGCCTGGATCGGCTACCTGCCGCTGCAGCTGGCAGCAGCGGAGCTGCAGAACCGCCTCGATCACTTCTATGGAACCTCCCTGGAACCCTGGTGGCCGCCGGAGCGTCAATGGGTCGACCGGAGCTACCAAGGCCTGCCGTTTCCGGGTGAGGAATGGGCCTTCCCCGATCAACTCTGGATCGAGCGGCAGTGGAACCTGGCCGATCTGCTGGGCTATCTGGGCACGTGGTCGGCCGTGGAACGCGCCAGGCAACAGGGCATTGACCCACTGCAACCACTCGATGCCGAGCTGCGCCAGCTGTGGCCCGACGCGGGCAACCAACAGCTGCTGGTGCGCTGGCCCTTGATGGGGCGCTGGGGACGCATCAGCCGCTAACCCTTGTCGAAGCCGTCAGAATCGGGGCATCTGATGGTGAGCAGCGCCTCATGAATCTCCGCGTTCCGCTCAGCGCTGGCCTGCTTCTTGGTGGCATAACCCTCACCCCCATGGCTGCCCAGGCCGGCTGGAGCGAATTCAGCTCAGCCATCTCCGAGGTGGATGCCTGCAACCAGGCCCAATACCTGATGCCGGAGAAGGCCGTGGTGCAGGAATTTCGCTATCGCATCAGCAACAGCGCCAATGGCAACAGCTTCCACTGCAAGGTGCGCTGGAGTGATGCAGCCGGCGCCAAAGCCGATGGTCGGCCGATCCTCTTCCCCTCCCGTATCCCCCAGCCGATCTTCGCCGCCGGTTGGTTGTAGGTTGCGGCCCACAGCTTGATCCGGCGATGCGTTTCGTTCTCTGGGGCACCTACTGCGACAACGCTCTGGAGTTGCGCACCCCCTACCGGGAGGAGCACTTGCGCCGGCTGGCAGAACTCCAACAGGCCGGCAGCCTGATCACCTTGGGGCCCACAGAAACGAGCAGTCATGTGTTCGGAATCTTCGAAGCAGAGAGCCAGCAGGAGGTGGAGGCGTTGGTGAAGAGCGATATCTACTGGCGCGAGGGCATCTGGACTGCCGTGGAGATCCATCCCTGGATCCAGGCGTTCTGAGCGAGCGCAGCAACGCCAGACGCCACAAAAAGCGCTTCTCTTTGCCAATCACGCAACAACGCAACCCTCTGGGTTGTTGTTCACCATTGAATCGCAACGGATCTGTAGACATCAGCGATCAGGCCCCTAACTTGCCCGCCAGCAGTGGCTGGGTTCGGTGCGTTTATCTCGACGTCTTCTAGCTGGACTGCTCCTGGCCGGCGGCAGCCTCGGGCTGCTGCAGGCGCCAGCCAGGGCCTGCGCACAAAGTGGGAACGTCACCATCGCAGCCGGGGCAACCTGCGTGATCGACGTGCCAGCGACGCTGACAGGCCTTGTTATGGGTACCAGCAGCATCGTTCAGCTGAAGCCAACAGGGAGCCCGGTCACCCTCACCATTAACAACAGCAGCGGTCTCTCACAACTGACCCTGCACACCAGCAGCAGCCTGGCGCCGATCAGTGGCAGCACCGCCACGCTGGAGATCGGAAGCTCCCTCAGCACGTTCGCCAGCATCAGCAACAACGGGAGCATCAGCCTTGGAAGCGGCCAACTGAATATCAACAGCCCCGGCAGCTTCGCCAACAGCGGCGACATCACTGCGGTGTTGATCACCAGCAGCACTGGGGCCGATAGCTTTACGATGACGGGAGGCATCGTGAATGCACCCCTGAACCAGGGGATCGGCATCGACGATTTCACGATGACGGGCGGTGTTCTGAGCTCGCTGGATCAAGGCGGAGGTCGGGACACCTTTGTGATGGAGGGTGGACACATCGTTGGCAGGTTTCAAGATGGGGACGTTGCCACGCTTAAAGGCGGACGGATCGGAAGTGTTGACATGCATACTGGCAACAACATCTTCACCATGAGCGGAGGGACAATTGATAGTGACTTAGTCGCGAAGCAGGACAGCGACACGATCCAAATATCAGGTGGAACTATTGGCGGAAACATTCGAGTTGGATCAGAGACAAGAAGCGCCACCAATGACGTAGACAGCGTCACCATTAGCGGAGGTGAAGTAAACGGCGGCGTGAGCACCGGGGTTAACAGCGACACCTTCCTCTGGCAAGACAATGGCGTGGTGTTGGGCCTGATCGATCTGGGGGCAGACGACGACACCGCCACGCTCCGGAACCTGGCGAGTCAGATCGAGAACACCGCCGGTTTCAAGGGCGGGCTGGGCAACGACACCATCACCCTCGACAACACCCAGGCCAGCAGCATCAGCCGCTTCACGGAATGGGAGAGCATTCAGCTCACCAACGGATCGCGCTTCAACCTCGATAGCGATCTGAGCCTGGGGGACAGCGGCACCACCACCGGCACCCTGAGCATCGACAGCAGCAGCAGCCTCCAGGCCGTGAGCGCAGTGAGCAGCGTGACCATTAGCCCTGCCAGCAGCTCAGCTCTGGCCACGGTGAACAATGCCGGCACGATCAACCTGGCCACCGGCAGGGCCAACCATCGCCTCACGATCAACGGCAACTACACCGGCAATAACGGCCTACTGTCCCTCCAAACCGTGCTGGGCAACGACCACTCCGCCACCGATCGCCTGATCGTGAACGGCGGCCTGATCAGTGGCAGCAGCCTGCTGGCGGTGACCAACGACGGTGGAGCCGGTGGGCAGACCGTGGCGGATGGGATTCTGCTGGTGCAGGCCAGCGCTGGGGCCACAAGCACCAGTGATGCCTTTCGCCTCCAGCAACGGGTGAGGGCAGGTGCTTACGAGTATTACCTCTACAAAGGAGGCGTGAGCAGCGGCACGGGCAACAGCTGGTACCTGCGCTCAAGCCTTCCCACACCCATGACTCCAACACCGGAGCCAACACCTGAACCGGAAACGCTTACACCAGAACTGGCCGCCCCACCGGCCGGAGCACCGGAGCTTCCAAACAACGGCCTCAGCTCTGGAGGCGAGCCGATGCCGATCTACCGCTATGAAACGCCGGTGTATGCACAGCTGCCTGCGCTGGGCCGCGACATCAACGTCTTCAATCTGAGTACCTTCCACGACCGCCGGGGTGATCAGGGAGCCCTTGGGGTGGCGACAGAGCAACAGGTGTGGAGCCGGGTGGCGGTATCCGGTTGGAATCAGAACTGGAGCGGCAGCAGCCAACCGCAGTTCAACGGCACCCTCACCGCGGTGAACCTCGGGGTGGATCTCGGCATCAAGTCCACGGGCTCCGGCGGTAGTCGCCGTTGGGGGGCGATGTTCAACTTCGGCAACGCAGCCGGGTCGGTGCAGGGATTCACCTATGCCACCGATGGCAACCGCTCGGGGTCCACCCAGATGCAGTCGTATGGCCTCAGTCTCTACGGCACCCTGGTGGATCCCAGCGGCTGGTATGTGGATGCGGTGGCTGGCATGAACCTCTTCGACGTAGCCACCCAATCGCTGGACGCCATCAACGAGAACACCAATGGCTGGGGCTGGACCCTCTCGCTGGAAACCGGCTATCCGATCCGGCTGGGCAACAACTGGCAACTCCAGCCCCAACTGCAGCTGATCGGCACCGGCAGTGCCATCAACGGCTTCAACGACGGCATCGCCTCGATGACGTTCAACAGCCCATGGGCAGCGCTGCTGCGCTCAGGCGTGCGTCTTGCCTACGAGGGGCGTGCGCTGCAACCGTTCCTGCGTGCCAATTTCTGGACCACCTTTGCCGGTCGCGATGGCGTGACGTTCGACGACAGCGTCAGCCTCAACACCAACTACGGCAACACCACCATTCAGCTCGGCGGTGGTGTGGTCTGGCGCCTGAGCCAACGGTTCGGTATCGAAACGTCGATCGACTACCTCACCCAGTCTCAGGATCAGGCCCTCGATGGCTTAGCCGGCAATCTGCAGCTGCGCTTGCGCCTCTGAGGTGATGGGCCAGTTGGCCAGAGCCTGCTGCCACACCCAGGCCGCCACCTCCTGGCTGCCCTGCTCGCCCAACACCGCTGCGTAACCGCTCATCTGGCCTCGTCCCTCCGCCGCGATCGCGGCGATCGCCTGTTCAGACGCCAGACCCTGGCGCTCCAGAGCAGCCAACTTCAGGGTTTTTCCGCGGCGAATGATGTTGCCACCATTCACATGGCAGCCGGCGCAATGCTGCTCAAACAACTGAGCGCCATCGGCCAGGGCCACCCCAGGCCAGAGCATCAGGGCAACCAGACCAGCCAGCAGCGCGGCGCCCAGCCGGCGCCAACAGGCAATCAAGACAGGCACGCAGAGCTTGGTAAGGGTGGAATCAGTCTGCAGACCAGACGGACACGCTGAAATAGAGGCACTGGAGCCTCCGTGCATGCTCACCTTTCTGCACAGCGCCGACTGGCAGATCGGCAAGCCCTACGCCCGCGTCCACGATCCCGACAAACGGGCCCGGCTGCGGCAGGCGCGCATCGATGCCATCGGCCGGATCGGTGCATTGATCCCTCGCTACCAGCCGGCATTTTTGATGGTGGCCGGAGATCTGTTCGATGCACCCACACCAACCACTAGTGACGTGGCCGCCGTGTGTCAGGCGATCGGCAAGCTGGCGATTCCTGTGTTGGTGATCCCCGGCAACCACGACCACGGTGCCCCGGGCAGCGTGTGGCAGTCGCCCTTCTTTGTGAGCGAACAACAGCGGCGGGCGCCCAATCTGAAGGTGCTGCTCGAGCGCGAACCGCTGGAGCTGGAGGGTGCCGTGGTGCTGCCCTGCCCCTTGCTGCGCCGCAGCGACAACAGCGATCCCACCGACTGGGTGCGGCAGCTGGCGTGGCAGGAGCTGCCAAGCGAGAAACCTCGCATCCTGCTGGCCCATGGCTCGGTGCATGGCTTCGCAGCAGCCGATCTCGATGCCGACGACGACAACCCCACCAGCGCCAACAACCGCCTCAATCTCGATGCGGCGTTGCTGGATCAGCTCGACTACGTCGCCTTAGGCGACTGGCACGGCCTCAAACAGATCAATGCCCGCACCTGGTACAGCGGGACGCCGGAACCCGATCGCTTTCCTCGCAACGACGACTACCAGTGCGGTCAGGTGCTGGTGGTTCGGGCCCAGCGCGGCGCCACTCCAACGGTGGAACCGGCATCCACCGCTGCACTGGAGTGGCTGCAGCTGAGAGCCCATCTCACCTCGCTCAATGATCTGCAAAGGCTGGAGCGGCAGCTGGAGCCCCTGCTGGAGGCCGAACCCGGCCGGCAGCTGCTGCTGCTGGAGCAGAGCGGCAGTCTTGGCCTCGAAGCGCACCAGCGCTATGGGCAGCTGCTGGAGCGCCTGGAGGCCCAGCTACTGCGCTTGAAGCGACGGGGACGCATCGAGCAGCAAGCGAATCCTGAGGAACTGGAGCTGTTGCTGCAACGATCCGAAGACCCCCTGATCGCCAGCGTGGCCGGCGGCATCCAGGCGGAACTGTCCCAGGCCACGCTCGCCGGCGACAACGTGCAGCGCCAGCTGCTGCAGCTGGCGCTGGCGGAGCTGCACCGCGCAGCAGGAGCAGCAGGGTGCGCCTGATCGCCTGCAGGCTGCAAAACGTGCGGCGCCACCGCGACCTGGAGCTGCGCTTCGGCCGGGAGCTCACCCTGATCGCCGGTGCCAATGAATCCGGCAAAAGCACCCTGGTGGAGGCGTTGCACAAGACGCTCTTCCTGCGCGCCACCGCCACCGGGCGCGGAGTGGAGGAGCTGCGCTCACGCCTCCACCCAGGACTGCCGGACGTAGAGATCCGCTTTGAAGCCGACGCCGAAACCTGGCGCCTGCGCAAACGTTTTGCGGGCGCCAGCGGCACCTGCCAGCTCAGCAATGGCAGCGGCGTCGCCCTGAACGGCCCCCAGGCTGAGGAGCAGCTGGCTCGGTTGCTGGGCTACGAGGCGCCGGTGGAAGGACGCCGCATTGCCCAACTCCCCGAGCGATGGGCCCACCTCTGGGTGCGTCAGGGCGACGCCGGCCTCAACCCCTTCAGCGGCAGCCAGGAGCGCTACGACCACCAGCGCCTGGTGGCGCAGCTGCAACAGCAGAGCAGCCAGAGCCCCCTGCAATCCAGCACCGACAGGCTGGTAATGGAGCAGATCCAGCAGCAGGTCAGCACGCTCTACACCGCCACCGGCAAGGTGAAGGCCGGATCCCCGCTGGCTGGAGCGCAGCAACGCAGCCAAGAAGCCGCCGCCGCCCTTGCCCTTGCCGAGCAGCAGGTGGCGGATCTCGAAGCCGCCATGGAGCAATGGCGCAGCATCAACGAGCGACTGGAGACGATCGAACAGCAACAGCGACCCGCCCTGCAACGGGAGCTGCAGCTCCAGCAACAAACCCAGCTGCTGCAAGCCCAGCTGGAACCGCTGCTGCAGCGGCAACACGAACACCAGCAGCTGCTGAAGCAGCAGCGTCAGGAGCAACAGGAGCTTCTGCTAACGCAGCAGCAACTGGACACAGCCCTCAAGCAACAGCAAGAGGAACAAACGCAACACCAACAGCTCCAGGAGCAGATCAAGGAGACGAGTGCCGCCCTCCAGCAACTGACGCAGCGCCAGGAGCAGGTGCAACGGCTGCTGGATCTGCAGCAGCTGAACGAGGACGTGAGGCAGTTGCGCGAGTACCAACAGCAACTGCAGCGGCTGCAGGAGCAGGCCGAAGGCCTGAAACAGCAACTGGCTGAGCTGCCGGAGATCACCGCCGAGCAGGTGCGGCAGCTCCGGCAGGCCGAACAGGCCCTGGCCCAAGCCACCGCCCGTTGCGAAGCGATGGCGGCAGGGCTCGAGGTGCTGGCTGCCGATCAGCCCATCCAACTCAATGGGGAACCGCTGGTCAACGGAGAACGGCGCCGGATTGAAGCCGCTGCCGAACTCACGGTGGGCAGCGGCGTGCGCCTGCAAATCAGCCCGGGCGGCGGCCAGGCCTTACCGCGGGCCCTCGAGCAGCAGCGGCAATGTTGCCAGCAGCTGGAGCTGCTGCAACAGGAGCTCCAGCTGAACAGCAGCGATCAGGCGGAAATGATCGAACGGCAGCGCACTGCTCTGGAGCGCGAGCTCAACAACCTGCGTCAAGCCGCCAAGGCGATCCCCTGGTCGGGCCTGCAGCAACGGCTGGAGCAGCTCGAGCCCAGGCGCCAGCAACTGGCCACTGCCTTGGGTGGCAGCGAGGTTGCCCCCCTCGATCCTGCAGAGCTGCGCAGTGAGCAAGAGAGCCTGCGCCAGCGCAGCGGCGAACTCAGCCGCGGCCTGGAGCGCAGCAACCAACAGCTGCGGGAGCTGGAGCAGAACCGACTCAGCCGCCAAGCAGCCCAGGAGCAATTGCGCAGCCGCTGCGGCCAGCTGGAAGGTTCCTTGCAGGTGCTGGGCGAACGACTGCAGCACCTGAACAGCACCGAAGCAGCAGCTGGTGAGCTGGATACGCAGCAGCAACAGCTCGGGGCCCTGCGGGCCGAACTCGCGCACCTGCAGAGGGCCAGGCTGCACGGCGGCTCAGCCAACCCTGCTGCCGATGCCGCTGAACAGCTGGAGGCACTTGAGCGGGAGAAGGATCGCCTGCTCAGCCAGCTCGGGCAAGCCCAGCAACGCAGCCAAAGCCTGGGGGCTACCAACCCCATGGCCGAGCTGGAGCAACGGCAGGTGGCCTGGGAGGAAGCGGAGGCGGAGCGAGCAGCTCTGGAGCAACGCGCCATGGCTCTGCGGCTGTTGCTGGAGCGCTTTCACAGTGCCCAAAGCACTCTGGCCAACCGCTACAGCGAACCTCTGCGCGCCGCGATCACTCCCTATCTGACGGAACTGGATTTGGCAGAACTGGCC
>NZ_JBIPMN010000114.1:0-8449 GCF_044369115.1 Vulcanococcus sp. | reverse complement strand
GCCAGCGAACCGCATCAACCGCTGCTGGCCTTCGATCCGCAACAGGGCTTTCACGATCTCCAACTGCGCCAAGGCGAGGAGGCCTTTGCCTTCGAGCGCTTGAGCGGAGGCATGCGCGAACAATTGGGGGCAACGGTGCGCCTTGCGATGGCCGAAGTGCTCAAGCCGGCCTACGCCGATGCTTTGCCGCTGGTGTTTGATGATGCCTTCACCAACAGTGATCGTGAACGCCTGGTTGGCCTGCGCAAGATGCTCGAGCGCGGCATCCAGCAGGGGATCCAAATCGTGCTGCTCACCTGCCACACCGATGACTACGCCGCGCTGCTGGCCAACAACGCGTCGAGCGAACCTGCGCAACAGCAAGCACAAAAAAATCCCCCCGAGGTCATCGGGGGGACAGCACAGATGTGGGAGTGGGGTGAAAATCGGGTGATCGTGAAGCTGGACTGAACCCAGTGGTTTCGATCCGCCCAGATCGTTCTGCGCTCGATCACTCCTCGTCTTCGTCGGTGCCGCCAACGGGAATCAGGCGGATCTGCTTGCGGCCCAGCTTGATTTCAAACTCATCGCCAGGCTGCAGATCGAGCATGGCGGTGTAAGCCTTACCGATCAGCAGGTTGCCGTTGCCCTGAACGGTGGCCACGTAGCTCAGTTTACGGCCACCCTTGCCGACCTTGCTGGCGCCGCCGAGTTCGACACCCTTGGCCTCGAGCAGGGCCTCGTAGAAGGCCGTGAAATTCAGCCGCTCACCACCATCTTTCTTGGTGGAGACATAGCCGCAGGCGCGGACGATCTCAGATTTACCCACATCGCCGAGCTCCTTGACTTTGGCCAGTAGGTCCGATCCGGTGAGCATTGCGTGGAGATGTGCTGAAGAAGACATTAATAACCTACAACATCGAGACCAGCGTTGCCATGCGTTCCTCAACCAACATCCCAGAGAGCAGCGAACCACAATGCAGGTGTGATTCTGCGCTGTTCCAGACATGCCCCATCAGGTTCGACGCCTGAACAGCAACGATCACGATGCACTCGTGGAGATCTATCGCCAAGCGGTGCTGGGTTCCACCGCAAAGCTTTACAGCGAAGCGCAGCAATGGGCCTGGGCAGAGCAGAGCAACACGCTGCGATCGCTGCTGCCAGAGGGCGAAGGATGGGTGATCCGCAATCAACGCGATCAGCCGATCGCCTTCAGCCTGCGCTACCCAGCCGATCGCCTTGCTCTGCTCTACAGCCATCCCAACGCCCAGAGGCAGGGCTGCGGAAGGCTCTTGATCAACGCCATCGAACAAGCCGCCAAGGCGGACGCGGTGAGGGCTCTGCGCACAGAGGCGAGTTTGATCTCCAGGCCCCTGTTCGAGCGGCTTGGCTGGCAGGTGAGCTGGCGGGAGGAGCTGCGCATCGGCGGCGTGCCTTTCCAGCGCTTTCGCATGCACAAGCAGCTGGGGCAGAGATACTGATCCCATGGCCGAAGCCCAGCTGCAGCAATTCCTCGAGAAGGTGCGCCAACTCAATGCCTTTGTGGCCTTGAGTGAAAGCCAACCCGCCCTGCGAGATGCCCTACGGGCGTGCGATCAACACCATGAAGTGGTGGCCCTGGCCGCCCAGCATGGCTTTGACATCGGGCGACGCTGGGGGGACAGCCAGGCAGCACCGGAGCAACCCAGGGAACGGTTCAGCAACCAAAACAATCTGTTGTCCAGTTCTTGCCCGGCGACAGGGGAAGAACGGGTGGATCGCTTAATCGAGGGATTGGGGTGGCGGTTGGAGCGAATTCACTCCTGCCTCGCTAGCAGCCCGGAAGGCTTCTGGTACGACCCGGCCGAAGCCGAGTGGGTGATGGTTCTGCGCGGCAGCGCGCGACTGCAGTTTGAAAATGAACCGCAGCCTCGCGATCTTTGCGTCGGCGACAGCCTGCTGATCAGGCCTCACCAGCGGCATCGGGTGGTTACGACAGATCCCGATCCTGGAACCCTGTGGCTTGCTCTCTTCTGGTCGGCAGACGCTTGATATGCGACTGGCGCACAAGCCAATAGGCGCCTGCCAATGAGAGCACGGCAAAGCCCAGGCCAATGAGATCGGCAGGACTCTTCTCAACCCCGGGTGGCATCACGATCACTTTTCTGGCGACAGCCGTGAGGGCCGTCACCAGGACCAGCTCGATCTGCACCACATGCTCCCGCAAGTAGGCCGTGAGGTTCTGGAGTACCTCCAGAGCGATCAGGATGACGAGCACCTGATCCAGCAACCGAATCAATCCCTCGCCGGTCCAGTTGACGTTGAGATCCAGCAGATCGCTACCGAGGAAGAGTAGCAGCTGCAGGGTGGCCACGACCACCACGCCGGTGAGCACCACGGAGAGCACTTTGGCGAGGGCGCGCTCAAAGGCTGTGATCGCCCGAAGGAAAGATCGATCGTCAAACAAACGCATCAGAGCGGTCGTTAGTAGCTGAAGGGCCTGTACTGCGGCTTGGCAGGGGTATCACCGGGAGGATTGACCACCTTGGTGTCGCAAGTGATGCTGCCATCGGCTGCGGTGACGCAGTTTTGAGGCTCAATCTTGGTTTCTGGGCCCACGTTGCTGCCTGGCCCCCAGAGAAAGCTCTCCACCTGAGCCAAAGCCGGCAACTCCAAACCAGCCACCACCATGCCGGCACACAGCTTGAGGCCAAAGGCGGCCGGGGAAGCAAACAGGCGATGCAACAACATGGCGGCGGCGGAGCGTGCCACCACTTTGACGCGTCCGCGTTGCCCCGTCAGGCTTCGCCGACGTCGAGCCGGATTTCCTGGAGCAGCAGATCCAGCTGACCAAGCGAGTCGTCGAGGGAGATCGGTGCCTGATCGTCGCCATCGATCCCCTGATCCTCTCCCTGCCAGAGCGATTCGATGTCACAGAGGCGTTGGGCCAGACCCGTGAGCCCATCACGGTTGTGCACCCGAGCGAGTTCTTCGAGCAGCACGGGCATGCGGATCGAGCTGGCACGAAGGGCCCGGCGCAGATCAGCCTGCGTGCGGCCGCAATGGCGCAGCCAGTCCTTCAGGAACGCCTGAAGATCATCCAGCTGCTCGGCGGTGAGCGTGGCCATCAGCGCCCCAGGGGAAACCAGCGATCCAGTTTGCGCTGCGCCCGCAAGCGAATCTCGTCGTTGATGTGGGTGGAGCAGAGGCCGAGGAGTGCGGAGAGCGCCACCAGATCGTCGCTGAAACCGGCCGCCGGAATGAAGTCGGGAATCAAATCCATCGGCAGCAACAGATAGGTGAGGGCCGCCAGCATGGTGAGCCTCACCTGTGGTGGGGTTTTGGCATCCAAAAGCAGCTCCAGGCATTCGAGCGCTGGGCGAGCCAAGGTTCGACCGGCGCGCCGCAGCAGTCTCCGCAGCGCACCCTCATCCACTTCAGTGCTGCCCAGAACATCGGCATCCACGGTTTCGCTGTAGCCGGTGTTGGCCACGGGCGGAGCCTCACTCAGTCACTGAATCCATCATGAACCGGCAGGCCAGCGGCTGAGCAATCAGCTGCCCACCTCCACCAGACCGGCTTGGATACCGGCCTTGCGCAATTTGCGCAGGGCCCGTTGCACCACCTGGCGGCAATATTCGCGGCTGCAGCCCAGCAGGCGAGCCACCTCGGCCAGGGTGCGCCATTCATGGCTGCCATCCAGACCGAAGCGCAGCATCACCACGGTGCGCTCCTTGGGGGTGAGGTTGGATTGATCCAACAGCTTCCACACCGCTGCATTGCGCTCAGCCAACTCGCAGCGCTCCATCGGCGGTAGATCCTCACTGGGCAGCACATCCACCAGTTCGGTGGGATCCGACTTCGACTTCACCGCCCCCTGCAGACTCACCGTGACGCTGCGTAGCTCGCAGCCCAACAGGTCTTCCACTTCGGAGAGTGGAAGATCCATCGCTGCCGACAGCTGCTCGGCGGACGGTTGCATGCCATGGCGTTGCAGCAGCCGCGCCTTGGCCGCCCGCAGCCGAGTGAGCTTCTCATTCACATTCACTGGAATGCGAATGGTGCGGCTCTGGGTGGAGAGCGCCCGATTCAGACCCTGGCGAATCCACCAGTAGGCATACGTACTGAAGCGGTGCCCGCGGGTGGGGTCGTATTTCTCCACCGCTCGTGTCAACCCGAGGGTGCCCTCCTGGATCAGATCGAGAAGATCAAGCCCCTTGCCCTGGTAGCGCTTGGCGAGATTGACCACCAGACGCAGATTGGCAGTAATCATCTGATCCTTGGCACGCTCTCCCACGCGCAGGGTGCGTTTCTCGATGTCGTTGTAGGCGCAGGCTTCACCCACACCACCAGCGCTGTTGCAGCGATCGTGCAGCGCCACCATGGCCTGCACCTTGCGACCCAGCATCAACTCCTGTTCGGGAGTGAGTAACTGATGGCGGCCGATTTCGCCCAGAAAGGCACTCAGAGAGCTGGCCATGCAGAGGTCCATCCACTGAATTGAACCTAGAAGCTTTTTCGCTCAACGAGGAAAGCAACCAAAAGGCTTCCAGGTTTCAACTTTGCTTCCCAATTGTTCAACCTGGCGCGACACAGAACCACATCAGATCTGGAAGCTTTCCAGTGCAAACAACGCATCTCGCCGTGATCAAGGGCATCATCAACGCCAGCACGGACACCCCCTGAGGGCGGACAAGCTCGCTACGGTCATGGCTTCGTGCCTGCCCTGCGCCATGCCCGCTTTCGCGGCCCTGCTCGCCGACCTCCCTAGCGATGTGCTGCCTCGCGCTGGGGTGGCCTACGTCCACTACCTGAGTTTCATGCTCTGCTTTGGGGCCCTGGTGCTGGAGCGGCGTTTGATTCGCCCCAACCCCAGCAAGCAAGACGCCACCTTGATGGTGATCACCGATGTGGTGTACGGCATGGCTGCTCTGGCTCTGCTGGTGAGCGGCATCCTGCGGGTGATGTATTTCGGCCAGGGAGGCGCCTTCTACACCGAAAACCCACTCTTCTGGTGGAAGGTGGGCCTCTATTTGAGTGTGGGCGGCCTGTCGCTCTATCCCACGATCACCTACATCCTTTGGGCGATTCCACTGCGCAAAGGTGAGCTGCCCCAGGTGAGTGAAGCCCTGGCCAACCGCCTGGCCTGGATCCTCAACATTGAGCTCGTTGGCTTTGCCTTGATTCCCCTGCTGGCCACGTTGATGGCCCGGGGTGTGGGCTTGCCCGGCACCTTGGGCGCCTGATCGGCGGTTGCGTTGTGGAGTTACCGCCTCCGGCTTCTGTCTCCTGCGGGATAGCCACGGAGATCCGCCCGTGGACAGCTCCACCCAGCAATCCAGATCCGCCAACAGCCACCCCTGCGGCAGCCTCCTCCGTACCTAATCCCGTACCTAACCCCGTACCTCACACCCTTTCTGAGCACAGCAGCCCTGCTGGCGATTACCGCCATCAGCTCAAGCCCACCCCCGCCGGCTGGCCGATCCGCTCCCACTGGTGTGTGTGGGTCGAACCGGTACGCGACGGCGGGCCCACGGGGATCTGGGAGCAACGCTGGCACCAAGCCGTGATGGCTGCGCTGGCCACCTGGCAACGGCATCTACCAATCACGCTGGTGGATCAACCCGAGCGCGCCCAGGTCCTGGTGGAACGCCGGCGGCCGCCGCGACTGAACAACCGCGCCAGCCATGGCAGAGCCGTGCTGGAGCTGCTGGAGGTGCGTCGGCCGCGAACCTGGCAGCTCGAGCCCCGGGTGACCGTGCTGATCAGCCCGGGCCAGGCCCAGCCGGCGATCCAGGCCACGGCTTTGCATGAACTGGGCCATGCCTTCGGGCTCTGGGGCCACAGCGATCAACCCAGCGACGCGATGGCCGCCAAACCAGGAGCCAAACCCATCCTCGAACTGAGTGAACGCGACCAGCGCACCCTGCGCTGGCTGCAGCAGCAGCCCGGGCTGAACCCATCTCCCACGCCATGAGCCCTCCCAAGCGCACGATCTCCGATCTGTTTCTGCGCCGGCCGGTCTTGAGCCTGGTGCTCACCGCCCTGCTGCTGTTGCTGGGGGCCCTGAGCCTGGTGCAGCTGCAGGTGGAGAACCTGCCCCCGATCGCGCCTGGGCGCGTGAGTGTGAGCAGCACCTATCCCGGCGGCAGCCCTGAGGTGGTGGAGCAGGGGGTGACAGCCCTGCTGGAGCGGCAACTCAACGGTCTGGAGCGGCTCGACACCATTCGCTCCACCAGCACGTCGGGCAGCAGCAGCATCAACCTCAGCTTCCGCGGCGGTGCTCCTGAGCTGAATCAGGTGAACGCTCAGAACGAGGTGAGCCAGGTGCTGCGCCAGCTGCCGGCCCAGGTGGCGAGGTTGGGGGTGCAGGTGCGCCGCAGCTCCGACGATCTGCTGATGGTGCTCAGCTTCAGCGCTGAGAAGGGCCGCTATAGCGATGTCTTCCTGAGCGGCTGGGTGAACCAGGTGGTGAAGGAGCGCCTGCAGCGCGTGGACGGTGTGGGCAATGTGACGCTCTTTGGCGGCAGCCCCCTGGCCTTCCGTCTCTGGCTCAACCCCGCAGCGCTGCTGGAGCGGCAGCTCACCATCAGCGATGTGCGCCAGGCTCTGGAAGCGCAGAACGTGCTGGCCGCCTTAGGCCAGGTGGGGGAGGAACCGGTGCCGCCCGGGCAGGCCACCTCGCTGCCGCTGCAGATGGAAGGTCGGCTGCGCAGCCCGGAGGAACTGGCACAGCTGGTGGTGGGCCGCGGCCCCGATGGCGGTGTGGTGCTGCTGCGCGATATCGGCCGGGTGAGCCTCGGCAGCGAGAGCTACGGCAACGTGGCCACCAACCTCAAGGGTGATCCCACCGTGGCCCTGGGGGTGTTCCAGCGCGATGGCAGCAACGCTCTGAAGGTGAGTGAGGCGGTGGAGCGCGCCCTGGCGGAGCTCGAACCCCGCTTCCCGCCAGGGGTGGATCTGCAGCTGATCGTGAATGAAGCCGACACCGTGCGCCAGAGCATCGGCGAAGCGGCGGGCAGCCTGCGGGATGCGGTGCTGCTGGTGTTCCTGGCTCTGTTGCTGGGGCTGGGCAACAGCCGCCTGGCCCTGATCAGCGCCCTGGCGGTGCCGGTGTCGCTCCTGGGTTCGATCACCCTGATCAACCTGAGCGGCACTTCAATCAACACCCTCAGCCTGTTCGGCATGGTGTTGGCGTCCGGGCTGGTGGTGGACGACGCCATCGTGGTGAGTGAAGACATCGGCCGCCGGCTGGAGCAGGGGGCCTCACCGCTGGCAGCAGCCCGCGAGGCCATGGCCGAACTGGGCGGCGCTGTGGTGGCCACCTCGCTGGTGCTGTTGGTGGTGTTCATCCCGGTGCTGGGCATGCAGGGCAGCGTGGGCAGGCTCTACGCCCCGATTGCGCTCACCATCGGCGCCACGATTGTGGTGTCGACGTTCAATGCCATCAGCTTCACGCCGGTGGCGGCGAGCCGCATCCTGCATGCGGAGCAGCGCGAGCCGGCCTGGCTGCTGCGCTGGATTGATCCACCGCGCCGCTGGCTGGAATCCCTGGAGCAGCCCTACGGCCGCTGGCTCGACCGGAGCCTGCAGCACCGGAGCCGTCTGCTGATCGCCCTGGCCCTTGGCCTGTTGCTCACCATCGTTGGGCTCAGCCTGCGGCCCAGCGCCTTCATCCCCCAGGAAGACAACGGTCAGCTGCGCGGCGTGGTGGTGCTGCCGGAAGGCTCCGCGCTGCAGCGCACCCAGGCGGTGATGGAGCAGGTGCGCAGCACCCTGGCGGCGGATCCGGCCCTGCGCAGCGCCAACTTCTATGCCGGTCGCTCCTTTGGCGACAGCAGCGCCAACAAAGGCATTTTCTTCGTGCGGCTCCAGCCGATCGGCCAACGCGGCGAGGGGCAACCCTCCACCGCCGCGGTGGCCCAACGGCTCAACCGCCAGTTGATGCAGCGCATAAAAGGGGCGGTGGTGATGCTGAGCGAAGCCCCCACCGTGCGCGGCTTCAGCAGCGAAGGGGGGCTGGAACTGGAACTGCTCGACACCAGCAATGGTCAGCTCAACATTCAGCAGTTCGCCCAGCAGGCCCAGCGTTTCATCCAGGCCGCCAATGCCAGCGGACGCTTCACGCGGGTCTCCACCCGTTTCAATGCCGATTCACCGGTATTGCGGCTCGAACCGGATCGCCTGCAGCTGGCCTCCTTGGGCGTGGACCTCGATGAGCTGGTGGCCACCCTGCAGGCCAGCTTCGGCAGCACCTATGTGAACGACAGCTTTGAAGGCGATCAGGTGCGACGGGTGATCGTGCAGCTGGAAGGCCAGGGGCGCCGCGACGTGAACGACGTGCTCGCTTTGCAGGTGCGCAACCGCAACGGCCAGCTGATCCCCATCGGCCAGGTGGTGCAGGTGGTGCCCTCCACTGGGCCCAGCGTGATCAACCACAGCCGCCTGGTGCGCTCGATCACGATTCAGGCCCTGCCAGCTCCGGGCGTGA
>NZ_JBIPMN010000143.1:0-7134 GCF_044369115.1 Vulcanococcus sp. | reverse complement strand
TCCCTGTGTGATCGCCACGAGCAGCCGATCACAGCCCTGTGGATCACCCATCGCCTTGAAGAGCTGCGCTGGTGCGATGGCGCCGCCCTGATGCAACGGGGCTGCGTTGGGCCGTGGCACAGCGGCGAAACGCTGCAGCGACAGCTCGCCCCCCTTGCGGGCGGGAAGGGCTGAGGGGTAAGGTCTTCGAGCGCCCGTAAGGGCCACATTCCTCGGTAGCTCAGCGGTAGAGCGATCGACTGTTAATCGATTGGTCGCAGGTTCGAATCCCGCCCGGGGAGCTTGAAAACCCCAGCCTTCTGGCTGGGGTTTTTTCATGGCATCCGCCGGGACAACCAAGCGCAGCAAGTGCGACGCTGCATCGCATCATTGATCGACAATTTGCAACAGGGCAAACGGAAGAAAACCTGTAAATCTTGTCGCGTTATTCAACTGCACTTGGCGTCAAAACCCAGTGAGAGCAGAGGATCCCAGCTGCACGCAGACCATCAAGCCGAGCCAGAACTTCTGCAGATCCTCAACTCTCTAGAGAGAATGTGAGCAACGAACAGCGGACACACCCCCGCAGCGCCTGCACGCCACGAGCGGAGATCCTCCATGAAGCCCTGCATCCTGCTGATCGAAGACGACAGCGACATGCGCGAGCTGGTGGCCGGCCACCTGGAGCACAGCGGTTTCGACGTGCAGCGCGCTGAAGACGGCATCAAGGGCCAGGCACTCGCTCTGCAGTACACCCCTGATTTGATCCTCCTGGATCTGATGCTGCCCAAGGTGGATGGCCTCACCCTCTGCCAGCGGCTACGGCGCGACGAGCGCACCACAGGCATCCCGATCCTGATGCTCACCGCCTTGGGCAGCACCAAAGACAAGGTGAGTGGCTTCAACTCAGGCGCCGACGACTACCTGGCCAAGCCCTTTGATCTTGAAGAGCTGCTGGTGCGGATCAAGGCACTGCTGCGCCGCAGCGACCGCGCGCCTCTTTCGACCAAACACAACGAAATCCTCAGCTACGGCGCCCTCACCCTGGTGCCTGAGCGCTTCGAGGCGATCTGGTTCGATGAACCGGTGCGCCTCACCCATCTCGAATTCGAGCTGCTCCACTGCCTGCTGCAACGGCATGGCCAGACCGTGGCGCCGTCGCTGATCCTTAAAGAGGTTTGGGGCTACGAGCCCGACGACGACATCGAGACCATCCGGGTGCACGTGCGTCATCTGCGCACCAAGCTCGAGCCCGATCCGCGCAAACCCCGCTTCATCAAAACCGTCTACGGCGCTGGCTACTGCCTGGAACTTCCAAGCGGCAGCCATGAAGAGGAACTCGCCCAGCTCGTGCACAACGCACGCGCCAGTCGCCGCAGTGCTGCCTAGGCGGCCGCAACGCCGCTGAGCTCCAGCAACGCCACCTCCCAGGCCAGCCGCGGCTGCACAAACGAGCGGAGCTGGCGCCGGAGCTGCTCCAAACGCTGCTGCTGAGCTGCGTTGTGGCTCAAACGCCACAGGCGCAGCTGCCACCAATCGAGCAGCCACAGCTGCTGTTCCACCTCCAGCGCTTCGCAGAGATCACGGGCCAGGCTCAAGGCCTCCACCGGGCTGACCGGCCGGGATCGCAGCGCTCCACTGCTGGAGCCGGCTCCCACCAACTCGGCGCAGCGCTGGGTCAAACCTTCCGGCAGAGCCTGCCAGTGCTTGCGCTGGAGAAGCAAGGCGCCTGGGGAACCAGCCGCAAGCTCGACCAGCTCCGGCGGATCGGGGCTACCGGCCTCAAACCCTTGCTCAGCAAGCACCTGCTGCAGCTGCTCTGGCGCCAAACGGGCAAAGGGAATCGCTTGGCAGCGCGAGCGGATCGTGCTGAGCAGGCGATCAGGCGCGGCGGTGAGCAGGATCAGCAGGCCATCTCCAGGCTCCTCGAGGGTTTTGAGCAAAGCGTTGGCCGCAGCTTCGGCCATGGCCTCCACCGCCTCGATCACCACCAGGCAGCGCTCGGCCTCCACAGGCCGGCGACCCAGAAACTGCGACACCGCCCGCACCTGCTCCAGGCGGAGCTGCGGCGGTGCCTTCCGGCTTACGCCAGCTTCCAGGGCCTTGGAGGCCGGCACCAGCTGACCTTTCTCGCTGTAGGTGGGCTCCACCCAGAGCAGATCCGGATGGTTGCCCTCCTGGAGCCGGCGCCGCACGGATACTGAACCACCAGGCCCAGCGATCACACCCTCCAGAAACCGGCGAGCCGCAATGGACCGACCAACGCCATCGGGGCCGCAAAACAGATAGGCCGGAGCCAACCGCTGACGCTCGATTGCCGCCAACAGCAAAGCGGTGGCCTGCTGCTGGCCCACCAATCCAGCGAACAACGCTTCAGCCATCGACGCCGGGGCGATCAGCCCTGCAGCACTGGGTGATGGCCTCCTGCAGGGCTGCGCTCACCTGCTCGGCTGGTTGCGTTCCATCGAGCCGCTGCCAGCCAGGCTGAGCCGCCAGCGCCACAAACCCAGCGCAGACGCGCGCCAGAAACGCTTCACCGCTGGCCTCAATGCGATCAGCTGGGCGATGACCGCGCCGCCGCAGCGACTCTGCCAGTGGCACATCGAGCAGCAGGGTCAGATCCGGCTGCAAGCCACGGCAAGCGATCTGGCCGAGCTGCTCGATCAACGGCAACGACAGGCCGCGGCCGTAGCCCTGGTAGGCGGCGGTGGAGCCGCTGAACCGATCGCTCAACACCCAATGCCCCGCCTCGAGCGCCGGCCGGATGAACTCCTGCACGTGCTGGGCACGATCGGCGGCATAGAGCAGCAGCTCGGCAGTGCTGCAGGGTGCCGCGGCCCCAGGAGGATGCAGCAGCAGTTCACGCAGGGCGCTGCCCAGCTCGGTACCACCGGGCTCACGGGTGACCACCAGCTCGGCGCCCGCGGGCATCAGGCCGCTGCTGGGAAGCCACTGGCGCAGGTGCTGGATCTGGGTGGTCTTGCCGCAGCCATCGATTCCCTCAAGCACCAGAAAACGGCCGCGCTCAGTCATCAGCACCGAGCAGGAGGGCATTCACCACCACGGTGATTGAACTGAGGGCCATCAAGAGGGCTGCCAAAGGAGGAGAAAGCACCACACCGAACCCCGGCAACAGTGCACCGGCGGCAATGGGCAACACCAGGAGGTTGTAGCCGAAGGCCCAGGCGAGGTTCTGGCGCACCTTGGCCATGGTGAGGCGTGCCAGGCGCAGGGCCTGGGGAATGGCGGTGAGGTGATCACCGAGCACCACCAGGTCCGCGGTATCCATCGCGATCTGGGTGCCGGTACCCACCGCGATGCCGAGATCCGCAGCCGCCAGGGCAGGGGCATCGTTGATGCCATCGCCAACCATCGCGACAGGGCCCTTGGCACCACCGTGCTGCAACCGCTCGAGCTTCTGCTGGGGCAGCAGTTCCCAGGCCAATTGCTCAGGGCGCAGCCCCAGGGCCGCACCGAGGCGCGCTACAGGGCCCTGTCGATCACCACTGAGAACGCCCAGCCGCAGGCCCATGGCCTGCAGGTCCGCCAAGGCCTCGGGGGCATCCGGCCGCATCGGATCTTCGATGGCCAGCAGAGCGAGCAACTGCTGCTCGGCGCTGAGGGCCACCACCGTGGCACCACAGGCCTCCTGCTCATCAAGCCAGCGCTGCTGCTGAGGGGCGAAGGCCACACCCGAGGCGGCGATCCAGCCCGGACGGCCCAAGCGGCAGCGGCCGTAGCCCTCGATCTCTCCCTCCAGTCCGTCGCCAGCGATGGTGCGCGGCTGCTGCACCGGGAGCAGGGGGAGCTCGAGCTCCTGGGCCCGCTGCAGGAGGGCGTGAGCCAAAGGATGGCGCGTGTCGGCCTCGAGGCTGGCGGCCAGCTGCACCAGAGCATCGCTGCCAGTGCCGCTGTTGGCTGCCAAGAGGCCGCTGAGGCTGGGCCGGCCGATGCTCAAGGTGCCGGTCTTATCGAAGAACACGGTTTTGAGCGCGGCGGCGGTTTCGATCACGTCGCCACCGCGAAACAGGATGCCGGCCTTGGCGGCGCGGCCGGTGCCCACGGTGATGGCTGCCGGCGTAGCCAGCCCCAACGCACAGGGGCAGGCCACCACCAGCACCGCAATGCTCAGCTGCAAGCCGAGCACGAAGGGGGTTTCTGCAGCCAGCCCCAGGCTCCTGTGAGCGCCATGGGCATGGGCCGCCGGTGCGGCTGCCAGCACTTGAGGCCAGAGCTGGGCGCCCCAGAACCACCAGAACAGCCAGGTGGCGAGTGCCAGCAGCATCACCGCCACGCTGAAACGGCCAGCCACCCGATCGGTGAGCCCCTGAATCGGCCCCTTGCGCGACTGGGCCTGCTCCACCAGAGCAATAATCCGCGCCACGGCGCTGTCGCGCCCCGGGCGCACCACCTCCAGCAGCAATGGAGCCTGCAGGTTCAGGCTGCCGGCTGCCAGCTCGCAGCCCACGCTCACCTGCTGGGGCAACGGTTCACCGGTAAGGCTCGAAACATCCAGGTTGGAGAGGCCCTCCAGCACGCGGCTATCCACGGGCACCCGATCTCCGGGCAACAGCCTCAAGCGATCACCAGGGCGCAGGGCACCCACCCGCACCGGGCGGGTGATCGCCTCGGGCTCCGTGCCCACCACCAGCAAGGCCTCATCGGGCTGCAGCCGCGCCAGCTCCTGCAGGGCGCGGCCGGTGCGGAAGCGGGCACGCTCCTCCAGAAACCGGCCGAGCAGCACGAACCCCAACAGAGTCACCGGCTCGTTGAAGAAGCACTGCCAACCCACCGCCGGCCAGATCAACGCCACCAGGCTGGCGAGGTAGGCGCTGGCCATACCCAGGCCCACCAACGTGTCCATACCAGGGGCACCGGCCAGGGCCGAACGCAAGCCCCGCACCAAAATCGGACGGCCCGGCAAGGCCAGAGCCAAGGTGGCCACCAGGGCGTGAATGCGAATGTCGGCCAGCCAGGGAAGAGGAAGCTGGCCCATCTCTGCCAGGTGCCCCGCTGCCGATAGAAGCAGCAACACCAGAGCCAGCACCAACTGCTGCCAGCGCTGCCACCAGCTCTGCTGCTGAGCCCGCTCCGCTGGCGTGCTCACCTGCTCCTCGCGGCGATGGGCCTGATAGCCCATGGAGAGAAGCGCCTCGATCAGGCCTTCGGCGGGGTCACGGCCTGCCTCCTCCAGCCGGGCCGGATCCAAGCCCACCCAGGCGGTGCGGTTGAGGAGGCTCACGCTGGCCTGGTGCACGCCCGGCTGAGCCAATAAGCGCTGCTCCACAGCTCGCACGCAGCCGCCGCATTTCATGCCCTCCACCTCGAGCAGCAAGGCAGCCACCGGCTGCGGGGCGGATGGAGGGCCGCTACTCAAGGTGCTGGCAGTTGATGGTTCTCAGGCTAGGGAGTGCGAACAGCCCAGGCAGCTAGCGCAGCAGGCAGGTGAGGATGGGCCCACGAAGCTCCCCAGACCGCCGTGCCCCGCTCCCAGCGCAACGACAACTTCATCGACAAGAGCTTCACGGTGATGGCCGACCTGATCCTCAAGGTGCTGCCCACCAACCAGCGCGCCAAGGAGGCCTTCGCTTATTACCGCGATGGCATGAGCGCCCAAGCTGACGGGGAATATGCCGAGGCTCTGGATAACTACGCCGAAGCCCTCAAGCTCGAGGAAGACCCGAACGACCGCGCCTTCATCCTGTACAACATGGCACTGGTGTACGCCAGCAATGGTGAGCACGAGAAAGCACTCGACCAGTACGGCCAGGCCCTCGATCTCAACAGCAAGATGCCGCAGGCCCTCAACAACATGGCGGTGATTCATCACCACCTGGGCTCTCTGGCCGAGGAAAAGGGCGACGCAGATCTGGCGGATCGCCACTTTGATCAGGCTGCCGATCTGTGGACGAAGGCCATCCGTCTGGCCCCCAACAACTACATCGAGGCCCAGAACTGGCTCAAGACCAGCGGCCGCGGCAGCGTCGACGTGTATTTCTGAGGCCGCAGCGGGCCTGAATCAATCAAGACAAGCCGAGTGCGATTAACGGCATTCGTCTCTGATCCAGGCTTTCGCCTCAGCATCCCCCAAAGCCTGCGCGACACCCCAGTCAGCGCAGGCGCCCGAGAGAGAGCCAAGCTGCTGTTTGACAATGCCACGATTACGGTAGGCATCACCGTCCTTCGGGGACAACTGAATCACGCGGTCGTAGTCAACAAGGGCGCCGTTGAGATCACCTAACTGGCGACGAGCCACGGCACGGTTAAAGATGGCCTTGACCGACGCGGGATTAACTCCCAGAACCGCAGTGAAATCAGCCACTGCTTGATCGAAACGGCCGGACCTCAGGAACGCAGTCCCCCGCTGCAGAAGCAGCGCAGCATCTTGAGGCTTCGACATCAACGCCACAGTGAGCTTGTTGACCTTGGGATCCGGAGCTGCTGGCCGAGAAAGAGCAGAGACCAAGCCTGGCGCGACTCGAGGCGCCGAGTGCATGCGAGTAAGGCTCTCGATGTTCAGGTCCACAGACCTGGGCGCTGCGGCCAAAAGCCATTGCTTGGAATCTTGGTCGCCGAGACTCGCGGCTCGATCCCAATCGGACAAAGCACCACTGAGATCACCGATCAGCTCACGCGCTATGCCTCTATTGCGATAAGCATCAGGATCCCGGGGCGCCAAGGCGATTGCACTGTCGTAGTCGCGCAATGCCCCTGACAGATCACCCATCTTGCGACGAATGGCACCCCGATTAACGAATGCGGCAGCGTAATCAGGCTGCAGCTCGAGTACACGGGAATAACCCTGAGCCGCGCCATCTAGATCAGAAATACTGTAAGAGAGATTCGCACGCTGATAGTGAGCAGAAGCGTTAGCAGGATTAGCCGCGATCAGCGAATCAAGTCGCCTAATCTCCTGCTGACGCTTAACAAGCCTATCAACGTCAATCATAAAGTTTGGACCAACTGGCAACTGCCCCAGTGGGCGGCTAGGTGATGACTGCGATCCATCAAAGAATGCAGGCATTTCAATGAGTCGTTCAAGTTTCACAGCAGCAACCTGGATCGCGGGACCCAGCACTTGAGCACGATTGATAAAAACAGGCACGACTCCAGGATCCTGACGAGCCGAGCCACTCACACCCACAGCAGAAACAG
>NZ_JBIPMN010000142.1:0-7136 GCF_044369115.1 Vulcanococcus sp. | reverse complement strand
CGTCAGCCGATGGATGGCATCGGTGCTCTTTGCCGTCAGTACGACTGCCTGCTGCTGCTCGATACCGTCACCTCACTCGGTGCAGTGCCGCTCTACCTCGATGAGTGGCAGGTGGATCTCGCTTACAGCTGCAGCCAGAAAGGCCTCAGCTGCCCCCCCGGCCTAGGTCCCTTCACCATGGGGCCACGCGCGGAGGAGAAGCTCGCCGCCCGCAGCGGCAAGGTGCCGAACTGGTACCTCGATGTCAGTCTGCTCAACCAGTACTGGGGCAGTGACCGCGTCTATCACCACACCGCTCCAGTCAATATGAACTTCGGCATGCGTGAGGCCCTACGCCTGATCGCAGAAGAAGGTCTGGAGAACGTTTGGGAGCGTCATCGCCGCAACGCCGAGCATCTGTGGTCGGGTCTTGAAGCTCTTGGCCTGCAGTGCCATGTACCGGCGGAGTTGCGCCTGCCCACCCTCACCACAGTGCGCATCCCCGAGGGTGTGGATGGCAAGGCCTTCACGCTCCACTTGCTCAACAAGCACGGCATTGAGGTGGGTGGTGGCCTCGGCGCCCTCGCTGGCAAGGTGTGGCGCATTGGCCTGATGGGTTACAACAGCCGCGAGGAGAACGTGGATCTGCTGCTCAACCTTCTTGAACAGGAGCTGCCGGCCTTCCGGAGCGCTGCTCCCGTTGCTGCTGCCGCCGCTGCTTGAACCACCGCTCCAGCTGATCCGCACACAGGCTCGCTTCCACCCCGCCCACCACCTGCATGTAGTGGTGGGCGCTCGGGTTGGTGCTCAGGTCGAGCACCCCACCGAGCGCTCCCCGTTTGGGGTCGCTGGCACCGAACACCACCCGCCCCACCCGGGCTTGCACCAAAGCCCCCGCACACATGGGGCAGGGCTCCAGGGTCACGAGCAGGGTGCAATCGTTAAAGCGCCAATCGCCCCGCAGGCGAGCGGCTTGCTGCAACGCCACCAGTTCGGCATGGCCGAGGGGATGCTGGTCTCGCTCGCGCCGGTTGCTGCCCCAGCCCACGGCTTTTCCCTGTCCGTCCACCATCACGGCCGCCACGGGAATCTCCCCCTGGCGGCCTACCAGCTCAGCGTGCCTGAGCAGCCGCTGCATCCAGAGGAGTTGTTCCGCCGGCCCCAGAACATCCGCCCACGCTCTGTGCACAATGCCAGCGCCTGATCCCAGCCTGGCATTGGGCCGGCCATTGGTGAGAATGGGCAAACCCTGTGGCGCCCCCTTGGCTCCAGCCCCTCAGCACGAGCCAGCGGCCGCGCCCTCCTTGCCGCTCTTTCCGGATCCTTCTGGACTGGATGGAGATCTGCTGGCGTTTCTGCAGCAGACCTCGGGTCAGCTCTGCCGCTGGTGGGGTGATTCCAGCCAGCGCTCACCTCTGCCCTTGCTGAGCGTGTTGCCGGAGGTGGCACCGGGGGAGGCTGGTTTGGATCCCCTCACCCTGCTCGATGATCTTCAGTTGGTGATGGATGGGGCATTCAACCCGGTGCATCCGGGTTCGATGGCACACCTGGATCCGCCTCCACTCACCGCCTCGGTGGCAGCAGATCTGATTTGCGCCGGCCTCAACAACAATCTGCTCGCTGAAGAGCTTTCGCCAAGTCTCTCGCGGCTCGAGCGCAGCCTCTGCGCCTGGATGGCCGAGAGGCTTGGCCTCGGTGATCAGGCTGGCGGTGTGGCCGCCAGTGGCGGCAGCCTCAGCAACCTGATGGCGTTGGTGGTGGCGCGCCAACAGCGGCAATTGCTGGGAGCGCAACACGCGTTGGTGTTCTGCAGCGCTGATGCGCATGTGTCGATCGCCAAGGCACTGGCGGTGATGGGGCTGCCGCTCTCAGCCCTCCAGCCCGTAGCGGTGGATGGCCGTGGATGCCTCCAGGTGGATCAGTTGGCGGCTCAACTCGATGCCGCCATCGCTGCGGGTCAGCCGGTGCTTGCCGTGGTGGCCACCGCCGGAACCACCGTGCGCGGAGCGATTGATCCGCTGGATCGGGTCGCCCAGATCTGCCGCGCGCGCCAAATCTGGCTGCATGTGGATGGTGCCATCGGTGCTGTGTTTGGGCTCAGCTCAAGTCATGCTGATCTGGTGCAGGGTCTGGGATTCGCTGATTCCCTCACAGTGAATCCACAGAAGCTGCTGGGGATCACCAAAACGTCTTCCTTGCTGCTGCTGCGCCAGCCCGATGCGCTGGCCTCCTGCTTTGCCACCGGCCTGCCCTACATGGAGCCCAGTTGGGCGGAGGCCCATGGTGGTGAGTGCGGTTTGCAGGGCACGCGCCCTGCTGAGGTGCTCAAGCTCTGGCTGGGTCTGCGGCAGCTTGGGCTCACCGGCATCGATCGGGTGCTCAGTGGAGCGATCGAACGCCGCCAGCAGCTGCAGGCCCTGCTTGAGCCCCTGCCTCTGGAGCTGCGGAGCGGCCCGCTGCACCTGCTTGCTTTCACACCCCGGCACCTCTCTGCTGCGGAGGCAGAGCACTGGTCGCAACAGACGCGCCACCGCCTACTTGAACGCCAGTTGATGCTCTCGCGACCGCTTTATCAAGGGCGCCATCACCTCAAGGCGGTGCTGGGCAACCCCCACACCGGCGCTGCCGAGCTCGAGGCTGTGGCCGATGTGGTGACGGCTTCTCTGCCTGCATCGCTCCCCCTTCGCTGATCCCGCAGCATGAGTGAACCCAAGACCCGCGGCCGCTGGGTGGCCCTTGTGACTGGCGCCATCTCGATCCTGATTGCCGTGGCCTATCTGGTGCTGATCACTGTGCTGGATTCCCGCGGACCTTTGCTTCCACCACCCCCGGAGGCCATGGGGCTGGGCGCTAACGCCGCCCCTCCGGCCGCGGTGGCAGCTGCTCCTGCTTCTGCTGACGCTGCAACGGCTCAACCACGCGGTTGAAGGCTGCGCTGAGAAAGCTCTTCAGCGCTGTATCGCGGCGGTTGAGGTCGTACTGGCGTTGCACCACTTCCTGCATGCCTCCATCGCCCCAGTCCTGATCCTGCTGGAAGTAGGTGATGAAGCTGCGCCCTGCAACCCGCGTGAGCCAGCCTGCTCCCACGGCCTGCACGGCGCGGCTGAGCACCAGGGCCGGCAGGTTCACGCTGAGAGCAGCACTGATCAAACCCATCCCGCCTTTGATCACACCCAGGCTTGCCAGGGTGCGCCCGACTGACACCGCTAACTCCTGGGCGGAGCTGCGGCTGAGGCTTACCCCATGGATGCGGCCGATTTCCATCACCATCTGAGCATTCACAGCTGCCGCACCCAACAGATCGATCCCTGGTAGGGGCGTGGCGGCGATGACACCAGCGCTGATCCAGCTGTAGCGGTCCACCACGACTTCAGCATCCTGCTGGCGTTGGTCGTTGAGGAGTCGCCGCCCCGTTTCGCTGAGGCGGCGACTCTGCATCAGGATGTTGTCGGCGATCAGCTCTTCGCCATCGCTGTGCAACACCTGGGCGATGCGGCGCAGCAACGCATCGAGTTCGGGCTCTGGCTGCAGCGGCTTGCCGCCGGGCATTGGAACGGATTGTGGCGCCGCGCTGGCGGCGATCACGTCGTCTGGAGCGATTCGCCCCTGGCAGCGTCGGCGCAGCAGTGCCAGCAGCCGGCGCTCTTCCTCGCTTCCCCGCAGGTCGCATTTGTTGAGCACCAGCAGTAGCCGTTTGCCCAGCTGCGCCAGCGTCACAAAAACCTCCTGCTCGGCGGCGCGCAAATCTCCATCCACCACCAGCAGCAGTAGATCGGCTTCCGCTGCTTGTTTGCGAGCGAGCTGTTCGCGCCGCTGCCCAGCAGCGCCGGCTTCCAGGATGCCTGGGGTATCCACCAGGCGAATGCCGCGGTTGAGGTTCTGCAGGCGCAACCGATAGCTCAAGCAGGCATCGGTGGAGCCCATGGCGGCACCCACCCGACCCACCACATCCTTCAGCAACGCCCGGATCAACGAGGTTTTGCCGGCAGAGCCCGTGCCAAATACCACCAGCACGAGATCGCCGCGCTCCAGTTCGGCCGCCACCCGCTCACGTTCCAGCTGCAGGGCCTCCCGCTGCACGGCATCGCGAATCCGCTCCAGCAGTTGATCCACCGCCTGCAGCTGCTGGTGAGCGGCCTCCTGGCGGTTGTTCGGCGGTGCTGCGGTGGCGTTTCCACTGCCAGGGCCTCCACTGCGCTGGCGGCGCCATCCCTCAAGCCATGGCCAGGCCACCCGCGCAATCAGTAAGGCGCCACCGCCAAACAGCAGCAGGGTGAAGGGGCCCACCAGCCAGGACGGCAGAAGATAGCTCAGCTGCCAGATCAGGTTGTTGATGGCCTGCAGCACAGCCGTCACCACCACCAGCACGAGCAGGCCCCCACCGATCCAGAGCCAGAGTCGTACAGGAGGTTTCACAGGTGGCGGACCTCAGCGCAGGGTGATGCCGCGATCGAGGCTGCCTCGACCGGCTGAGCGGATGATCTCGCCCCAGAGCTCTGCCGCCAAGGCGCTGCTGGATCCGGTGGGGGTGTTGTCGTCATTGCCCAGCCACACACCCATCACCCAGTGGCGGCTGGGTTCTGCCCCGATGAACAGGAGATCGCGGCCGTTGTTGGTGGTGCCGGTTTTGCCCCATTCCTCGCCGCCGAGCCGTGCGGCGCGGCCCGTGCCGGAGCGCACCACACCCCGCAGCATCGACTGCATCTGGCGGGTCTGGGATTCGCTGAGAACCCGCCGCCCCGTACCCGTGCCCTGGCGTTGCGGCTGGCTGGTGCGGTTGCGCTCCTGTTCGGCATCGGTGAGTTGGCGAATCGTGCTCGGCGGATGCCAGATGCCTTGGTTGGCCACTGCGGCATAGGCGCCGGTGAGTTCCACCAGGCGAACTTCGGCCTGACCCAGGGCCAGGCCGGGCACCGCCTCAAGCGGTGTGCTGATGCCGAGCTTGCGGGCGGTTTCGATCACCCGATCAAGCCCAACCCGCCTGGCCAGGCGAAGGGCGGCGGTGTTGCTGGAGCTGGCGAGGGCCTGCTCCAGGCTGAGGCTGCCGCCGCAGCTGCTGCGGAAGATTTGCCCTCCCCATTCCAGTGGGGCACAGCTCACCCGATCGCTGGCGTTCAGACCGAGCTCCAGGGCTGCGAGATAAGGGAAGAGCTTGAAGGTGCTGCCCGGTTGGCGCAGGGCCATGCTCGCCCGATTGTATTGGCTCTGGCTGTAGTCGCGGCCGCCGGCGATGGCGAGGATGCCGCCGTTGCGGCTGTCGATCACCACCACTGCACCCTGCTGGGGCCCCGCCTTGGAGCGCAGTAACGAGCTGAGACGTCGCTCCACCACCTGCTGCAGCAGGGGATCGAGATAAGTGCTCACCAAAAAATTGCCTTCCGCCGCCACATCGGCTCCCAGCAGCCCCTCCAGATCCCGCTTCACCTGGTCGGTGTAGAAGGGCAGCGGTTGAGCGCCCTGCTCAACGCCCGCGCCGCAGGCCTGGGGCGCTAGCTGCAGAGGGTGCCGCCTGGCGCTCCTGGCCCGCTGCTGGCTGAGCCGCCCTGCTTCCACCATCTTCAGCAGCACCCGATTGCGGGAATCGAGCGCTGCCTGCGGTTGGGTGCAGGGGTTGAAGCCGTTCGGCGACGGCAGCAACCCCACCAGCAGCGCCGCTTGTTCGAGGCTGAGATCGCTCGCTGGGCGGGCGAAGTAGTGGCGGGCGGCGTCTTCAAAGCCCCAACCCACCCCCAGATAAACCCGATTGAGATAAGTGAGGAGCAGATCACGCTTGCTGTGGCTGGCCTCCAGTTGCAGTGCCACCAGCAATTCGCGCCACTTGCGGCCCAAGGTGTCACCACGACCCACGGTTTCGGGATGCAGGCTCCGTGCGAGCTGTTGGGTAAGGGTGCTGCCCCCCTCAATCACGCGCCCACCGCTGAGGTTGGTGAGCAGGGCCCGGGCGGTGCCAATCGGATCAATACCTGGGTGCCACCAGAAGCGGTTGTCCTCGCTGGCCAGCAGGGCGCTGATCAGCTCTTCTGGAAACCGGCTGAGATCGCGCTGTTCGCGGTGCTGAACCGATTCGAAGGCCATCAACGGCCGATCGGCTCCATCGAACAAAAGCAGGGGCCCGCGGCTGGCCGCAAGTTCAGCTTCCACCGGAACCTGCAGCCGTCCGACACCCAGTAGGGCCAGGCCGCCGGCGGCCACCACCGCAGCAGCAGCACTGCCCCACCTCCGCAGCAGCCGCCAGGGCCGTTGCGCCGGTTGATAAAAAACCAGTTCAGCGGCACCCTCCGCGCCGGTTGGAGCCATGCGGATGCGATCGCCATCACAGAGCAGCAGCTGCTGGATGCGGCGTCCGCGCCACCAAAGTCCGTTGGTGGAGTTCAGATCGGTGAGGAGCCAGTGGCCGTCCACCCACTCGAGCAAGGCGTGCTGCTGGCTCACCCCGGCAGCCTGGATGGGGAGTTCCGCTGAAGGGTCGCGGCCGATGCGATAGGTACCGGGCTGGAGCTGCCGGCGCTGCTCGCTCTGGCCGAGGCTGCTCCAGCTCAGTTCAGCGGGCCGGGCGGTCATGACGCCCATCCTGGCGGCGCAGTAGATCGATCAGGAGGCAGACCACAGCCAGATTGATCGCGGTGTCAGCCAGGTTGAACACCGGAAACGGCACCGGCACGAACTCGAGAAAATCCACCACGCTGCCGAGCCGCCAGCGATCAAGCCCGTTGCCAATCGCTCCACCCAGCAGCAGCCCCAGCCCGAGGCTCTGCCAGCGGCTGAGGGTCCCGCTGGTTTGAATCCAGACCACCAGGCCCACGGCCACGGCCGCACTCACCAGACCAAGGCCAAAGGCATTGCCCTCCAGCATGCTGAAGGCCGCGCCCGTGTTGAACACCAGCCGTTGTTGCAAAAGGCCCGGGAGCAAGGGCTGAACGCCTCGCCCGCTGAGCTGATGCAGGGCCACCAGCTTGCTCAGTTGATCGCTCACCACCACGGCCAGGGCGATGAGATACACAGGCCGGATCATGACTCCAGCAGCAGCACACGCCGCAGGCCCAGAGCCAGCACGGCGACGGCGCAACACAGAAGCAGCTGCGGCACGAGCGGACCAAAGCTGTAGCTGATCAGCAGCTGGGGCAGGGCACCGTTCCAGCGGCCCACCAGGCCCCCCA
>NZ_JBIPMN010000141.1:0-7159 GCF_044369115.1 Vulcanococcus sp. | reverse complement strand
GTGGGCGGCAAAGCCCTGGCCTGATCAGCCGCAGCGTTTCTCAACCCAACACTCCCCTGAACCATGGCCCACAAGAAAGGCACCGGCTCCACCCGCAACGGCCGCGACTCCAACTCCAAGCGCCTCGGTGTGAAGCGTTATGGCGGTGAGTCGGTCAACGCTGGTTCGATCCTGATCCGCCAGCGCGGCACCTCCGTGCTGCCCGGCCTGAACGTGGGTCGCGGCGCCGATGACACCCTGTTCGCCCTTGTGGATGGCGTGGTGAGCTTCGACACGATCAAGCGCGGCCTGCGCACCCGCAAGCGCATCAACGTGGCTGTCGGCTGAATTCAGCCTCCAGCTTCCGCCTGATCCCTCAGGCCTTCCAGCCGGCGCCATGGCGCCGGCTTTCTTGTGTGCAGGTGTTGTGCCCCGCTTCAGAGCAGCCGGTAGGCCCGGGTGGTGATCAGGAAGGGGTGGAACACCTCCAAGAAGCGAGTCTGCAGCGTGCGGAAAAACCGCTCAACCAGCTCGGGCTCATCGAAATGGAACGGGTACTCACCGGCAAAGCCCTTGAAGAAATACCAATTCAGCAAGGCAATGGCGGAGGGCGTCATGCGTGTGGCGAACTGTTCCAGCTGGGCGCTTGGATCGTTGAGGTGCTCGAGCACGTCGAGGCACACGATCGTGTCGAACTGGCTGGGCAGCTCGGGGGCTTGAAGGTCGCGGAAACAGCGCAGCTTGTGCTGCAGCCCAAACCGTTCAGCGCGGGCCTGCACGAAGCGGCGATTCTCGGGATTGAGGTCCACGAACCACACCACCTCCACCTCCGGCAACGCCGCTGCAGCCAGGGCATGGGTGCCGATACCGCCGCCGAAATCGAGCACCTGGCCGCGGGCGAACTGCTGCTGCAACCGGAGCGTGTCGGCGATGTAATCGGCGCTGCTCAGATGCCAGGCCGCCAGCTCCAACAGGTGGCCTGTGCCCACGGCGGTTTCGTAGAAGGCTTCCGCTTTGTGGGGATCGAACGCCCCGGGATGAGCCGCCGCAAGCGATTCGGTAGCCAGGGGCAAGCGCCGCTCGAGCTCCTGCGGCTCCAGGGACAGGTGCGCCGCCAGCTGGCGGCGCAGATCAAAGCCTCCATCGAGAAAGTGCTCGAGGGAGAGGGTGGCGGTAGGGCTCATGGCTGCTCACCGTAGTGGTGAGCCCAGAACCGGACCGAGCGCTGAATCCAATTCGCTGCCTGCTCCCGGCACCACCAGCCAGCGCCGCAGCCAGGCCGTGAGCCAATAGAAGGGCAGCGTGTCGGCCAAGGCCGCCAGCACCTTGAACAGATAGCCGCTGGCAATGAAGCTCATCAACTGCGGTAGCACCGGCAGTTCGGGCTTCACCGGCAACACATGGGCGGCGTAGTGGCTGATCAGCACCACGGCACTGGTATCCACCAGCTGGCTCACCAACGTTGAGCCGTTGTTACGCAACCACAGCGCCCGCCCTCCGCTGACGCGCTTCCAGAAATGGAACAGCCGCACATCGGTGAACTGGGCCGCCATGTAAGCAACCATCGAAGCGCCCACCGCGCCAAAGGCCAGATCCTGCACCGCGAAGAAGGTGCTCTCTGGCGCCCCGGGTAAGCCCGGCAACACTCCACCCAACCAGAGGATCAGCACAATCCAACCATTGAGCAGCAACCCCACCCAGACCAACTGACTGGCGCGCTCCTCGCCCCAGATCTCACTGATCAGATCGGTGCACAGAAACGTGATCGGATAAGGCAGGGCACCCACCGCCACCACAACCGGCCAGGAGCCGATGCTGCCCAGCTGCAGAAAGCGGGTCAGCCCAAGGATGTTGAGCATCCCCATCGTTCCGAGGAACAGCCCAGCCAGCACCAGAAACGCGAGCTCACGCCGGCGCTGCAGCGCGGCTGGCGGCAGATCCATGGCTTTCGGGGGCATCCCACGGGGCATCGAGCGGCAGCACAGCTCCTCCAAGCCTGGCGGGATTGAGGCCATCGGCAATGGGAGCATCAAGGCAGTGCACACCCCCTGCCTTGATCTGCGGCTTCCTGGTGCTCGATAAGCCCGCCGGCCTGAGCTCCCATGGCTGCGTTGCGCGGGTACGGCGCGCCTATGGCCTCAAGCGGGTGGGCCATGGGGGCACCCTCGATCCCGCTGTCACCGGTGTGCTGCCCATTGCCCTCGGGCCCGCCACACGGCTCCTCCCTTACCTCAGCGGCAACAAGACCTACAGGGGTGTGGTGCAACTGGGGGTCAGAACCGACAGCGACGACCTCGAGGGCGAGGTGCTGGAACGGCAACAGCCACCGCAGCTGAGCTCCACCGATCTGCAGGCCGCGCTTGAGCCGTTCCGCGGCCTGATCCAGCAGCGCCCGCCGGCGATATCGGCCGTGCACGTGAATGGCCAGCGGGCTTACAAGCGGGCCCGCGCGGGCGAACACGTGGAGCTGCAGGCCCGTCCCGTGAGCCTGCATCGGCTGGAGCTGCTGCACTGGGATCCCGTGCTGGGGCGGCTGGAGCTGGAGGTGGCCTGCTCGGCTGGCACCTACATCCGCTCGCTGGCCCGCGATCTGGGTGAGGCCCTGGGCTGTGGCGGCTGCCTGGCGCAGTTGCAGCGCACAGAGGCCCTCGGCTTCAAGCTCGAGCAAAGCGTGAGCTGGGAGCAACTCGAGGCCGTGCCTCCGCCGGCCCTGGTGGATCCCCTCGAGGCCCTGAGGCACCTGCAACGGCATCAGCTCACGGCGGAAGCACTGGCGGGCTGGCGCTGCGGACGGCTCCAGGCCTGCGAACCCACCTGGCCGATCGACGCGCCGGTGGTGGTGGTGGGCCCGGATGGCAACCTGGCGGGCATGGCCCGGGTGCAGGCCAGCGGCCAGCTGCAGCCGCGCCTGGTGCTCGATGCCGCCGGCTGAAGGCCGGATCCTCGTCTCGCTGTTTCGTTCCACTCCGCACGCGCATGGCCGGCCATAGCCGATGGGCCCAGATCAAACGCACCAAGGCCGTGGTGGATGCGAAACGCGGTGCGGTGTTCACCCGGCTGGGTCGCGAAATCATGGTGGCGGCGCGAGCCGGTGCCGATCCTGCCGGCAACTTCCAGCTCCGCACAGCCATCGAAAAGGCCAAAGCGGCCCGGATGCCCAACGCCAACATCGAACGGGCGATTGCCAAGGGCTCCGGCCAGGGCGTGGGCGGGGCTGATGCGTTTGAAGAGGTGCGCTACGAGGGCTATGGCCCTGGCGGTGTGGCGGTGCTGATCGAGGCCCTCACCGACAACCGCAACCGCACGGCAGCGGAGCTGCGCCTGGCCTTCAGCAAGAACGGCGGCAACCTCGGCGAAACCGGCTGCGTGGGCTATCTGTTCGAGCACCGCAGCGTGGTGCGCCTCGAGCAGAGCAACCCGCAGGAAGAGGAGCTGCTCGAGCGGCTGCTGGAGCTGGAGGCACAGGGCGGTCCCAGCGTGCTCGGCTACGAGCTCGAACCGGAGGGGGCTGAGGTGCTGGGGGCCTTCGAGCAGCTGGAAGCCCTGCAGGACGGCCTGCGCAACCTGGGGTTGCCGGTGAGCAGCTGGGAGCACCGCTGGATCGCCAGCACCCCCTGCCGCCTCGACGAACCAACCGCCCTGGCCGGCTGCCTGAAGCTGCTGGATGCCCTCGAAGACCTCGACGACGTGCGCAGTGTGACCAGCAACCTTGAAGCTGATGAGGCGCTGATGGAAGCAGCGCTCAGCTGAATTTCAGCGCAGCTGCCGCGGCCTGATCCACCACGACCTCCAGCTGGGGGTGGCGCTGCAGCCAGCTGGCAGGAACCTCCGGGCACGGGGGCTCCTGCAGGGCGCGGCGCAGGATCTGGGCCTTCGCGGTGCCTGTCACCACCAGCAGCACGCGCCGGGCCGCCAGGATTTCGGACGTGCCCAGGGTGATCGCCCGCTCCGGCACCGCAGCGGGATCCCCCTCGAACGCGGCGGCATTCTGCTCACGGGTGGCGGGGCTCAACCCCAGACAGCGGCAGGATTCCGAGGCGGAGCAGGGAGGCTCGTTGAAGCCCACATGCCCGTTACTGCCCAGCCCAAGCAACTGCAGATCGATGCCGCCTGCGGCTATCACCGCGGCGCTGTAGCGGCGGGCCTCAGCCTCGGGATCCGCGGCACAACCATCAGGGATCTGCAAACAACCGCCAGGCAGTTGCAGTGGCCCGGCCAGCTGCCGCTGCATAAAAGAGGCAAACGACTGGGGGTGGTCCTTGGCGAGGCCCACATATTCATCGAGGTTGAAACTGCGCCACCGGCCGAGCAACAGCGCCAATTGCTGTGGCGGCAGCGCTTTCAGCCGCTGCAGGAGGGCCGCATACACCGGTTCCATCGTGCGGCCAGTGGCCAGGCCCAGCACCGCAGCCTGCTCGAGGGCCTGGTGCAATCGCTCGGCCACGTGGGCTGCCACGGCGTCGGTATCCGCCTCCACCCGCAGTTGGCACGGCCAAGTGGCAGTGGTGGGGGAGGAGGGGGCAGCGATCAAGGCGATACGGCCAGGGAGCGCGGGTCGTCGTTCGCCCAGCCTCGCCCAGCGGCTGCAGTGCGCGCCAGCTCGCTGTAGGGCTGCAGTGCCGTACCGCGGTAGTAGTGCTTGAGGATCGAGGCGTATGACTCACCCCGCTGGGCCATCGCCAGAGCCCCCCACTGGCTCATCCCCACACCGTGACCAAAGCCACGCCCCACTGCGACCAACTGCACCACCTCCGGCGTCTGAGTGGAGGGCACCGGCAAGGAGAACGCCGGGAGGGGCGGCGGCACCAAGGCTGGAGCAGCTCCACTGGCGGAATCCAGGCTCAAACCCGCCAGGACAGGCCCCGCTGAACTGGCGGAGGGCACCAGCTCGAAGCGCACCCAGGTGCTCTTCAGGCCCAGGCGGGAACGCAACTGGGCTCCGGTGAGCGACAGCTGCCCCGTGGGACCCACCACCCGCGCCTGACGTACGCGGCCGGTCGGCGTGGTGGCGACCACATCAATGCCCAGCGCCCCACCCAGCTCCGGAAACGCCTGCTGCAGGCGGGTGCGATCGAGGGGCTGGCGCCAGTCGCGCACCGGTGACGCCTGATCGAAATCAGGCACGCTCACCAAATAGGGCAGTTGCCGCGGCCAGAGGTCGCCGCTGCTCTCGGTGCTGCCGCCGCTGCTGCTGTGAAACACCGCATCGATCAGGGCGTTGTTGTAGGTGAGCACCTGGCCCCGCGTCGCCGCCACCGCCGCCAGGGTGGAAGGGGTCTCGGCCTCCACACCCTTGTAAACCTGGCTGGCGGTGGTGGCCTGAACATCGAAGGGCGCCGAGGGCTTTCGGGCCTTGAGCGCATAGGTGCGGGCAGCCACCGCCTGGGCCTTCAACGCCTGCAGGGGCCAGCTAGCCGGCATTTCGCTGCCCACCACGCTGGGCAAGTAGGTCTCCAGCGGCACGTGGTTCACCACCTGCAGCTGACCGGCCTGGGGCAACAGCTGCAGGCGCCCCCGGTAGCGGCGCTGGCCAACCCACAAGCCCGGATCCCGCTCTTCGGGGCCAGCCAAGGCCTCGAGCCATACCTCCCGCAGCTGCCACTGCTCGCTTTCGGAGCTATCAGCCCGCACCAACCGCAGCCAAGCGCCGTCAGGGGCCGCCTGGAGCACCACCTGCCCGCCAAGCTCCGCCAGCACCCGCCCCTGACCATCCCGCAGGCGCAGCCCTGCCGCCGACAAGGCCGGCCTCAGCCGCGTTTCCTGGCCCTGCAGCACCAGCACGCGCAGCAGCGGTTCGTTCAGTGCGGGGGCCTGGGCAGCCTGGGGTTCGGCCGATCGCGCCAACACGCTCGGGGCGGCCAAGCAGGAAGCCGTCAGAGCGAACACTCCCAGCGGTAGGCGTCTCAGGCGAACCATCGCGGGCCACATCGGCAGGGCAGGCCATTGTGACGAGCGGCTGACCATCCCGCCAGGGCACAGTGGCGGCGCCATGGCACGATCAGATCAGTCACACCGGGGAGGCTCCGGCCGGCCGTGCAGGTCACCTTCCTCGGCACCAGTTCCGGCGTGCCCACCCGCGGCCGCAACGTGTCGGCGGTGGCGTTGCGCCTACCCCAGCGCGCCGAGCTGTGGCTGTTCGACTGCGGCGAAGGCACCCAGCACCAGTTCCTCCGCAGCGAACTGCGGGTGAGCCAGCTGCGGCGCATCTTCATCACCCACATGCATGGGGATCACGTGTTCGGCCTGCCGGGGCTCCTGGCCAGCCTGGGGCTGGCTGGCACTTGCAGCGGCATCGATCTCTACGGCCCCGACCCCCTGCGCGACTACCTCGAGGGCGTGCTGCGCACCTCCTCCACCCGCATCGGCTACCCACTGCGCAGCCACCGGGTGAAGGACGCCGCCACCAGCGGCGCGGTGCTGCTCGACGACGACGACATCACGGTGCGCTGCACGACGCTCATCCACCGAGTTCCCGCCTACGCCTACCGGGTGGATCAGAAGCCCCGCGCCGGCCGGTTTGATGTCGAGCAGGCCCGCGCCCTCGGCATCCCACCCGGTCCGATCTACGCCGAGCTCAAAGCCGGGCGCGAGGTAGTGCTCGACGACGGCCGCATCATCAACGGCGCCAGCCTCTGCGGCCCGGAGCGACCGGGTTGCAGCGTTGTGTATTGCACCGACACGGTGTTCAGCGAGGCGGCGGTGGAGCTGGCCCAGGGAGCCGATCTGCTGATCCACGAGAGCACCTTTTCTCACGCCGAAGCGGAGATGGCCATCGCCCGCCAGCACTCCACCAGCACCATGGCGGCGCAGACGGCCCTGGCTGCCGGCGTGAAGCAGCTGATGCTCACGCACCTCAGCCCGCGCTACGTGCCGGGCAACCCGGTCACGCCTGACGATCTGCTCAACGAAGCGCGGGCCATTTTCCCCAACACCGCACTGGCCAAAGACTTCCTCAGCGTTGAAGTGGCCGCAGGCGAGAGCTGAGGCTGCAACAGTTCGTGAGTGGCTGGGGCCCGGGCAACCAGCAGGCCCATTGGCCGTGATACAAGGTCTCTGGCGCGGTCTCCACCACCACCTTGCCGGCTTTTTCGATGGCCTCTTCTTTCTCCTCTGCCCTCCGGACCCTGGCCCGGGTGCTGGTTCTGCCCCTGGCCCTGCTGGTGGGCCTGGCCGGCCCCGC
>NZ_JBIPMN010000244.1:0-2774 GCF_044369115.1 Vulcanococcus sp. | reverse complement strand
CTGTGCCAGACTAAGAATGCAACGGCTTGAGGATTGAGCACCGCTCTCCTATCCGTTGCGATCTTAGGGCCTTGTTGTATCTATGTGTTTTAGTGTCTTCATGGTTTGACTCTTCGTTATTCTTCGTTTCTCGGCCGCACTCAGAGGCTTATTTGGTTCTGGAGCCGAATCGTCTCGACAAGCAGTGCTGGAAGGATCTCTGGGGTTATCGAGAGCTCTTTGCGATTCTCGCCTGGCGCGACATCGCCGGTCGCTACAAGCCGAGCTTTCTCGGTTTGGCCTAGGCGCTGATCTGACAATTCCCGCGATGCTTCATTGCGGTGATCTTTGGGCTTCTGGGCTAAAATGTGTGGCGCCTGAGTGGAGATCGAGCCCAATCCCCACGGAACAATTTTTCTACTGCTTGTTGAGTTGAGCTGGATGCAGGAACTAACTGACATGGCCATGCCTGATGAGTTCAGCCTGCGCCGCGACCTGTGCCGCCTCTGGAACCTCTTCTCGCGGCGGCGGCTGTTGCAGCTGCTGCTGGTGGTGGGGCTGCTGCTGGCCAGCTCGCTGGCGGAGATGCTGAGCCTGGGGGCGGTGGTGCCGTTTCTGGGGGTGCTGGCCGAACCAGAGCGCATTTGGGGTACGGGCAAGGTGCAGGCGCTGGCCGCCTGGTTCGGCTGGGCTGGGCCGACGGATCTGGTGTTGCCTGCGTGTGTGGCCTTTGCCAGTGCGGCGCTGCTGGCCGGGGTGGTGCGACTGCTGGCGCTGCGGGCCTCGATAGCCCTAGCCAATGCGATCGGCTCGGATCTGAGCATCGAGATGTATCGCCGCACGCTGTATCAGTCCTATGCGGTGCACTTGAAGCGCAACAGCAGCGACACGATCAGTGCTGTGGCCACCGAGGTGGATCAAGTGGTGTTCATGCTCAATGGCCTGCTGCAGCTGCTCAGCGGCGGGCTGGTGAGCCTGGCGCTCGTGGCCGTGCTGCTCTCCCTCAATCCCGGAGTGAGCCTGGCCTTAGCGCTGGTGGTGGGCGGTGGCTACGGGTTGATGCTGGCCAGCAGCCGGCGGCAGCTGCGCCGGCTGGGGCAGGCGATCGTGGCCGACCAGAGCCAGCGCATCCGCAGCTTGCAGGAGGGGTTGGGTGCGATCCGCGATGTGATCCTCAATGGCAGCCAGCCCAATTACACGAGCGCTTACAGCCAGGCCGACCGAAGCCTGCGTCGGCAACTTGGCGAGGGACAGTTTCTGGCACTGGCACCCCGCTACGCCATGGAGGCCATTGGCCTGACGGCGATCGCCTTGGCGGCGCTGGTGCTGGCGAACGGTCGTGCGGGTTTTCTCGGGGCGCTACCGGTGCTGGGGGGCCTGGCGCTGGGTGCCCAGCGCTTGCTGCCGACCTTGCAGCTGATCTATGGCAGCTGGAGTGGCTTGCGGCTGAACCAGCCCGCGCTGCACTCGGTGCTGGGGTATCTGGAGCAACCAATCGCCCCTGAGGATCTGGCTCCACCGCCATCGCCGCTGCCGTTGAGGCACAGCCTGGAGTTGCGGAGCGTGAGCTTCCGCTACGGCTTGGAGCTGCCCTGGGTGCTGCGCGATGTGCATCTCACCATCCGCCGCGGCGAGCGGCTGGGAATCGTGGGCCACACCGGCAGCGGCAAGACCACATTGGTGGACCTGCTGATGGGCCTTTTGGAACCCACGCAGGGGGTGCTCCTGCTCGATGGTGAGCCTCTGCGCGGCGAGCGCTTGCGACGCTGGCGCAGCAGTATTGCTCATGTGCCCCAGAGCATCTTTCTCACGGATGCCTCGATCGCCGAAAATATTGCCTTTGGCGTGTCGGCGGGGCAGCTCCACAGGGAGCAGGTGAAAAGTGCGGCCGATCAGGCGCAGATTGCCGACTTCATCGAGAGTCTGCCGCTCGGTTACGACACGCCTGTGGGCGAGCGTGGGGTGCGGCTTAGCGGCGGCCAGCTACAGCGGATTGGCATCGCCCGGGCGCTTTATCGCGGCGCTCAGGTTTTAGTCCTCGACGAGGCCACAAGTGCTCTCGATCATGCTACAGAAAAGGAAGTGATGAGTGCGATTGCAGGTTCAAGTAGAGGGCTTACGGTGGTGATGATTGCGCATAGGTTAAGCACCCTGTCCGACTGCGATCGGCTGGTCGAAATAAATAGTAAATCGGTGAGTGGTATTCAGTCTTCCTGTCGCTCATCTAAGAGCGCTCTGGATTAGTGGAGCGCCTAAATATGTGGTCAAGCATTCCTCCGGTAGCCATTGTCTTGGCTCGCAATCCTGGGCTGAATTGCTATGGGTGAATTGGCCTGCAGCAACCCGGAAGGGGAGTGGTCAAGGAACTTTTGGAGGTGGTGCTGCCTTGGTGGCTATTGATGGTCTCACTCCGAATGTATGGGGTGAAGTTCTCGTAAAGCTCCTTGTAGAAGCCCAATCTTTCGCCACTCTAATTGCCGCGCCTCTGGATTTATGTGGTTGTTATAAGATCTTTAAGCGCTGCGTGAAAGCCCGTTGCTATGAGAATCCTGCTCATCGCTGATCCCCATATCCCAGTTCCTCCCAGTTACTATGGTGGTGCCGAGCGCGTTGCGGCCCTTTATGCTCAGGAATTTCAGCGTCTCGGGCACACAGTGCATTTATTGGCGGGCCCTGGGTCTCATGGCTATGGGGGGAGGCTGCGCATCCACCGTTCGCCAACTCTCGCTTATCACAGCAGGGCTCGCCGCAAGATTCAGTTTCAGGTTCAGAGCCTGTGGGCGACTCGTGATTGC
>NZ_JBIPMN010000194.1:0-4380 GCF_044369115.1 Vulcanococcus sp. | reverse complement strand
AAAGGCAGGAATGCCTCTGCTTCACTGCTTTCAAAATCCTGTCGATCAGCGCCAAATCGACTTCGCTGAGCGACGGATGCGTAAGCGGGCCGGGTTCCAGTGCATCAGTCAAAACCAGAAGGCCCATGCCCAGTTTTCTAGACCCTGCATCGTCATCCCCAACCCAGTTGACACGCAGGCCTATAGTCCAGGTGCTGGTGATGCTGGTTATTTAGCCTTCCTGGGCAGGCTGACGCGCAATAAGGGTATAGACATTGCCATCCAGGTTTCCAAGTTGTCGGGCCGCCGATTGGTAATCGCTGGCAACATCTCCAAGGAAGAAGGTGGCGAGCTGTTCTTCCGAGAGCACGTGGAACCTCATCTGGATGGTGAGCAGATCCGCTGGATTGGCCCCGTGAATGATGACCAGAAACAGGAGCTTCTGGGTGGTGCTCAAGCATTGCTGTTCCCGATTCGCTGGGATGAACCTTTTGGTATTGTGATGGTGGAGGCACTTGCGTGCGGCACTCCTGTGATTGCCACGAATCGGGCGTCCACACCCGAAGTGCTTGAGCATGGGCGCACGGGTTTCCTCTGTGACTCCGAAGAGCCATGCGCTGAAGTATTTGCAGAGGCTGTGGGCCAGCTTTCTGCGCTCAATCGTTCGGATTGCCGGCGAGAGGCGGAGCGGCGTTTCGATGTTCGTATTGTAGCGCCCCAAGTTCTCAATGTGCTCCAAGGCCTTGCTTTTGGAGAGCGCGACTCATGATCAGGCGATGGGCGGCAGAAGCCCTGCTCAACTACCTGGCTTATTGCCCGATCAAGCGGGGAAAGTATCGCCTTGCCCAGCTGGCATCCCTATTGCTCGATGGCATTGTTGTGCGATCCCGCTATGGACCCTATCTCAAGGCGCGTTTTGCGGATAGCACTTTCTGGCTAGCAGCACGCTACGGCAATGATGAAGTGATGGATCTCTTGGCTGATCTTCAGCCTGATGATGGTTTTATCGATGTTGGTGCCAACATTGGTCTCACCACTTGTTTTGCCGCTCCGCACTGCTCGGCTGTTCTAGCCCTAGAGGCGAGTGGAAGAGAGTTCATCGACTTACTGGCAAACTGCTCCTTACTCAGTAGCTGTGCTCAGCCTGTGTGCATGTTGGCCGCTGCTGCGGAAGCAAGTGGTTTCTTGCCGTTTCAGGTTGGCCATGTGTCCCATTCCGGCGGCAACTCCATAGCACCCTCTCATGGGGCTTGCGAAAACTTTGTGATTGTTCCAAGTATCTCTCTTGACACGCTCTTGAACGCCCACAATCTCAAAGGCTGGCCGGCCATGGCGGCCGCCCACCAATCCAAGCGTCTGGTTGTGAAGATTGATGTTGAAGGCTTTGAGGGCATGGTCCTCAGCGGCATGAGCACCTTGCTCCAGGAGCAACGCTGCCGCAAAGTAATCGTTGAGGTGAACCCAGGGCGTGCTAGCTCTTTAGATCAATCATCTGATATCGATCAAATGATGGCTGGATATGGTTATATCCCTGTCATTTCCCCGGCTGGCAGGGTCCACTTTGACCAGTGCTATCGGCCACAGGTATGACTGCGGACAGCAGCGATTCCTCCCACCCCCTGCTGATTGTCCTCACCTCCCTGGTCGCCGAAGGCTGCCCCCAGCTGACGTTGCAGCTAACCCGTCATTGGCGGCAGCAGGGGGTGGCGGTGGAGCTGCTCTGCCTGTCCGACCAACCCACCGACCTGCGGCCGGAGTTTGAGGCCCTGAGCATTCCAATCCACACGGTTGAGCTCGGCGGCGGCCTGGCCCGCTACCCACGGCTGGCCTGGCTCAGCTTCAGGCTCTGCCGCCGCTTGCGGCCCACAGCGGTGCTCAGTTTTCCCCTGGGCTGGCATGCCTTCATCGCTATGGGCGCCCAAGCCGCCGGTGTGCGTCGCGTCTGCGGCCATGTGGGCAACCTGCCGCCGGTGTGGACCGGCAATGCCTTTTGCAAGTTCAGGCTGCTGGGCCGTCCGTTCACCCAGCGGCTGCTCTGTTGCTCGGAGTACATCCGTAACGCCACAGTGCGCGACTTTGGCGTGCGAACCCGTGAAACCCGTGCAATCCACAACGCCTGCGATCTGGAGCGTTTTACCGCCGTGCAGCGATCCGGCCAAGTCCACCAGCCGCCACGGTTGGCGATGGTGGCGCGGTTGGAGGGCCACAAGGATCAGCCCAGCCTGATCAAAGCCGTGGCCCTCCTTCGCGATCAAGGCCTGGTGGTGGAGCTGTGGCTGATCGGTGAAGGGAGCCGGCGGCTCGAGCTTGAAGCACTCAGTGCTGAGCTCAAGCTCAGTGGTGGGGTGCGGCTGCTGGGGAGCCGTCGCGACATTCCGGCGCTGCTGGCCGAGATGGATCTGTTTGTGTTCTCCGCTCGCCCCGATGAAGGCTTTGGCATCGCCCTGGTAGAAGCCATGGCCGCCGGCGTGCCGATCGTCGCCAGTGATGTGGGCGCCTGCTGGGAGGTGCTCGACGGCGGACGCTGCGGCTTGCTGGTAGAGCCTGGCAATCCCGAGGCCCTGGCTGCTGGCATTCGCCAGGTACTCAGCGATCCGGCGGCAGCCAAGCAGCGTGCGGAGGCCGCCCGCCAGCACGCCCTGGACCGCTTCAGTGTGGCGGCGATGGCGGAGGCCTATGGCGAGGAGCTGGGGTTGGGATGAGGGTTCTTCATGTTCTCGGTGGTCTCCACGCCGCAGGCATCGAAGCGTTGGCCCTGCAACTGATTCGCCATGCTCCCGCCGGCGTGCATAGCGAGCTGCTCAATGCCGATCCTAGTGCGCAGGAGATGGCGCCGGCCTTTGAGCAGCTGCAGCGCGAGGGTACGTTGCAGGCCCTGCATCAGTGGCACTACTGCGATGGCCCCAAGCTGGCTTGGCGCAGCTTCCAGCTCTGCTGTCGTACCCGGCCTGATGCGCTGCTGATCTACCCCTGCAGCCGGCCCATGTTGTGGTTGGCCCTTGGCGCCAGGCTGGCTGGGGTGCGGCGGTTGGCAGTTCACTTGGGGAACACCGCACCGGTAGACCCCCAACGGCTGCGTACCTCGCACCGGTTGCTGCGTTGGTTTCAGCGGTTGGGTGTGGTGGCCGTGCCCTGCACGCAGGCGATCGTGGAGAGCCTGCAGCCCCTGCCGCGCGGCCTGCGCCTGGGGATGGTGATCCCCAATGGCTGCGACACCAACGCCATCGCCAAGCGTGCTGCCGCAGCCCGTGTCCAGCGCCCCCCTGGCGATCCGCGCCGGGTGTTGATGGTGGCCCGGCTCGATCCGATCAAGGACCAGGCCACCCTGATCCGGGCCTTTGCTGCTGCCCGCCAGCCCGGTTGGGCGCTTCAGCTGGTGGGCGATGGTTCAGAGCGGCCTCGGCTGGAGGCGATAGCAGCCGAGTTGGGGATGAATCCCGCTGAGGTGTTCCTCGGATACCGCAGCGATATCCCTGAGTTGTTGGGCCAGGCCGACGTGTTTGCCTTCTCCACCACCACAGCCGAGGGCTTCGGAATCGCCTTGATCGAGGCCATGTCCGCCGGCCTGCCCATTGTGGCCAGTGATGTGCCGGCCTGTCGAGAGGTGCTAAAGGAGGGAGCCGCCGGGGAGCTGCTGCCGGCTGGCGATTGCCAGATCTGGACCGAGGTTCTAGATCATCTAATTGCCTGTGTTGGTTACAGAACAGAACTTTCGCGGCGATCCATTGCCCATGCCACCGCATGGGACATCTGCCTCTGCGCGCGGCAATGGAGTCGCTTTCTTCTTATGCCTGGTCCTTCCTCTGTAAAATTGGCTCCATGATTTCCCTTGCATCGATTGGGCGCAATAGCCTCCACGCCATAGGAGGAGACCGGGCTCTTCTTTTGGCACGTTTTATCCGTAAGATTCCGGCCTTGTGGCGCGAAGAGCTCTGCGCCGATCAGCATCGGAACAAGGACTGGAGCCCCAATCGTATATTCGTGGCGGGTGACGATGCTTACTTCCCGATCTATTGCCCGGAAATCCTCGACTCTCCAGAGGGTGGATTCCTGCGAACATACAATGTCTTCCGCCACCAAGCGAATGCCTGGTATATGCGTCGCGAGGTACGCAATTTTATTCGCTATGCGCTAACTGCAAGGCGCTTTGCTGATGTGGGCTCAGCGGAAGGTTTTTACAGCGCTCTATTTGCTTCCATGCATGGTCGAGATGCTGAGATTCTATCAATCGATTGCGGTAGCATCGCTGGTTGCAACTCGGCCCATAGTCGCATTGTGCGCGATCAAAATGCAAGCGTCTTTCGGCCTGCCCGCTGGGATTATTTGCAGGCATTCGTAACCGACGCTCGCCTGCTGAAGCCTGCTTTCCATCTGCCCGCTGAAACCAGTGTGGTTACACTC
>NZ_JBIPMN010000269.1:0-22085 GCF_044369115.1 Vulcanococcus sp. | reverse complement strand
TGGCGGCATGGCGACCAGTGGCCACGCCGTCACCAGCGGCCTCCACACCCACCAGGCGCACATTGGTGTCCTGCACAAAGGGATGGAAGAGGCCCATGGCGTTGGAACCACCGCCCACGCAGGCCACCAGCACATCGGGATTGCGGCCGAAAGCCTCGTGGCACTGGCGCTTGGTTTCCTCGCCGATCACGGCGTGGAAATCGCGCACCAGCATCGGGAACGGGTGCGGTCCCGCCACCGAGCCGAGGATGTAGTGGGTGCTCTCCACGTTGGTCACCCAATCGCGGATCGCTTCGCTGGTGGCGTCCTTGAGGGTGGCGGTGCCAGCGGTCACGGGCTGCACCGTGGCTCCGAGCAGGCGCATGCGGAACACATTCAGCGCCTGGCGGCGCATGTCTTCGGCGCCCATGTAAACGACGCACTCCAGGCCGAAACGGGCGCACACGGTGGCGGTGGCCACACCGTGCTGGCCGGCGCCGGTTTCGGCAATGATCCGCTTCTTGCCCATGCGCAGGGCCAGCAGCGCCTGACCGAGGGCGTTGTTGATCTTGTGGGCGCCGGTGTGGTTGAGGTCTTCGCGCTTCAGCCAGATGCGCGGCCCGCCCTCGGGCCGGCGGTAGTGCTCGCTGAGTCGCTCTGCCTCATAAAGCGGATTGGGGCGCCCAACATAGGTGCGCAGCAGATGGTCAAGCCGATCGGTGAAGGCCGGGTCGTTCCAGGCTTCGGCGGCAGCCTGCTCCAGCTCTGCCAGGGCAGGAATCAACGTTTCAGGAACGTATTGACCACCGAACTGGCCGTAGCGCCCGAGGCTGTTGGGCCTGGCGGCAAGCTCCAGGGCTGCGGGGTCAACCTGGGGAACGCTGCTGGTCACCGGCGCTTGAACGGAATCACTGCAGCGTAGGAACTGGCGGCAGCGGCAGCGCCGGCCAGCCGGGCGGTTCATCGATGCGGATCCGGCCAGCTTCGCGGCGGCAGGGCTCTGCCGGCTCCACCAACACACCAAACAAGCTCGCTTTGATCCGGTCTTCGGCGGGCCGGCACTCCGCAGCAGCCGATTGCCCCTGCAGTCCAAACCGCACCATCTCGAGCTGCAGCGGGGGCAGGTCCATGGCGCCGAGCGAGGCGGGGCTGGTGCGCTGAACTGGGTTTAGCGAACGCAGGCGCGATGGCCAAGGGTGGTTGGCAGGAATTCAGCAGACCGGAGAGCCTGCAACGGGCTGCACCGGCCTCGGAACCCACGCCCAAAGGGCAACAACGGGTGCGGGTGCAGCGCACCAAGGCGGGCAAGGGCGGAAAGATGGTGACGGCGATCACCGGCCTCGAAGCGCCCGAAAGCGTGCTCAAGACCCTGCTCAAGCAGCTCAAGGCAGCCGCCGGAACCGGCGGCACCGTGAAGGATGGGGTGATCGAGCTGCAGGGCGACCAGGTGGCCTCAGCCCTGGCGGCTTTGGAGAAAGCGGGGTATCGCCCGAAGCAAGCCGGGGGCTGAGATGCAAGGCCGCAGCTGGGCTGGTGTTGTTCTGCTGGGCTCACTGTTGTGGAGCCCGCCCGTCCTGGCGGCACCAGCACCGCTGCCGCTGGATTGCCAGGCCGCCCTGGCCGCGGCCCAGCGCCAGCAACAGGAGCTGCAACAGCAGGCCAAAACGCTGGTGGTGCTGTTGCTCGGTGAGATCCACACCAGCTTGGACGACCACGCCTGGCAGCTGGGCACCCTGGAACAGCTGAGCAGCGAGCGCCAGCTCACCCTGGCCCTGGAGATGATTCCAGCGGCACGCCAACCGGTGCTGGATCGCTTCAACCGCGGCGAGCTTGATGTGGCGGGCCTGCTGCACGACGTGGATTGGCCCGCGGTGTGGGGGCACGACCCAAATCTCTATGTGCCGTTGTTGCATTGGGCCCGATTGCGGCGGGTACCGCTGCTGGCCATCAATGCCGAACCTTCCCTCGTGCGGCGGGTGCGCCAGCAGGGTCTGACAGCCACACCCACAGCGGATCGCGGCGGCATCGGCGAACCGCGGCCCGCCAGCCCGGCCTATCGCCAGCGCCTGGAGACAAGCTGGCGAGGACACCGGTCTATGGGGATTGGGTCAGGCCGCAATAGCGATCTGCAGGGCTTCATCGACAGCCAACTGCTGCGCGATCGCGCCATGGCCGAAGCTCTCGTGGCAGCACATCGGCGCAACCCCACAACCCTGCTGGTGGCGCTGATCGGCATCGGACATCTCGAGGGTGGCGATGGCGTGCCAAGCCAGCTCAACGACCTGGGCCTGACCCGGCAATTGAGCCTGCGCCGGCCGGCCCTTCCCGCTAGCTGTGCGCCCGCCCCACAGGGAGCCCGCCTGGGGGCCTACCTCGAAAGCGATACCAATGGCGTATGGGTGCGGCAGGTGGCACCGGGCTCGGCGGCGGCCGCCGCCGGCCTCCAACCCGGCGATCGGATCGTGGCGCTGAACGGTCGGGGCGTGCAGCGGGCCGGCGAGGTGATCCGCGGCGTGCGCCTGCTTCCCGATGGGCAGCCACTGGTGCTCTCGGTGGAACGCGGCGGCCAACGGCTGGAGCTCAGGCTGCGGCTGCCGCCCTCCAGCGATCCGCGCCTCGCCGCCAGGGACAATGGCGCCAACGCCTAATCGACCATGACCGCAACCCCCACCTACGGCGAGCTCACCAACCAGGGGGCTTCCACCAACATCGCCTGGCACCACGCCTCGGTGGATCGGGCGGCACGGGCGGAGCAGCGCGGTCACCGCAGCGCCATCCTCTGGTTCACCGGCCTGAGCGGTTCGGGCAAAAGCACCTTGGCCAATGCGGTGAACCAGGCCCTGTTCGAGCGCGGCCTGGCCTGCTATGTGCTCGATGGCGACAACATCCGCCACGGCCTGTGCAAAGACCTCGGCTTCTCCGATGCCGACCGCGAGGAAAACATCCGCCGCATCGGTGAGGTGAGCAAGCTCTTCCTGGATGCCGGCGTTGTAGTGCTCACCGCCTTCGTGTCGCCGTTCAAAGCCGACCGCGACCGCGCCCGTGCCCTGGTGCAAGCCGGCGACTTCGTGGAAATCCACTGCGCCGCTGATCTGGCTGTGTGTGAACAGCGCGACACCAAAGGGCTCTATGCCAAGGCCCGCGCCGGCGAGATCAAGGAATTCACCGGCATCTCCAGCCCCTATGAGGCACCCGAGAACCCTGAGCTGAAGGTGGACACCGGCAGCCAGACCCTGGAGCAGAGCGTGGAGCAGGTGCTCGCCTACCTGAGCGCCCAGGGCGTCATTCCCCAGCAGGGCTGATCGCCTCGGGCTGCTGGGGCCGCCAGGCATCGAAGAACGTTTTGATGCAACTGGCCACCGGCACCGCCAACAGCAGCCCCAACAGATCGCCAAAACCCATCAGGCTGCCGATGCGGGCACCCACCGGCAGCGACACCAACAGCCAGGCCGGCTGCAGGCCAACGATGCTGCCCATCAGCCGGGGCTGGATCACCTGATCCACCACCTGGCCCACGCTGATGGCGGCCGCCAGTACCTCCAAACCGGTGCGGGGATCGTCGAGGGCGAGCAACACACTCACCAGCACGATCGTGAGAGCACTGGCGTAGGGCACCAGCGTGGTGAAGCCGATCGCCACGGCAAACAGCACGCCATAGGGAATGCCCAGCAGCGTGAATACAACGATCTGGAGAACGCTCAGGATCACCGCCAGCAACACCTGGCCAGCGAAATAGCCGCGGAAGGTGCGGTTGAGCGTGCTGATCACCAGCTCCCGCACACCATCGGGCAACCAGCGGGCCAGGCCGGCCACGATCCGCTCACCCCCCAGCAGCAGAAACACCGCCAGCACCACCACGATCACGGTGTTCACAGTGATACCCACCGTGGCTCCCAAGATCCCAAGCAGCCGCTGGCTGAGCTGGCTGGCCAGCTGGCTGGCCCGGGCAAACAGGGTGCTGCTGAGATCGGTGAATTCAGTGGGCAGGCCGCGATCGGCGGCCCATCTCTCCAGGCGATCGAGCCAGATCTCACCCTCCACCAGCCAGGAGGGCAGGGCATTGATCAGTTCACCCAGCTGCTCGATCAGTCGCGGCAGCAGCCACAGGGCAGAGAGCACCAGCAACCCCAGGCCAAGCCCAACCACCAGCAACACCGCGAGCAGCCGCGGCAGCCCCCGATCCGCAAGCCAGCGGGTGGGCAGATCCAGCAGGAAGGCAATCAGGGCCGCTGCCAGGAACAGGGCCGGGAAGGGCGCCAGGGGCAGCAGCAGCTGCCGCAGCACCCAGAGGTTGAGGGTGAGCAGCGGCAGAGCCAGGCTGAGGCGCAGCCAAAGCGGCAGCACCAGGCGCTCAAGCATCGGAAACGGGGTTCAAACCTTCAGCTTGCCGGCGCCCGCAGTGGCCTGCCACCAGAAGGCCAGCCAGGTGGCAATCCCGAGGAATTTCGCTCCTTCTTCAAACAGCTGCAGGGTGGAGTAATCCACAGGAATCACCTCCTGCAGCTGATCGATGATCACCGAGAGGCCAAGCAGCACCACGGCAAGCAGAAACGAGCCCCCACCGAGGGCCTGCACCTGGGCGCGGAAGCGGAAGAGAATCAACAGCGCGAAGATTGCGTAAAAGCTGTACAAAAAGCTGCTGCCGACGTAGCGGTCGTGCAGCAGGAACATGTCGTCGAGACAGAGCAGCAGCGAAAACGCGCCGCCGCACAGCAGCAGCTGCCGCACGCGGCCCCGCACATCCACCACGCCGGACAGAGCACCAAACAGTGCAATCGCCCCCGCAGAGATCCAGAGCAGGTAACCCACATTGGAGAGGAAGCCCACCCCAAGCGCGGTGTCGCAGCTCTGGGCCAGATCGCGGATCACCAGCTGGGGGCTGATACCGGCCGCCGCACTGAGCAGCAGGGCCAGCACGTAAACGCTCCACGCCGGCAGCACAGCCACTAGCAGCACCCGCAAGAGGGGGCGTTGAGGCAAACCGACAGGCATCCGAACGCACGCAGCAACGCGCCCCGGACGTTAAGGCTGGGTTATGAGACGGATCCGCAGGCCGGGCCGCGCTTCAGGGCATCTGCTGGAGATAGGCGCTGCTACCCAGCTCCAGCAGGCGCGCATCCTTAGCCACCACCTGATCGTGCAGGCCCCGGCGGTAGGCCGCCACGCGCTCCGCTAGGGCGGCATCAGCGGTGGCCAGGATCTGGGCCGCCAGCAGGCCGGCATTGGCGCCATTGCCGATGGCCACTGTGGCCACGGGGATCCCCGCCGGCATCTGCACGATCGAATGCAGCGAATCCACGCCGGAGAGGGCGCGGGTCTGCACCGGCACACCGATCACCGGCAGGGTGGTGAGGGAGGCCACCATCCCGGGCAGGTGGGCGGCACCGCCGGCGCCGGCGATGATCACCTTGAAGCCACGGTCGGCGGCCTGCTGGGCAAACGCCACCATCTCCAGTGGCGTGCGGTGGGCAGAGAGCACCCGCACCTCCGTGGTCACCCCAAAGCTCTGCAGCATCGCCACCGCCGGCTGCATCGTGGGCAGGTCGGAGTCGCTGCCCATCACCACGGCCACGAGCGGGGCTGACTGTTCAGGCATCGGATGCAGGCAGCAAGGGCGGCGAGAATGGCATTCTCCCGCCCCGCTGTTCGATGCACTGGCTCAGCTCCGTGCGCTTACCAGCAACCCCGGGCCTGTGGCGGATCGGTGTCGACCAGGAGCAGCGCATCACTGCGATCGAGCCACTCAGCGCCGGCAGTGCCGCCGCCGGCGCCTGCTGGGGCGGCGACTGGCTCAGCCCGATGGGCCTTGATCTCCAGATCAACGGCGGGCTGGGATTGGCGTTTCCGGAGCTCGGCTCTGGCGATCTGCCGCGGCTGATCGAGCTGCTCGAGCTGCTCTGGCGCGATGGCGTGGAGGCGATTGCCCCCACGCTGGTGACCTGCGGAATCGCCGAGCTGCGCCAGGCCTTAGCGGTGCTGCGCGCGGCACGGGCCCTGCACCAACCAGGACGCTGCCGACTGCTCGGGGCCCACCTGGAAGGCCCCTTCCTGGCGGAGACCCGGCGCGGTGCCCATCCCCGCCAGCACCTGGCCGCCCCCAGCCTGGAAGCGCTCAACGCCCGTATCGCCGGCTTCGAGCAGGAGATCGCCTTGGTGACCCTGGCGCCGGAACTCCCTGGCGCCGGCGAGGTGATTGAGGCGTTGCGCCAGCTGGGGATCCTGGTGAGCCTGGGCCACAGCGAAGCGAGCGAACACCAAGCGGCTGAAGCCTTCAGCCACGGGGTGGGGATGATCACCCATGCCTTCAACGCCATGCCCGGGCTGCATCACCGCGCCCCTGGCCCGATCGCCGCGGCGGCCCGGCGCGGCGATGTGGCCCTGGGGCTGATTGCCGATGGGGTGCATGTGGCGCCCTCGATGGCGGTGCTGCTGCAACGCCTGCTGCCGCAGCAAACCCTGCTGGTGAGCGATGCCCTGGCCCCCTACGGCCTGGCTGATGGAGTGCACCGCTGGGATGAGCGCGCCTTGATCGTGGAGAACGGCAGCTGCCGCCTCGACGACGGAACCCTCGCAGGGGTGACCTTGCCGCTACTGGAAGCGGTGCGGCGCCTGGCTCACTGGAGCGACGAGGCAGGCCAGGCGATCGCGGCCGCCACCGTGCTGCCCCGCAGGCTGCTGGGGGCCCCGAGCTCAGCCGCCGAACAGCTGCGAGGGAGGCCCCTGGCGCAGTGCCTGCGCTGGAGCGGCGCCGCCAGCAATCTGCGCTGGCAGTGGGCAGCCTGAATAGGATCCGCGCCATCCGACCACACGCCCCAGGCCCGAGCCGATGCCCACCGAGCAGCTCTCCCAAAGCACCGAGGCCCAGAAAGCGGCCGAGAAGCAGGAGGTGAAGGGCTACTTCGAAACCACGGGCTTCGATCGTTGGAACCGCATCTACAGCGAGTCCGACGATGTGAACAAAGTGCAGCGCAACATCCGCATCGGCCACCAGAAAACGGTGGACAACGTGCTGGCCTGGCTGCAGGAGCAGGGCGATCTGGCGGGCCGCAGCTTCTGCGACGCCGGTTGTGGCGTGGGCAGCCTCACCCTGCCGCTGGCCGAGCTGGGCGCCGGCACCATCGCCGCCTCAGATCTATCAGAAGCGATGGTGAAGGAAGCCGAGCGGCGCGCCATTGAAGCAGGCGTTCAGAAGGGGCAGATCAGCTTCCTGGCCTCCGATCTGGAGAGCCTCAGCGGCAGCTACAACACCGTGGTGTGCCTGGATGTGTTCATCCACTACCCCCAGCAGCCGGCCGAAGAAATGGTGCGCCACCTGGCCTCGATGGCTGAGCAGCACCTGATCGTGAGCTTCGCCCCCTACACGCCGCTGTTGGCGCTGCTGAAAGGCATTGGGCAGCTCTTCCCGGGCCCCAGCAAAACCACCCGCGCCTACACCCTCAAGGAGGCCGGCATCGTGAAGGCGGCCGAGGAAGCCGGCTTCGTGCTGAAGCGCCGCAGCCTCAACCAAGCACCCTTCTACTTCTCGCGCCTGCTGGCCTTCGAGAAGGCCTGAGGCGATGGATGGTTCCCAGCTGCTGATTCCAGCGGTCCTGGGAGCCGGCGCGATGGCCACGGGTCTGGCGCGGCGCCATCAAGCCCGCAGGCTGGCCACCTTGCTGGATGCCCGCAGCACGAGCGTGGCTGAACTGAGGGATCTGCAAGCCACCGTGGCGGAGCAGATGGGGGCTGGCTCCTTCCGCGAGCGGGTGAAGCTGCAAGGAACCATCGTGTGCAACGAGCCGCTCACCGCGCCCTGGAGCGGTGAGCTCTGCGTGGCCTTCACCAACACCACCACCGCACTGATGGAGGTGCGGGAGGAGCGCACCAGCACCGACAGCGCCGGCAACACCACCACGGAAGTGAGCTGGGAGCGGCGGGAGGAAACACTGCAACAGCTGGAGCGCCGCTGCCGTTTTGAGCTGCAGCAGGGTGGCCAGGGCTTGCCGGTGGATCCAGAAGGGGCCGAGCTGGAGCTGGAAACCGCGTTCAACCAGCTGGATCCACCTACCGCGGCCAACACAGGCCTTTACCGGCAGCTCGGCACCCGACGCGTGGAATCCCTGCTAATGGCCGGAGGCACTGTGTTGGTGGTGGCGGAATGCAGCGACGCCAGCGGCAACCTGCAGTTACAGGCGCCTGAGGGCAGTGGCTTGTTCGTGGTGCGCCGGGGCAGTGAAGACGACTTCAGCCGCTCCATCCGCCGCTGGCGGCGGGTGTGGATGGCCAGCACCTGGGGGCTGAGCGTGGCTGCTGCACTGAGTTTGCTGCTGGCGCTGCGCTGACACGCTGTTTGGGTGAAGGCCTACAGGCCTAGAAGATCCAGCGATGCAGGCAGAGGCGCTTGCAGCTGCAGCGACACACCGTTCTGTAACTGGAGGTTGAGCCGGTAAGCGTGCAGGTGATAGCCCCCTTCACCCGGCAGCACGGCCGGATCGGCACTTCCGCCAGCGCGATACAGCGGATCCCCCAGCAAGGGCGCACCGATCACTGCGGCGTGGATCCGGATCTGATGGGGGCGGCCCGTGGCAATGGCCAGATCCACCAGGCAACGATCCAAGCGGCGCTCCACCAGGGTGAGCTCGCTGCGCGATGGCAGGGCAGCGGCATCCCCGGGATCAGCGGCACACCAGATCTGCCCCAGCAACGGATGGGGCTGGAGGCCGATGGCGGAGGTCATCACGCGTGTCTCCCCGATCGCCCAAGCACTGGGAAGGGGCTGGGTGAGGGCGCGATAGAGCTTGCGGCAGGCGTGCGGGGCAGCGAAATCAACCACTGCGCCGGTGCTCTCGCGCAACTGGGCACTGAGCCAACTGCGGGTGGCGGGGCGGCGGGCGCACACCAGCAGGCCAGAGGTAAAACGCCCGAGCCGATGCACCGGCCGGGCTTCGGGGGCCCAGGCCTGCAGCTGTGTCAGCAGTGTGTGCAGCAGGAAGCCACCAGCTGGCAGCACCGGCAGGCCACTGGGCTTGTTGAGCACCAGCAGATCGCCGTCGTCGAACACGATTGAGCGCTCGCTGAGCACCGGCACGGCCGCCTCCTGCCAGGGGGGCCGATGCCACACCAACCGATCACCGGCTGTGAGCGCCGCATCGGCCCGGAGTTGTTGGCCGTTGCACCAGATCTCACCGGCGGCGAGGCGCTCCATCCACACCGCCTGATCGGAATGGCGATAACGCTCGGCATAGAAGCCAGCGATGCTTTCGGCGGAGTGATCCGCGCGATCGCGGTAGGCGTGGCCGCGGTTGAACGCAGCCGGCAGCCAGGGCTCGCTAGCAGGCGAGAAACTCGAAGCCGATGGGTTACTCAACCAGGCCGTTTTCGAGGGCGTAGCGCACCAACTCGGTGCGGCTGGCGGTGCCCGTTTTGGTGAACAGCCGGCTCACGTACTTCTCCACGTTGCGAATGGAGGTTTCCAGGCGCCGGGCGATCTCCTTGTTCATCATTCCCTCCGCCACCAGCTGGAGCACCGAGGCTTCCCGCGGGGTGAACTCGTGTTTGACGCCTGCGGCGGATGTCTTGCTGCCGCCGGTGGCCAGCAGCGAGCGGATCTCGGTGATCTGCTTGGCCATCTGGCCGATATCGGCATCGGCGAAGCGGGCGGCCTCCTGCAGCAGGCGCTCCTGGCGGCGCACCACGTTGTGCACCCGGGCCACCAGCTCGTCGGGATCGAAGGGCTTGGGAATGTAGTCGTCGCAGCCGGCCTGGAAGCCCTCGATGCGATCGGCGGTCATCCCCTTGGCGGTGAGGAAGATCACCGGGGTGCCGCCGAGGCGCTCGTCGTCGCGCAGTTTGCGCAGCAGCCCGTAGCCATCCAGGCGAGGCATCATCACGTCGCTGATCACCACATCGGGCAGCAGCTCCTGGGCTTTGGCCCAGCCGTCTTCACCGTCGACGGCGGTGGTCACCTGGAAGCCCTCGTCTTCCAGGTAGGCCTGGACGGCAGTGCGCAGGCCGGGTTCGTCGTCCACCAACAGCAGCCGTGCCGGAGGCTGAGGTGCGGCTTCAGCAGCCTGGGTTTCGGGTTCGAGGCTCATGGCCTCAATCTATCGAGGGCTGCCAGGCAGCACCTGCTGCTGCTCCCGCAGCTGGCCGCTGTAGCCCAGCTGTCTGGCCTGGGCCTGCAGGGTGGCGGGATCCTTACCCGCCTGCTCGGGGAAGCAGGCAGCCCACCAGATCTGGTGATCGAGGCGGTTGGCCTCGGTGATCACGCCGCCGGGATTGAGCTCCTTGATCCACAGATCGCGCCCTTTGCGGGTGAGCCGCATCGGCGCCGCCGGGCTGCAGCGGAGCGTGTCGACCGCCAACTTGACATCGCCGGGGGCTTCTACCCACACCACGATCGTGCGGGCAGCGGGATCCCGCGGATCGGGCTTGGCGTTGTGAACGCCAATGGCGAAATCGCCTTCCATCGTGGTCCACTCCCGCAGCAACACCAGATCGGCGGGGCGCTGTTCGGAGACACTGCGGTGTGGGTTGCTGGCGTCGGGGGCGCCGAGGGAGGTCTGCGCAGCCGCAGGGAGCATGGGCATGGCCACAGCCAGCAGCAGCGCCAGTGATCGAGCAGCCATAACGCTCAGCAGTGGCAGGAGCTTGCCAGCATGGTGCGCATGCCGTCGCGTGTCATCTACCTCGACCATCAGGCCACCAGCCCCTGCAGGGCCGAGGTGATAGCGGCCATGGAACCCTGGTGGCGGGAGCATGCTGCCAATCCCAGCAGCCGGCTGCACCGACCGGGAGTTCAGGCGGCCGCCGCCCTGGAGCTGGCCCGCCAACGGATGAGCACCGGCCTCGGGGCCAGCGCCGGCCGGCTGGTGTTCACCAGCGGCGCCACCGAAGCCAACAACCTCGCCCTCAAAGGCCTGGCGGAGGCGGAACTGGAAGCCGGCGGCAAGCGGCGCCATCTGGTCACCCTCTGCACGGAGCACCGCGCCGTGCTCGATCCGCTGCGCCACCTGGTCCGGTATGGCTTTGAGCTCACGGAGCTGCCGGTGCAAGCCAACGGATTGGTGGATCTCAGCCAACTGGAGGCGGCGCTTCGCGACGACACGCTGCTGGTGAGCGTGATGGCCGCGCATAACGAGATCGGGGTGATCCAGCCGATCGCTGCGATCGCCAACCTCTGCCGGGCCCGCGCTGTGACGCTGCACTGTGATGCCGCCCAGGCCGCCGGGCATCTGCCGCTGGATGTGCAGGATCTCGGTGTTCAGCTGCTCAGCCTCAGCGCCCACAAACTCGGTGGCCCCATGGGCATCGGCGCGCTTTGGGTCGCCGAGGGGATCCGAATCGCTCCGCAACTCCATGGGGGGGACCAGGAATGGGGATGGCGGGCAGGCACCCCAGCGCTTCCCTTCATTATTGGCTTCCAGAAGGCTCTGGAGCTCGCCCTTCAGGAGCAACCCGAGCGCCTACACCAGCTGGCTGCCCTGCGTGATGCGTTGTGGCGCGGCATCCGCGACCTGGGCGGCATCGCTTGCAATGGTGCCACTGCACCTCGTCTGGCCCACAACCTCAACATCTGGGTGGACGGCGTGGATGGCGTTGAGCTGCACAGGCAACTGCGCCAGCGTCTCGCCGTGAGCGGAGGATCCGCGTGCAGTAACGGCAAGCCCTCCCACGTGCTGCAGGCGCTGGGGCTGAGCCGGCAGCAAGCGGCTGCCGCTGTTCGCTTTAGCTTGGGCCCCGACAGCACCGCCGAGGATATTGAGAACGCCACGCGGGTGTTCCGCGCCACGGTGGAGCAATTACGGACCTAAGCCGTTTTGCGGGCGGTCAGGCGCGACTTGCGCTCGCGGGGCTTGCGCTCGCTGGGCTTGGTTGGTTTCGATGCCTTCGTAACAGCCTTGATGGTGGGTTGAGCCAACTCTTCCACGACCTCCGCAACGTTGACAGGGGGCGCAGGGGAGACCGGCGGAACCGGCGAGTGGACCTGCGCGATGCGCGACAACACGCGCTGCTGTGCTGTTTCAGAGAACAGAAAGGTGCCAACGTGACCGAGGGCAAACCGCTTGGAAAGGAACACCTTGCCGCCAAGATCACGCCAGCGGTTGCAGAACATCCAATCCTCACTCATATAAACGTCATGACCCGGCACGAGGCCGCAATCGAAGTAGGCGTAGAGGTAGGGATTCAAGGACGGATCTAAGCCGCAGTCATCGGTGTATTTCAGGTGAGGGTTGACCTCCGCCAGCTTCACAAACACCTCGCGCCGGATCAGCAGGAACCCCGTGCCCAATCGCAAAACCTCAACCTTGCCGTCATCCTGGAAGCCCCCAGGGCAGGGATTGATCACGTAATCAACCGGCAGGCTTTTTTTGGGATATCCACCACCAATCACATCCACATTCTCCTGCAACAGAGCCAAAACATCGGCCGGCTCAAAGAGAATGTCTGAGTCAACGAACATCAGGTGCGTTGCCAGTGGGTTGGCCATCGCACGCGCCACAAGAGCGTTGCGGCCACGTGGAATCAGGCTTTCGTTCACCAGGGTGTCGAGGGTCCAGTCGATGCCCCAGTCGCGAGCCTGAACGGTGAAGCGAACGAAACTCGTGAACGTGGCTTCAGAAATCTGCCCCCCGTAGCAAGGAATCAGAAAGTGAACATGGGGAACAGCGGCACCAGAAGCCATTTTCAGTTGCAGAAGCGCACAGTGCGGCCCAGCGAATCTAAGCGAAAAATCCCAGAACACTGATAGGGTCTGCGACCGAAACAGCCCTTCACGCAGCAGTTCGCATGACCTTCGCGCGCCGCTTACGCCGCCGCCTGTCGGCACCCCTGCTGCTGCTCAGCGCATCGGCATGCAGCCTGCCCCTGGCCATGCCCGCTCAGGCTCTCGATGATCAGGCCTTGGCGCGAAAACTCGCCTCGATTCCTGTGCTCATGCCCACCGACGCTGCGGGCAAACCGGTGCTGATCGATCGGCCCCTGGATGGCAAGAGCACACCCGTTCTGTTTGGCGCCTTCTCACCCGAAGCCGCTGAAGCGCTGCAACAACAGATCATCCAACCCCAGCTCAAAACCAAGGCCGGAAGCATCCAATTCAGAGCCACCAATCTTGTGGATTTCGAAGCGGTGCTGGTGGGCCTCCGCCAACAGCAAGCGTCGGTGGTGCGGGCCTATGTTCCCGACCCGCTGCAGGATTCAGCCGTGGTGCCGATGCTGATCGAGCAAGGAGCCAAACCCGAGGAGGCCCGTCAGATCGCGCGCAGCCAGCCGGTGGTTTTCTGCCCGGATCCCCTGGTTCAGGTGAATGTGAAGCGCGACAAGCAGAGCACCAGCACGGTTCCCTGCGGCCTTGATTTCCGCGAGATGGCTCTGTTCCTGCTGGGCCCCCGGCTCAAGGATCGTCGACCCGGGCTGGTAGCCCTGCCACTGGATCGGATGGTCGCACTGATGCGAACGCTCAAAGGGAGCGAGGGAGACAACCTGACGATTACCTCCTCTCCATCAATGCAGGCGCTGCTGAATCGACTGTCCAGCAGCAACGCCACGCCCGCATCGCCCTCTACCAAGACGCCCTGAAGCCGGCCCCGGCCGCCGGTCAGGCCGCCATCGGCGCCTCAGCCTGAGCCAGGGGTTCAATCCCCTGCACGTCTAACTCCTGCTTGATCAATGCCACATAGGTTTGCTGCGCGGCCTGAAGCTGGCGAAGACGAAACTGCAGCTCGTTCTGCTCCTGGCTGCAGCGCAGCAGGTCGTTGATCAGAGCCGTGACGCCTTCGGGAAGGCTGTCGATGGCGTAGGTGACCCCGTCGATGTTGAACACCGGACGCTCAGCGGCGCCGTCCAAGCCTTCGATGCCGGCCTGATCCGCCGGATCCACGGCGTCAGCGCCCTCAAGCTCGGAATCAAAACGGTCGTCGGACATTCCAGGGGCCTCCCCAACAGTGCGGTGAACTTAAGCCCATTTCCATGAGGCGCCGCCGCCGGCTTCGCGGGCCATCAGGCAGCAGCCACCACAGCTCGATCCACAAAGGCAAACAAATTTCGAAGAGCCCTTTCTTTTCCATACCGCAATGCAAAAATGGCGCACTTTCCCGCCGTAAGTGCGCCAAAACCGCGCTGCTCTTGGTCTTCTGCCCGCCTTCCTGCTGCTGAGCGGGACTGCGACGTCTGTGCTGGCGCAGACCCAGAACATCGGCACCAGCAGCGGCACCTACACCTCTCCGAGCTCCCAACCTTTCGTCTACGGCCAGGGCAACAACGGCAGCACCCCCAGCTACAACCCCTGGGGCAACGGCCGCACCGGTGGCACCGGCGGCAGCGGCCCGACCATCACCTACAGCCTCGTTAACAACGCCTCGATCGGCAGCACAGCTGGCGCGAGCTCGGCCGGCGGACGCGGCGGCAACGGAGGCACCAGCGCCGGCGACGGCGGCGACGGCGGCGGCGGCGGCTCGCCGGGCAACGTCACGGTCACGATCACCTCAGGAACCAATATCAACGTCAGCTCGGTCGTTAACAGCGGCTACACGAGCGTTCTCGGTGCCATTGCCAGCGTGAGCGCCGGCAATGGCGGCAACGGCGCCAACGCCGGCCTGGTGAGTGGTGGTTCCGGTGGCGTGGGCGGCAGCTCCTCCGGCCAAACCGCGCAGCTCAACACCCAGGCCGGCAGCACCATCAGCGCCAGCAGCAGCTCGAGCTCCTACGGCTCCATCGGCCTGCTCTCCCAAGCCACCGGCGGCATCGGCGGCGACGGCGGGAGTGGCACCTTCGGCGGGGGCGGCAGCGGCGGCAGCGGCGGCTTCTCCGGCACCGCCTCGGTGAACAATGCCGGCAACATCACCGTGAACTCCGGCGGCGGCGGCGGCGGTGCTGGAATCCTGGTTCAGTCGGTGGGTGGCCAGGGCGGCTCCTCCGGCAGCGGCGGCATCATTTCCTTCGGCAACCTCGGTGGCACCGGTGGCAATGCCGGCACGGTGAACGTGGTGAACTCCGGCACCATCAGCGTGAGCGGCAATGGGGTGGTGGGCATCAACGCCCAGAGCGTTGGCGGTGGCGGTGGCGCTGTGGCCCCCAGCATTTCCCTGGCCAACCTCGGCTCATCGGAGGGCGGCGGCGGCGGTGCCGGCGGCAGCGCCACGGTCACCATGACCGGTGGGAGTGTTTCCACCAACGGCTCCAATGCCATCGGCATCATTGTTCAATCGATCGGCGGCGGCGGCGGCGCCATCGGCAGCAGTGCTGCCGCCATCAATCTGGGGGGCTCGTCCTCAGGGGGCCTCGGCGGCAATGCCGGCAGCGCCACGCTCAATTTCAGCAGCGGCAGCGTCACCACCGCCAACGTGGCCGGCACTCTGTCAAGCGGCATTCTGGTGCAGAGCATCGGCGGTGGTGGCGGCAGCGCTGGCACCAGCTATGGCCTGATCTCCTTTGGCGCCTCGGGGGGCAGTGGCGGCAACGGCGGAACGGCAACCGCTTATCTGAGCAACGGCAGCGTCACCACCTACCAGGATTTCTCACCTGGCGTCACCGTGCAGAGCATCGGCGGTGGTGGTGGGAACGGCGGCAACGCCTCATCAGCCAGCGTGGGCGTGTCCCTCGCCGTGGGCGGCACCGGTGCTGCTGGTGGGGTGGGTGGCACAGCGCAGGTGTTCGCTCCGGCCCTCAACAGTGCCCCGATCACCATCAACACCAGCGGCAACAACTCGCCGGGCCTGCTGGTGCAAAGCATCGGCGGCGGCGGTGGCAACGGTGGCAGTGCAACCAGCATGTCGGTTGGCGTGGCCAGTGCCTCGATTGCCGTGGGCGGCAGCGGCGGCAGTGGCGCCACGGCCGGCAACGTCAGCGTTGGCACCTCCAGCATTCCTCTCTACATCAATGCGACCACGCGAGGCGCCAGCTCGCCCGGCATCAGCCTGATGTCGGTGGGCGGCGGCGGCGGCAGCGGTGGCGTGAGCGGATCCCTGGCGGGCGGCGCCGCCGGTAGCTACAGCCTCGGCATTGGCGGCACCGGCGGCAGCGGCGCCAACTCTGGCGTGGTGTACGCCAACATCGCCGGCACGATCACCACCAGCGGCTTCCAGTCGCCAGGCATCTACGCCGCCAGCATCGGCGGTGGTGGCGGCAGCGGCGGGGCCAGCATGAGCCTCAGCGCCGGTGGCGCCGTGGCGGCCTCGCCCTCCGTGGGTGGCAGCGGCGGCGCTGCCGGCAACGCCAACACCGTCACCGTCAACTTCAGCGGCAACATCACCACCGCGGGCGACTACTCACCGGGCGTGAGCATCAACAGCATCGGCGGTGGCGGTGGCAGCGGTGGCAGTTCCCTCTCCGCCTCCGCCAGCGGCGGCGTGAGCATGTCGGTGGCTGTCGGCGGCAAAGGCAGCGGTGGCGGTTACGGCTCCACCGCCACCGGTTCGATCAGCGGCAATATCACCACCAGCGGCGCCTATTCACCGGGCATCTTCATCCAGAGCATCGGCGGCGGCGGCGGCAGCGGCGGATCAGCTGTCAGCGGAAGCATGAGCATCAACCCTGTGGCGTCCGGCGCCGTGGGTGTGGGCTTGGGCGGCAGCGCCGGCGGCGGCGGCAACGGCGGCACGGTCACCCTCACCTACAGCGGCGGCAACATTGCCACCGCGGGTGATTTCTCCACCGGCATCCTGGCCCAATCGGTTGGCGGTGGTGGCGGCCAGGGCGGCATCAGCACCAGTGGCTCTGTAGCCGTTTCCGGCGGTGCGTCGGTGAGTGGCGCCGTCGCCATTGGCGGCAGTGGCGGCAATGGCGGCAATGCCTCCAGCGTGACCGTCACGGCCTCGGGCAACCAGCTCTCCACCAATGGCAACGTGGCACCGGGCATCCTGGCCCAGAGCATCGGTGGCGGGGGTGGCAGCGGCGGTTCCAGCCTGAGCCTGACGGGCTCAGCCGGTGGCGCCGCCGGCGTGAACCTTGGAGGATCCACAGGCGGTACCGGCGGTTCGGGCGGTAACGCCTCCTGGGTGAGCCTCACCTCGTCGTTTACGACGATCACCACCTCCGGCAATTACTCCCCTGGCCTGCTCGCCCAAAGCATCGGCGGCGGCGGTGGCAGCGGTGGCACCTCCGCCTCCCTCAGCGCATCCGCCGGCGGCAGTGCCAGTGTGAATGCAGTTGCCACCATTGGTGGTGCTGGCAGTTCCGGTGGATCCGCCGGCAATGTCACCCTCACCTCGTCGGGCAACATCAGCACCAGCGGCTACAGCTCCTACGGGATCTTTGCCCAGAGCGTGGGTGGTGGTGGCGGTAGTGGCGGTAGTGCTGCCAGCGTCAGCCTGTCCGGATCGGGCAGCGCCTCTGTTTCTGCAGGGGCGACGATTGGTGGCTCCGGTGCTGGTGGTGGGTCAGCCGGCAGCGTCACGGTGACCTCCAACGGCGCCTCGATCAGAACCACCGGTAATTACGCCACCGGCATCTTGGCCCAGAGCATCGGCGGCGGCGGCGGTAACGGCGGCAGCGCCAGCAGCCTGAGCGGCACCGCCTCCGGCGGGGCCTCCGTGAATGCCAACCTCACCATGGGCGGCCAAGGCGGTGGCGGTGGCAACTCCGGCCAGGTATCGCTCACCAGCTTTAGCTCAATCACCACCAGCGGCACGTCCTCCTACGGCATCTACGCCCAGAGCGTGGGTGGCGGCGGCGGAAGCGGCGGCATGAGCACCAACCTGCAAGCCGGCATCGCCGCGAGCGGAGCGGTGAACGTGGGCGTGACCATGGGCGGCGCCGGTGGTGGAGGCGGCAGTGGCGGCGCCGTCACGGTGAACTCCTACGGCTCTCTGATCAGCACCAGTGGCTACAACGCCGCCGGCATCTATGCCCAATCGCTCGGCGGTGGTGGCGGCAGTGGCGGGCAATCGAACAGCTTCAGCCTCTCGGCCAGCGGCTCGGGCAGCGTGAATGCCAATGCCCAGATCGGCGGCAGCGGCGGTGGCGGCGGCAGCGGCAGCAACGTCACGATCGACAGCAGCAGCTCGATCGAAACGAGCGGCATTTCCGCTTACGGCATCTTTGCCCAAAGCGTCGGCGGCGGCGGCGGCAATGGCGGCGGCACCCTGAGCGGCCAATTGGCCGTCGGTGGCGGTCCCACGGTCAATGCCGGCGTCAGCCTCGGCGGCAGCGGTGGCGGCGGTGGCAGCGGCGGCAATGTGAGCGTCACGTCCACCGGCGCCTCGATCACCACCACGGGCGACAAAGCCACCGGCATCCTGGCGCAAAGCATTGGTGGCGGTGGTGGCGCCGGTGGCAGCACCCTCAGCCTTCAGGGCTCTGTGGGCACTGGCCCGGCGGTGAATGCAGGGGTGAGCATCGGTGGCACCGGCGGTAGTGGCGGTGCTGCTGGCTCGGTCACCGTCGTCAGCCAAAGCGTGATCAACACGTCCGGCAATTCGGCCTACGGCATCTTTGCCCAGAGCGTGGGCGGCGGCGGCGGCAGCGGCGGCAGCACCCTCAGCGGCCAAATCGGTCTGTCCACTGGAGCCACCGCCAGCGTGGGCGTGAACCTCGGCGGAGCCGGCGGCTCCGGCAACAGCGCCGGCAACGTGAGCATCACATCCAAAGGCGCCTCGATCACCACCCGCGGCAACAACGCGGCAGCCATCTACGCGCAGAGCATCGGCGGCGGCGGCGGCAGCGGCGGGTCGGCTTCCAGCTTCAGCCTGAGCGGTTCCACTGGCGGGCCAGCGATCACGGCGAATGCCAACGTGGGGGGCAATGGTGGCAGCGGCGGCTCCGCCGGCAACGTCACGATCGTTAATACCTCCACCATCAGCACCGGTTCGGTTGTCGATGGCGTTGTCTACGGCGTGAACTCCTTCGGTTTGTTCGCCCAAAGCGTGGGCGGCTCAGGGGGCTTCGGCGGCAGCACCCTCACCGGCCAGCTCAGCGCCAGTAATGATTCGCCCAGCGTCAACGCCGGCGTGTCGATCGGTGGTTCCGGCGGCAGCGGCAATTCCGGCGGCTCGGTGAGCATCACCTCCACCGGCGCCTCGATCACCACCCTTGGCAACTACGCCGCTGGCATCTTCGCCCAGTCGGTGGGTGGCGGCGGCGGCGCCGGTGGCAGCACCCTCAGCATTCAGGGGGCTGGATCCTCCTCCGGCACCACCGTGAATGCCGGTGTGAACCTCGGCGGAGCCGGTGGCAGCGGCAGCAACGGCGGCACGGTCACCGTGACCAGCAGTTCCAACATCTCCACCGGCTATGTGCTGAGTGATGGCACGGTGAGTGGCGCCTACGCCTACGGCATCTTTGCCCAGAGCGTGGGCGGCGGCGGCGGCAGCGGCGGCTCCACCCAGTCGTACACCGGCACGGTGTCTTCCTCGGGCCAACCCATCACCCTCGGCGCCTCCGTGGGCGGCAGCGGCGGTAGCGGCGGCAAAGGCGGCAATGTGACGGTGTACGCCAGCGGCAACATCACCACCCGCGGCTACGCCGCAACCGGCCTGCTGGCCCAGAGCATCGGTGGCGGCGGCGGGGCCGGCGGCTCCACCAGCTCCATGTCGCTCAATGCATCCCAAAGCGGCAGCAAGGTGCAGGGCAGCATCGACATCGGCATCGGCGGCAGCGGCGGCAACGCCGGCAACGCCGGCAAGGTGGTGGTGAAGCCCTACGCCCAGGGCCAAACGCTGCAGATCACCACCTTTGGCGACCAGGCCCACGGCCTCTATGCCCAGAGCGTGGGCGGCGGCGGCGGCCAGGGGGGCAGCAGCCAGAACAGCTCCAGCAACAAATCGGATTCGAAATACAGCTTCGGTGGATCGGCCACCGTGGGCGGCGGCGGCGGCCAGGGCGGCACGGGCAACTCCGTGTTGGTCGGCACCAATCAACGCAAACCACTGCTGGTTCAAATCGAAACCCAGGGCGACAACGCCTATGGCCTCTTTGCCCAAAGCGTGGGTGGTGGCGGGGGCAGCGGTGGCAGCTCCTCGAGCCAAACCTCCGGGGGAGCCCTCTCGGCCAGCTTCAGCTTTGGTGGCAGTGGCGGTTACGGCGGCAGCGCCGGCAGCGTGAAGGTGTATGCGAGCGGCAACATCATCACCAGCGGGAACAACTCCGCAGGCCTCACGGCCCAAAGTATCGGCGGCGGTGGCGGAGCCGGGGGCAGCAGCACCAGCGTGAGCTCTGCCGACAGCTCCAAGTCAGCGAACGCAAGCTTCAATTTCGGGGCCAGCGCCAGTGTGGGTGGCTCAGGCGGCGGTGGCGGCAACGGCGGTCGCGTGGTGGCGAGCTACGCCGGGAACATCACCACCTTGGGAGCCTTCGGATCGCCGGGCATGCTGATCCAGTCGGTGGGCGGCGGCGGCGGTGCCGGCGGCAGCTCCACCAGCAGCGCCAGCTCAGGCTCCGGCAGCAGCCTCGGGGCATCGGTGTCGATGGCCTTCGGCGGCAGAGGTGGTAATGGCGGGAAAGGTGGCAACGTCACCTTCTTAAGTAGCGGAAATCTCAACATCTCCACCGTGGGTGAGAACTCACCCGGTGCTCTCATCCAGAGCATCGGCGGCGGTGGTGGTGCCGGTGGTGCCGTGAATAGCGTGGCCACCACCACGGGCAATGCCAGCTTCAGCTTCGGCGGCTCAGCCAGTGTGAGCGGCTCAGGCGGCGGCGGCGGTCGTGGCGGTGCTGTGGTGTTCGGCAAGAACGCCAAAAACGCTGTGCCGATCAGCATCAGCACCGAAGGCATCAGCTCCCCCGGCCTGCTAGTGCAGAGCGTGGGCGGCGGCGGCGGCCAAGGCGGACGTTCGCTGAGCAACGCCACCGCCGGCAACCTGTCCGTGTCGTTCGGCATGGGCGGAAGCGGCGGCAATGGCGGCAGTGGCGGCTCCGTCACCTTCAACGCGCGCGGCAACGTTCAGACCCTCGGCGAACTGGCCCACGGCATCGTGGTGCAGTCGTTGGGCGGGGGCGGCGGTCAGGGCGGCTCGGTGGTGAGCGGGGCCTCGGCCGCCGCTGACTCCGCCAATTCCTCCTTCTCCTTTGGTGCCTCAGCTGGCGTGTCCGGAAGCGGCGGCGGCGGCGGCAGCGGCGGCAGCGTTAACGCGCTGATGTCTGGTCAAATCACCACCGAAGGCGACGGGGCCATCGGCTTCTTCGCCCAGTCGGTGGGCGGCGGCGGCGGTTCTGCAGGCTCGGTCACCAGCACCACCAGCACAGGCGGCAATTCGTCCATTGCGGGTTCGGCATCGTTCTCCATGGGTGCCAGCGGCGGCGATGGCGGATCCGGCGGCGATGTGTCGCTGATCGTCCCTGCTCAGCTCACGGTCGTCACCGGCAACGCCTCCGCCAGAACGGGCACGGGCTCCCACGCCATCCTTCTCCAGTCCATCGGTGGTGGTGGTGGTCAAGGTGGCTCGATCCTCTCAGGCAATGCCACAACAACGGCGTCGAATGCCTCGTTCTCGTTTGGCGCCTCCGCCTCTCTCGGCGGCTCCGGAGGTGGTGGCGGCACGGCCGGGAACGTTTCCCTCGGTAGCGCTAGCCAAATCGCTCCCCTCGCCGTTCAAACCTTCGGCGATAACGCTCACGGCGTCTTCCTTCAGTCCGTCGGCGGCGGTGGGGGGGCAGGCGGCTCGGTCACCTCCACTTCCGCTGGTGGCAACCTCTCCGCCACTTTCTCCATGAGTGGTGCCGGTGGCTCGGGCGCTCGCTCCGGCAACGTCTCCCTCTACGCCAACGGCACCTTCCTCACCTCCGGCAATGCCTCCCACGGCATTCTTGTGCAGTCCATCGGCGGCGGCGGTGGTCAAGGGGGGGCAGTCACCTCCAACGCCTCCGCGAACGCTGAAACCGCCAATTCCTCCTTCTCCTTCGGTGCATCAGCTGCACTCTCTGGATCTGGTGGCAACGCCGGGGCTGCTGGTGATGTCTTTGGCTCCATCACCGGTGGCATCCAAACCCAAGGTGATGGCTCCATCGGCTTCTTTGCCCAATCCGTCGGCGGTGGTGGCGGTTCAGCAGGCTCTGTCACCAACACAGCCAGCGGCGGAGGCAACGCGTCCCTCCAAGCCTCCGCTTCCTTCGCGATGGGCGGCGCCGGTGGTAACGGCGGCTCCGCTGGTGACGTCTCCTTCTCCGTTCCCTCTCAGCTCACCGTCATCACCGGA
>NZ_JBIPMN010000138.1:0-7320 GCF_044369115.1 Vulcanococcus sp. | reverse complement strand
CGGCTGTTGAACTGAGGATCCGGCAGGATCGGACGCTTCTCGGCGGCGTTGCGGCGTGACATAGACCTGGGGGAAGGGAATCAGGAAACGGCTACGGATGGATAGGTATCAATCCTTGGGCGTCTTGGCGCCGTACTTGGAGCGCGACTGACGGCGATCCTTCACGCCGGCGGTATCAAGCGTGCCGCGGATGATGTGGTAGCGGACACCGGGCAGATCCTTCACACGACCGCCGCGGATCATCACCACGGAGTGTTCCTGAAGGTTGTGGCCGATGCCGGGGATGTAAGCCGTGACCTCGAAACCGGAGGTGAGACGCACACGGGCAACCTTGCGCAGCGCCGAGTTGGGCTTCTTCGGAGTGGAGGTGTACACGCGGGTGCACACACCACGGCGCTCGGGGCAGGCGCGCAGGGCAGGCGACTTGGTCTTGCGGGTAAGGCGCTGCCGCTCGCTGCGGATCAGCTGCTGAATCGTGGGCATCGAGGGCCGGTTACGGGAGGCCGGAAAATCCGGCCGTGGCGACAATCCGCCACCTTACTTTGTCGCGTGCACCCCCATCCCCGTCGCCTCTTCAGCGGGGCCGAAGGCGGCGCCACACGCGCAGATGCGCAGCTCGCGGCCCGCCCGCACCAGGAAGCCGCCGCCGCTGAGGTCGCCGCGATAGTCGAGCTCCAGGCTTCCCAGCCGCTCGCACTGATCGCCAGGGGCAAACAAGGTGATGCCATCGGCCCGGGCCACTGCCACTCCGGCAAGGTGACCTGGCCTGATCCGGATCACCCAGCGCTCACAACTGCCGTCGACCAGATCGAGATGCATCATCCCGGGGGTGCCGGCCACAGCCGCTTGGCGTCCCAGTTCGGCGGCTGCCGCTGCAGTGAGTCGCAGGCTGTGGCCCTTGGGCATGGCGGAAGCTTGAGGCGATCGCCTCAGTGTGTCAGGGCCGTGCCTCAGGGGCGTTCCGTTGTGCGGGCATCTGTGCGGGCCTGCTCGAGCCGCGGCACCAGCCCCAGCCCGTTGTGCACCGCCGCCGCCACACCGCGGCCCTTCACGGTGTGCACATCAGCCAACACAAGGCCTGTGGAGCTGCCGCCATCGAGGTTGAGGGCGTCCTGAAGGCCTTCTTGCTGCATCAGCAGGGCTGTTTCCATCAGCGTGGGGCCTGCATTGTTCACCCCTTGCAGCGTGATCAGCCACAGTTGCCGGCCATCACTGGCCACCACCGTGCGTGGCGCTGCCTGGGCGAGGAAGCCTGAGCTGAAGCCCTCGGCGGTGCCATTGAGCACCACCCGGCCGTTCTGCAGCAGCAGCGGCCCGCCGCCGAGCACGTTGGGCTGCTCGCCCACCGGGCTGGTGGAGCGGCTCTGCAGCGTGAGCCGCTCACCGCTCTGCCAGGGCACGCTCACCCCGCCCCGCGCCACGATCAATAAGTCGCCCTCACGCAGGGGAACGCCGGGGGGCATGGCGCCCACTTCATAGCGTTGCTGCACCACACCGTTGCGCACCAGAACCCCCATCTCGGTGCCCGTGATCGGTTGGTAGCGGCTGCCCCAGTCGGCGGTGTAGCGAGCCAGCCCCTTCTGCACGTAGCCGCTGTTCACCGTGGTGATGCTCCAGCGCTGGCGCTGGCTGTCTTCGATCGTTTCCACCAGCATCAGCCGATCGAAGCGGGGCAGCTCGCCGGCTTTCCAGCCCGCCGCGCCACGGTTGAGGATCGGCCCTGAGAGCCAGCGCCCCTGCTCGCGCATCGCCCCGAGCGGCAGGCGGTTGACCCTGTTGAAGTAGCCGCCGTTGATGGCAATTAGGGCCTGCTCCTGGCGGGCTAGTTGGCTGAGGCTGCTCAAGCCCTGCATGCCATCGCTGCGGTTGAGCGGGCGGAGCTCCAGGGGTACCTGGCGGGGATCGAGGCGCACGCTGTTGATCAGCACCTGCCGAGAGCCGATCCGGCCGACGCGGCGCTCCAGCTTCAGCCCCTGGTTCTGTAGAGCCACCAGGCGCGGGTCGCGCTCCGGGGCTGGGGCCGGAGTGGTGGTTGCTCTGGTTGGGGAGCCATCCTCGAGAACCGGCAGATCCAGAACCAGTCGCCAGGGCCCGCCCAGGCTGAGGCGTTCCCCATCGCGGGGGATTTGCACGCTCAGCCAACCATTGCGCTGGCTTGGGCTCAGCCCCAGCTGCTTGAGCTGCTCCAGCTGCGGCGCGCTGGCCTCGGCGCCGATGAGCAGGCGCCCCTCGCCGCTGCGCACCAGCGCCGGCGCACTCAGATCAAGCACCACGCGTTGGCCGCTCACCCCCTGGTTGCTCCAGCGGATCGCCTGCAGCGGGCGCGGCGGCAGCTGCAAGTTGAGCACCTGGCCTTCGGTGCGAGCGATTACGCCCACGGCTTCCAGCAGGCCGTTCACCGGCACGGCCACCTCGTCTTCAAGGCTGCGCTGGCGATCGGCGCTCAGCGAGAGCTTCTGGCCGAACCACTCCAGGTCGATGCTGCCGTTGGCGCCTGGGCTGCGGCTCACCCCCAGCTGGCCTTCGAGCACCTCGAGCGGTAGCCAGAGCGCGCCTGCGTCTTGAAGCCACAGTGCCTGCTGGCGTAGGCCGTTGATGCGGATGCTTGTGCCCTGAAGCCGCGCCTTGCTTGCAGGTGCAGGCCGGCGGTGCAGCGCCGGGCGCGGAGCGGGTGCCGGCAGGGGCGGCGGCGGGGTGAGGGGGATGCCGGGGAGCAGAGCCGCCAGCGCCGGCAAGGTGGGCATCCAACAGCGGAGGCAGGCCGGGCCACGCTAGCGAGCCTGTTTGGCAGCGCCCAGGCTGTGGGCGTCACCAGGGCTGTTGGCACCGCCCAGGCTGTTGGCTACGCATAGGGAATACCAGCTCCTAGGATTGGCAGTTCGCAGCGCGGCCGTAGGCCGGGCGAATCAGGGCCAAGGCAGCGGTTGCGGCGCACAACTTGTGCGGATCCGCCCCTTGGTGGCCACCGTTTGCCGGTGGTTGGTTCGCTCTTGCGCTGGACCAACAAGCAACAGGTTGTCGCCGGGTTATGTCGCTGTTTTCTCGCCCCGAATGGCCCCATCGCGACACCCCAGCGCCGGCGGCGGTGGCGGGCGAGAAGGATGCCTGCGGCGTGGGTTTTCTGGCCAGCCTGAAGGGTGAATCGAGCTATTGGGTGCTGCGGCAAGCCCTGCGCGGCCTCGATTGCATGGAGCACCGCGGCGGTTGCGGCGGCGACGGTGATTCCGGTGACGGAGCCGGCGTGCTCTGCGGCATCCCCTGGAGCTATCTCGATGCGGTGTGGCCGGAGGCCGCCGCGGCGGCCGCGGGCCCTCGCGGCCTGGGGATGGTGTTTCTGCCTGCCGATGCCGCTCGCCGCGAGCAGGCCAAAACCTTCTGCGCTGAGGAAGCCGCCAAGCTGGGCCTGAGCAGCCTGGGTTGGCGAGCCGTTCCGGTGGATCTGGCGGTGCTCGGCCCGTTGGCCCGTGGCACGGCTCCAGTGATTGAGCAGTGGCTGATCGGCGCCTCCGAGGCTGGCGATGCGCTCGAATCGCTGCTTTTCCGCCTGCGTCGCCGCTGCGGCGATCGCGCTCGCGCCGCTTGGGGCGCAGGTCCTGGCGATCTGTATTTCGCTTCTCTGAGCGGCCGCACCGTTGTTTACAAGGGCATGGTGCGCTCGGAGGTGCTCTCCGCCTTCTATGGCGACCTGCGCGATGAGCGCTTCGCCGTGAGCTTCGCGGTGTATCACCGCCGCTTCAGTACCAACACCCTGCCCCGCTGGCCCCTGGCCCAGCCGATGCGGCTGCTCGGCCACAACGGCGAAATCAACACCCTGCTGGGCAACCTCAACTGGGCCCGTGCCTCCGAGGCCGATCTCGATGCGGTGTGGGGCGATGCCGCCGCCGACCTCAAGCCGGTGGTGAATCCGGCCTTCAGCGATTCCGCCAATCTCGATGCCACCCTCGAGCTGCTGGTACGCAGTGGCCGGCCGATCACCGAGAGCCTGCTCACCCTGGTGCCGGAGGCCTTCCGCGACCAGCCCGAGCTCGCCGATAAGCCTGAGATCCAGGCCTTCTACGAATATTCCGCCTGCACCCAGGAGCCCTGGGATGGCCCCGCTCTGCTGGTGTTCGCCGATGGCCGCAGCGTTGGCGCCACCCTGGATCGCAACGGCCTGCGGCCCGCCCGCTACTGCATCACCAACGACGGCTTCGTGGTGATGGGCTCGGAAACTGGCGTTGTGGAGCTTGAGGAGAGTCGCATCATCGAAAAGGGCCGCCTCGGCCCAGGCCAGATGTTGGCGGTGGATCTGGAGAACGGCCGCCTGCTGCACAACTGGGATGTGAAGCAGGAAGTGGCCGGGCGCCACCCCTATGGCCAGTGGTTGGCTGAGCATCGCCGCAGCCTCCAGGCTCAGCCCTGGGCCCAGGAGCGCAACCTCGGCGATCTGGAGCTGCTGCAGCTGCAAACGGCCTTTGGCTTCACCGCCGAAGACTTCGATTTAGTGATCGAAGACATGGCCGGCGCCGGCAAGGAGCCCACCTACTGCATGGGCGACGACATCCCCCTGGCGGTGCTTTCCGATAAGCCGCACCTGCTCTACGACTACTTCAAACAGCGTTTCGCGCAAGTCACCAACCCGCCGATCGATCCGCTGCGGGAAAAGCTGGTGATGAGTCTGGAGATGCATCTGGGCAAGCGCGGCTCACCGCTGCAGCCCCAGGCGTCAGCCGCAGCAGCGCTGCATCTCGATAGCCCCATCCTCAATGAGGCGGAGCTGGCCGCCGTGGCTCAGCAGGGCATCCCCTGCAGCACCCTCTCCACCCTGATGCCGATCACCGATGGGCCTTCGGGCCTGGCGGCGGCTGTGGTGCGGCTCAAGGCGGAGGCTGAGGCCGCCGTGCGCGGCGGCAGCCAGATCCTGGTGCTCTCGGATCGGGGCATCACCGCCACCACCACCTACATCCCGCCGCTGCTGGCGGTGGGTGCGGTGCACCACCACCTGCTCAACCTCGGCCTGCGCCTGCAGACCTCCATGGTGGCCGACACAGCCCAGTGCTGGAGCACCCATCACCTGGCCTGCCTGATCGGCTTCGGCGCCAGCGCCGTGTGCCCCTGGCTCACCTGGGAAACGGCGCGCCACTGGCTGGCGCAGCCCAAGGTGCAAACCAACGTCGAGCGCGGCAAGCTCCCCGCCCTCACCGCAGATTTGGTGCAGGCCAACGTGCGCAAGGCCCTGGAAGATGGCCTGCGCAAGATCCTCTCCAAGATCGGAATCTCGCTGCTGGCCAGCTACCACGGCGCTCAGATCTTCGAAGCGATTGGCATCGGTGCCGATCTGATCGAGCTGGCCTTCAAGGGCACCACCAGCCGCGTGGCCGGCCTGAGCCTCAGCGAGCTGGCGAGCGAAACCCTGAGCTTCCACGCCAAGGCTTTCCCCGAGCTCAACCGCACCAAGCTCGAGTTCATGGGCTTTGTGCAGTACCGCACCGGTGGCGAATACCACCTCAACAGCCCGGAGATGGCCAAGGCCCTCCATGCGGCTGTCGAGGCAGGCCCTGGCTACGACCACTTCTCCACCTACAAAACCCTTCTGGAGAACCGGCCGGTCACGGCCCTGCGGGATCTGCTGGAGCTCAAGCCCGCTGCCGCGCCTCTGCCCCTCGATCAAGTGGAGAGCGTGGAGAGCATCTGCGCCCGCTTCTGTACCGGTGGCATGAGTCTCGGCGCCCTCTCGCGCGAAGCCCATGAGGTGCTCGCTGTGGCGATGAACCGCATCGGCGGCAAGAGCAACAGCGGCGAGGGCGGCGAAGATCCGGCCCGCTTCCACACCCTCAGCGATGTGGATGGCGAAGGCCGCTCCGCCACCCTGCCCACGATCAAGGGCCTGCGCAACGGCGACACCGCCTGCTCCGCCATCAAACAGATCGCCTCGGGTCGCTTCGGGGTCACTCCCGAATACCTGCGCAGCGGTAAGCAGCTGGAGATCAAGGTGGCCCAGGGGGCCAAGCCCGGCGAGGGCGGTCAGCTGCCCGGTCCGAAGGTGGATCCCTACATCGCTTGGCTGCGCAACAGCAAGCCCGGCGTGGCGCTGATCTCGCCCCCGCCCCACCACGACATCTATTCAATTGAGGATCTGGCGCAGCTGATTCACGACCTCCACCAGGTGCACCCCGCCGCCAAGGTGAGCGTGAAGCTGGTGGCCGAGATCGGGATCGGCACCATCGCCGCCGGGGTGGCCAAGGCCAACGCCGATGTGATTCAGATCTCCGGCCACGACGGTGGCACCGGCGCCTCGCCGCTGAGCTCGATCAAGCACGCCGGCGGCCCCTGGGAGCTCGGCCTCACCGAGGTGCACCGGGCGCTGCTGGAAAACGGCCTGCGCGATCGCGTGCTGCTGCGCGCCGATGGCGGCCTCAAGACCGGCTGGGATGTGATCATCGCCGCCCTGCTCGGTGCTGAGGAATACGGCTTCGGCTCGATCGCGATGATCGCCGAGGGCTGCATCATGGCCCGCGTTTGCCACACCAATAACTGCCCGGTGGGGGTGGCTACCCAGAAGGAGGCGCTGCGCAAGCGCTTCACCGGCATCCCCGAGCACGTGGTGAACTTCTTCCTGTTCGTGGCCGAGGAGGTGCGTCAGCTCCTCAGCGTGCTGGGTGTGGCGCGCCTTGAGGAGCTGATCGGTCGTACCGAGCTGTTGCAGCCCCGCGCTGTGCAGCTGGCCAAAACCAAAGCGATCGATCTCTCCTCCCTACTCGATCCGATTCCGCAGGCGGCTGATCGCAGCTGGCTCCAGCACGACGCTGAAGCCCACGGCAATGGCCCGATCCTCGAAGACCAACTGCTCGCCGATGCCGAGCTGATGGCCGCGATCGATGGCCACGGTCGTCTGGCCCGCACCCTGCCGATCATCAATACCGATCGCAGTGTTTGCGCTCGTCTCGGCGGTGAGATTGCTGCCCGCCATGGCAACACCGGCTTCCAGGGCCAGCTGGATCTCACCTACGAAGGTGCCGCAGGCCAGAGCTTCGGGGCGTTCACCGTGCAGGGCATGAATGTGCGCCTGGTGGGCGAAGCCAACGACTACGTGGGCAAAGGCATCAACGGTGGCCGAATCACCGTGGTGCCTCCCGCCGGTGGCCGTGATCCCGGCAGCCAGGTGATCCTGGGCAACACCTGCCTGTACGGCGCCACCGGCGGCGAGCTCTTCGCCCTGGGCCGCGCAGGTGAGCGCTTCGCGGTGCGCAACAGCGGTGCCCGCACCGTGGTGGAAGGCGCCGGAGATCACTGCTGCGAATACATGACCGGCGGTGTGGTGGTGGTGCTGGGCAGCACCGG
>NZ_JBIPMN010000056.1:0-13932 GCF_044369115.1 Vulcanococcus sp. | reverse complement strand
AACAGGACAAACCCGAATCAGGAGACGAGGGAGTGGTGGGTCGAAACAGGATTCACACCAACCAATTCGATTAACTGCCGTACCCAGGGTTCAGCAGCTCCAAGGACAGTTCGGGCGACAACGGGAGGGATCGCTCAGCCTGGTGCTCTCAACGGTTTTCACCAATCGGACCATGAGCCAAACGACTCTTGGGCGGACAGGTGCTCAGATTCAGGGTTGAAGCAAGCAGGAGGAGCGAATCCCCGGACTTTCAATACGGTGGGCGGGGACGGTGGGCGGGAAGCGGGCTGACGGAAGCTGGAACTGGCGGGCAGAAGCCCAGGCAACGCTGTCAGGGGTGGTCGCAGACCGGGCGCTCAGGACAAAGACTGGCGAACCTCGGATCTTCCCGCTGGACGGAACTCTGCCGGGTTCCGACTACAGCCCTCTGGACTGTTCAACAATCCCATCTTAAGAAATGGCTGTCAGCTCTGCAAGCCTGGGCGACAGTTCAGCGAGCGAGCCCCCGCACGTGAACCCCCAGCAGGATCGCAGGGCCGTCCGATGGCTGCAGGTATGGCTTGAAGCGGGCCGGGAGGGCCAGGTGTTCACCTACACCAATCCCGAGGCTCTCGAACTGGGCTGCGGCGATCTGGTGCAGGTGCGTCTGCGCGGCCAGCGCCATATCGGCCTTGTGGTGGAGCTTCTCAACGCCCCCCCACGCGAGCTCTCCAGCCGCCAGCTCCAGCCGATCGAATCGCTGCACCAAAGCGCCGCCGTGGATCCCGGCTGGCAGCAGTTGATCGAAGCGGTGGCGCAGCAGTGCCGCACCAGCCTGTTTCGCACGCTCAAAACAGCCCTCCCGCCAGGCTGGCTTGGGCAACGCAAAATCGGCAAAGCCCGCGGCGGGCGCCAGCAGCTGTGGCTTGAACTCACCGATCCCGGCCGCAGCCAATGCCCAAGCGAGCTCAGCCCCAGCCAAGCGCAACTGCTCAAACACCTGCAAACCCAGAGCGGCTGCGGTTGGCAGCAGCAGGTGCTCAGCCAGGTGGGGGTGGGCCGCAGCGTGGCCGATGCGCTGGTGAAGCGGGGGTTGATCAGCCGCGGCTCGCGCGCCTTCAGTGGCCGATCTGCCAGCGGCAGCTTGGCCAGCGCTGTGCTGGAGCAGCCGCAACCCCTCACCCAAGACCAGCAGGTCGCCCTGAACGCCCTCAACGCCGCAGGCCCCGGCCAACAGCTGTTGCTGTGGGGCGTCACGGGAGCGGGCAAAACGGAGGTGTATCTCCAGGCCGCTGCACAACACCTGGAGCAGGGGCGCTCGGTGATGGTGCTCACCCCAGAAATCGGCCTGATTCCCCAGTTGCTGGATCGCTGCAGGCGTCGTTTTGGCGATCGGGTGGTGGAGTACCACTCGGGCTGCAGCGACGGCCAGCGCATCGACAGTTGGCGCCGCTGCCTGCAGGACGGCGAGCCGTTGCTGGTGGTGGGAACCCGCTCCGCGGTGTTTCTCCCCCTCAACAACCTGGGTTTGATCGTGCTGGATGAGGAGCACGACCGCTCCTACAAGCAGGACAGCCCGATGCCCTGTTACCACGCCAGGGATGTGGCGGCGCTGCGAGCTCAAGCCTGCGGCGCGCGCCTCCTGCTCGGATCCGCCACCCCGAGTCTGGAAACCTGGATGGCCTGCGAGGGGCCGCAACCCCGCTGCCAGCTGCTGCAGCTGCCGCGGCGCATCGGAGGGCGGGCGCTTCCGCCCGTGCACGTGGTGGACATGCGGCAGGAGCTGGCAGAGGGACACCGGCGCCTGGTGAGCCGCCCGTTGATGGAGCGCCTCGAGGCCCTGCCCGGCAGCGGCGGCCAGGCGGTGGTGCTCGTGCCACGCCGCGGCTACAGCAGCTTTCTGAGCTGCCGCAGCTGCGGTGAGGTGGTGCAGTGCCCCCACTGCGATGTAGCCCTCACGGTGCACCGCCAGCGGGAGCGCTCCTGGCTGCGCTGCCACTGGTGTGACCACCGCGCTGAGATCCGTTCACGCTGCATGGCCTGCGGCTCCACAGCCTTCAAGCCCTTCGGCGCCGGCACGCAACAGGTGTTGGAGCACCTGGAGCAGGAGCTGGAAGGGCTGCGGCTGCTGCGCTTCGATCGCGACACCACCCGCGGCCGCGATGGCCACCGACTCCTGCTAGAGCGCTTTGCCGCCGGCGAAGCGGATGTGCTGGTGGGCACCCAGATGCTGGCCAAGGGGATGGATCTACCCCAGGTCACGCTCGCCGCAGTACTCGCCGCCGATGGCCTGCTGCATCGCCCCGATCTACGGGCCGCCGAGGAGTGCCTGCAGCTGCTCCTGCAGCTGGCGGGCCGGGCTGGGCGGGGTGAAAGACCTGGTGAGGTGCTGGTGCAGACCTACAGCCCAGAGCACCGGGTGATCCGCCATCTCGTGGATGGGCGATACGAGGCCTTTCTGCGGGAGGAATTGGCGGAGCGGAAGTCCGCCGCCCTGGTGCCCTTCAGCCGGGCCTGCCTGCTGCGGTTGGCAGGGCCCTCCGCCAGCCGCACGGCAACCGCTGCTTCCCTGCTGGCAGAGCACATCCGCCCCCGCAGCGAAGCGCTGGGCTGGCTGATCATCGGGCCGGCTCCAGCACCGGTGGCACGGGTGGCCGGCAACTGCCGCTGGCAGCTGCTGCTGCGTGGGCCCGCGAATGGGCTGCTGCCCGTGCCGATGGAAAGCGAGCTTCGTTCACTGCTGCCGCGGGATGTCTCACTCGCGATCGATCCTGATCCGCTGGAGCTCTAGGCGGGCAACTGGGGCAGGCCAAAGCCAGCTGCCAGCTTGAGCCGTTGCAGCAGGGCCACCAAGCCCAACAGCAGCGCAATCACCACTGCTCCCACCCCCAGGCGGCTCCAACGCCAGCACGACAGCTCCAGCTGGTTCAGGGCACCGGGCTGCAACGGCCAGACCAGAGTGGAGGGGCGGCCCTGACGCGCTGGCAGGGCCTGCACCGCATGGGGCTCAACCTTGCGGATCGCCCGCTGGGGCAAGGGGGCGAGCGTCAGTTTCAGATCCAGCCCAGGCAAGGCCTGCACACTCCGCAGGTCGAGGCTGCAGCGGAACTCCTGCCTCACCCCCAGCAACCAGTTGCGCTCCCGCAGGCTGAATTGAGGCGGGGGCAGTTCCACCGCAGCGAGGGCAGCCCCCTGCGCAAAGGTGGCTGCCAGCAGATCGAGGGCCTGCTGAGCGGGAAGCGCCGGTGCCTTCAGGCTCAATTGGCCATGGTCTTGGCGCAGCGTCCAGCGGGTGGACTGGAGAGAAGCAGCCAGCTGCTGCTGCCACGGCAACGGATGCCCGGTGCTCGATTGGCTGGTCTGGCTGATCTGCAGGCGTCCAGGTGCGGTGAAACGCAGCGAGGTATCCACATCCACGCACCCCCCGAGCAGGACCGTGAGCAGCAGCAGCACCACCGCCAGCAGGGCAAACCCGAGGGGCGCGCTGGTGGGTCCGGTTGGGGGAGCAGGCGGTGGCGGTGGGAGCTTCCGGCGGCGGCGCGCCAGCGCCTGCACCTGCCCCTCCAAGGGCTGCACCTCTCCCAGCGGCGGCAAGGTCATCGACCACTCCCGCGGCCGCTCCAAAGCTGGAGCCTCCAACACCTCCTGCAGGTCTTTGGCCTGACTGCGCAAGCTGGCATCGCGGCAAGCCCGCAGGCTGCGGCAGGTGGCAGCAGCAGCAGCGCTGTTGCCCTGCCCCATCTGGGCCGTGGCCAAGAGCAACCGCAGCTGCCCACCGAAGGGGCTGCTGGCGGGATACTGCTCCATCAGGGGAACCAGGAGCTGCTGGCAGCGGCCATAGTCACCCCGCTCTAGCGCCAAACGGGCTGGTTCGCTGAGCGCGTCGAGGGAATCGAACTCAGGCTGCTGCACGGACCGGCTAGCGAGGCTGGGTGCTGCCCACCACCATCGTGCCGATGCCGGCGTCGGTGAAGACCTCCAGCAGCAGGGCGTGGGGGGTACGGCCATCCACGATGTGAGCCGCCGACACGCCTTGGGCCAGGGCGCGGATGCAGCATTCGGTTTTCGGGGTCATGCCACCGGCCACCACACCGCTGGCGATCAGGCCCCGCGCCTCAGACAGGGTGACCGAGCGGATCAACGAGGCGGGATCCTCGCGGTTCTGCAGGATGCCGGGGGTATCCGTGAGCAGGATCAGCTTCTCGGCCTGCAGGGCTGCCGCCAGTTCACCCGCCACGGTGTCGGCATTGATGTTGTGGGCCTGGCCATCGGCATCGGCCGCCACCGAAGAGATCACAGGGATGTAGCCCGAATCCAGCAACGGGAAGAGCACTGAGGGATCCACCGCCGCCACGTCGCCCACCAGGCCATTGCTGCCGTCGCCATAGGTGCGGGCCCGCACCAGGGCACCATCGCTACCGCAGAGGCCCACGGCACGAGCACCCAGGCGGTTGAGACCATTCACGATCTGCTTGTTGACCCGGCCTACCAGCACCATCTCCACCACATCCATGGTTTCAGGGGTGGTGACCCGCAAGCCATTGCGGAACTGGGGCTCGATCTGCAGCCGGCCGAGCCAGTCGTTGATCTCAGGTCCACCGCCATGCACAACCACGGGCTTCACGCCCACGGAAGCGAGCAGCACCAGATCGCGATACACCGCATCGCGCAGATCCGCCCGCACCATGGCCGCCCCGCCGTACTTCACCACCACACGGCGGCCGGCAAAACGCTGGATGTAAGGAAGGGCTTCGCTGAGAACCGACACCCTCAGGGCATCGCTGCGATCGTGCTCAATAGAGATGGACATCAATCAAGCGGTCTGGACGGGTAGCAGTTCGAGCAGCAATTCACCGCTGGCAGGTTGGCTGAGACGAGCCTCAAGCCCCTTGTCAAAGAAACGGCCCAGGCGCTCGCGCTTTTCCTGCCAACGCTCATACGGAACGCCCTCGGTGCGGAAGCGCATCGCCAGCCCATAGCGCCCCTCCACAGCCAGTTCGGTCACGCTCTCGAGCTGGGGCGGTGCGTCCTCATCCCAAAGCTTGAGGGCTTCAAGGGAACTCTCAAGATGGGCTTTTTGCCCGTAGCGCCAACGGGTCACATCCTTCACCAACTTGCGCAGGGTTTGGCTCGCGGGCGCATCGCGCAGAGCGGTGGCTTCCGCGGAGGGGGGCACCAACTGCGCCGGGGGCAACTCGGAGGATTTCAGCGCCAAGCCCCCCAGCAGGATCGGAATCCCGTAGAAGATCGTGGGCAGACTGAGATTGGGGTTGCCGGTGGCGTAGCCGATCCAGCCGATCACCGAGAGGGAGGCCCCGGCAATCGTGACTAGGCTGCCGGGGGAAACGATGGAAAGCATGGCCTCATCTTCGGTCAGCGCGGGCAGCGCCGGAGAGCCGAGCAGTGAAGAGCCCGGCACTGCAGATTTCAGCAGCGAAGATTGCAGCAGCGAAGATGTCAGCAGCGAAGAGGTGAGCACCGCCGAATTGGTGGAGCGGCTGCGCGCCGATCGGCTCTGGCTTCTGCAACAGATCGATGGGGGCCGCTGGCCGGAGCTGCGGCTCGACCTGGCCGCCCTCGAGCGGGAATTGGGGCAGGTGCTCGAGCAGGCCCAGGAGAAGCTCAACCTGGGCGGCAACCGCTGAGCGATCAGAACGGAATCTCGTCCTCACCCTCGGGCAGATCGGGCACCAGCGGAGAGGCATTCCAAGCCGGGGGGGTTGGCTGTGCCACGGGAGCCGGCGCTGCCGCGCGAACAGGTGCCGCGGCGGGAGGGCGGCTAGCAGCCATGGGTGCAGCGGCACTCGCCGCCATGGGGGCGCCAGCGCTGCTGCCGCCAACCGAATGCAGGCGCGAGAGGGTGAACTCAGCGCGCTTTTCCTTCACCCCGTCTTGACGGGTGACGGTGTTCATGCGCAGCCGGCCTTCCACCATTAGGCGCTGCCCCACCTGTACACGGTTCTGCAGGTCCTGCGCGAGGCTGCCCCAACCCACCACCTTCAGCTGCCCCGGCGGATCATCGGGGCGAAGCCCATCGAACTGCACCGACATCTCCGCAACCGGAGTTTGGTTGTCCTGGGTGTAGCGCACCTGGGGCGCCTCCAGCACCTCCACCTCCAGCAAGCAATGGTTCACGGCAGCGTTCACAGGCAAGGGGCCACATCCTGATGCACGGGCCGGTTTTGCACCAGAGGGCCCTTCCCGCTGAACAGTGGGTGTGGCTGTTCGCCGGCACGGCCGAAGGGCCGCCCCTGGCCCAAGCCCTACTAGCTCGGGGCTGGCAGGTACTGGTGAGCGTGGTCACCGCTGCAGCCACGCGGGCCTACCGCCCACACCCAAGCCTGCACTTTCAGGTGGGCACCTGCAGCAGCGATGCCGAGCTCGAGCAGCAGTTGCGGCAGCTGGCGCCCCGCTGGGTGGTGGATGCCACCCATCCCTTTGCGCTGGAGATCAGTGCCAGGCTGGAGAGGCTCTGCCGCCAGCTCGATCAACCGCTGCTGCGGCTGGATCGACGCGAAGCCAGTGAAACCCGGCCTGGTGAGCAGCTAGCGCTGCTGGAGCAGACTGAAGCCCTGAGCGGCCTGAAGCTGGTTGGAGAACATCTGCTGCTGGCTATCGGCGCCCGCCAGCTGCCGGCAGCCATCGCCGCCACCCCGCACTGCCGGCACTTTGCGCGGGTGCTAGATCAGCCCGGCAGCCTCCAGGCCGCGCGAGCCGCCGGGTTGCCCGATCACCACATCGCCTGCCTGCGGCCGGATACCAGCGGCGAAGGCCAGCTGGAAGAAGCGCTCTGCCGGCGCTGGCAGATCGATCGGGTGCTCTGCCGCCAGGGGGGCGGCCGCAGCGAGCAGATCTGGCGGCAGGTGTGCTGGCGGCTGCAGCTACCGCTGCTGTTGCTGCGCCGGCCAACCGATGCCCCCGGGTTGCCGATGGCGGCTCTGCTGGAGAAGCTGGGCCAACCCTGAGCCCCGTCTGGATCACACCATTGGCTAACTCCGCGATCCTGGCCCTCACCACAGAAGCCAACCAGCAGCTTGCGGAGCAGCTCGCATCCACCCTGGTGGAGCGGCAGCTGGCCGCCTGCGTGGCCCTCAAACCGGTGACCTCGATCTACCGCTGGCAGGGGCAGATCGAGAGGAGCAACGAGGTGCAGGTGCTGATCAAAAGCCACCCAACCCTTGCGGCAGCCTTGGAGGAGGCGGTGCGGGAGCTGCACAGCTACAGCACGCCGCAATGGCTGATCTGGCCGGCCGGAGCCGGTGAGGCCTACGCGGCCTGGCTGAGCGAGTGCTGTGCCATCAGCTGACGCAGATCCACCTGGGGCCGGGGACCCAGCTGGGTCACCACTTGACCCGCGCATAGCGACCCGAGGCGCCCGCAGGTTTCCACGGATTCACCTTGGGTGTGGCCGTGGAGGAAACCAGCGGCATAGAGATCGCCGGCACCCGTGGTGTCCACCAGGGGGCCGAGCTTCACCGGCTCGATCACGTGGGTGCCGCTGCCGTTGAGGATCACGGAACCCAGCTCACTGCGGGTGAGGGCTGCGATGCGGCAACGGCCGCGCACCTGTTCGGCCGCCTCCTCGAAGCTGTTGGCCTTGTAGAGGGAGGTGATCTCCATCTCGTTGGCAAACAGGATGTCCACATGGCCATCCACCAGCTCCTGGAAACTGTCGCGGTGGCGCTCCACGCAGAAGGCATCGGAGAGGCTCAGGGCCACCTCAGCGCCATTGGCGCGGGCCACTTCAGCGGCGGCGATGAAGGCGCGCTTGGCTTCATCGCTGTCCCAGAGGTAGCCCTCGAGATACAGCACTTTCGCCTGGGCCACCATCTCGAGATCGAGATCGCCGGGATCGAGCCCCACCGAGGCACCCAAATAGGTGCACATCGTGCGCTGCGCATCCGGGGTCACGAGGATGAAACAGCGCGCCGTCGATGGCCCTTCCGTGGCAGCCGGTGTGTCGAAGCGGGCGCCCACCGAGCGGATGTCGTGGGCAAAGATGGTGCCGAGCTGGTCATTGCGCACCCGGCCGATGAAGCCAGCGCGGCCGCCTAGCTGAGCGATGCCCGCCAGGGTGTTGGCAGCGGAACCGCCGGAGGTTTCCAGGCCAGGGCCAACGCTGGAATACAGCCGCTCTGCTTGCTCTTCATCCACCAGGGCCATGGTGCCCTTGGTGAGCTCCAGGTTGTCGAGCTGGTCGTCGTCGGCGTGCACGAGCACGTCAACGATGGCGTTGCCGATGCCGACAACGTCGAGGGTTTTGGTTAGGGCCATCAGAGGGATCAGCGGCTGAGCAGAGCCCGCTTGGGCCCGTGGATCGGATCTTCCACCACGATCGTCTGATCGCGGTCGGCACCGAGCGACACGATCGCGATCGGCACCTCCATCAGCTCAGCCAGGAAACGCAGGTAGCTCATGGCCGTGGGGGGCAGATCCTCGAGCTTGCGGCAATCAGCCGTGGAGGTTTGCCAGCCAGGCAGGGTTTCAAAGATCGGCTGACAGCGAGCGAAGTCTTCAGCCGAGCTGGGGAAATGCTCGATGCGCTGGCCATCGAGCTCATAAGCCACACAAACCTGGATCTCATCGAGCTCATCGAGCACATCGAGCTTGGTGATCGCGAGGCAATCAAGACCGTTCACCTCAACGGCGTAGCGGCCAATCACCCCATCGAACCAACCGCAGCGGCGGCGACGGCCGGTAGTGGTGCCGTATTCACCGCCGCGATCGCAGAGATGGTCGTTGAGGCTGCCCTCCAGCTCCGTGGGGAAGGGGCCTTCACCCACCCGGGTGGTGTAGGCCTTGGCTACGCCAATCACGCGGTCGATCAGAGTGGGGCCAACGCCGGCACCGATGCAAGCACCGCCGCTCACCGGGTTGGACGAGGTGACATAGGGATAAGTGCCGTGATCAAGGTCGAGCAGCGTGCCCTGGGCACCCTCGAACAGGATGTTCTGGCGGGCGCGCGCCGCTTGGTGGATGGCACGGGTGCAATCCACAACGTGGGGTGCCAGCCGCTGGCCATAGGCCACGTATTCGGCCACAACCGCCTCGAAATCGAGCGGCTCGAGGCCGTAGAGCTTCTGGAGGGTTTCGTTTTTCTCGGCCAGTGGACCGGCGAGGCGATCCCGAAGGCGCGCTTCATCGAGGATGTCGATGATGCGAATGCCGTTGCGCTGCGACTTATCGGCATAGGTGGGACCGATGCCCCGGCCCGTGGTGCCGATGCGCCGATCGCCCCGCTGCTTCTCCATCGCCTGATCCAGCAGGCGGTGGTAGGGCATGGTCACGTGGGCTGTAGAGGCAAGGCGCAAGCCATCCACAGCAATACCGTTCTCGGCGAGCATGTCGAGCTCACCGATCATCACCTTGGGATCCACGACGGTGCCCGAGCCGATCAAGCACACGGTGTCGGGATAGAGGATGCCGGAGGGGATCAGGTGCAGCTTGAGCACCTTGTCGTCCACAACGATGGTGTGGCCGGCGTTCACGCCACCCTGGTAACGCACCACCACATCGGCGGAGCGGCTGAGGAGATCGGTGATCTTGCCCTTCCCCTCGTCACCCCATTGCGCACCGATGACGACGACGTTGGCCAAGGACACAGCGGCCCGCAGCCGCTTCTAAGCACAAACAAAGAGGATCTCAGATCGGGCTGCCCTCCGTCAAAGTGCCGGCACCAGATGCAGCGTGTTGACACAAAAAAAGCGGCCCGCAGGCCGCTGTTGCAACGCGATTAACGTTGGGACACTGCCTGGGGTCAGGCACCGCGAACCACTCCGGTTTCCGCTTTCTTGAGCTCCTTCGAAACGCGATCGCGAAGAGCGTCAGGCACCGGACGGTTGGGGTAGTTGGCGTAATGGCCCGCCAGGGAATTCAGCGCGGTTTGCATCGTGGTAAATGATGCCAGGCCGTTCACCTTCGGCTGCGGCCGATAACGGGCCATGTAGTCGTTGATGAGCGTGCGCGCTGAGGTTTCCGCTTCGCTGCGGCCGGGATCATCCGCGGACAGAGCAATAGTGGCCATCAGGGTGTCGGCGACAGCCACGGTGTCTTCCACGTAGTTGCCCGTGAGGGGTCCTCCGCCGGAGCAGGCTGTGAGCATCAGGCAGAGGCACAGGCACACCGCCATGACGGCTGCTTTGAGTTGACGCCAACCAGCCGCCATGGAGTTCCTGCAAGGGTTGGGCGGATCCTATGGCGTCAGGCTGAGAGCAGCCCGGCTCGTTCACGCTCCAAATGCACCTGCAGCTGGGAGAGAACCTTTGTCGCCGGAACGTCGCTGCGCTCGCCGCTGGTGCGTTGCACCAGCTCCACCTGTCCATCAGGAGCGCCTCGGCCCACCACCACCCGCCAGGGAATGCCCAGCAGATCGGCGTCCTTGAACTTCACACCGGCGCGCTCGCTGCGGTCATCCAGCAGCACATCGATGCCGGCAGCCTGGAAGGCGGCATAAAGCTCTTCACCCAGCTCCAACTGCGGGGCATCAGCCACGTTGGCGATCACCACAATCACCTCATAGGGAGCGATGGCGGTGGGCCAGCAGATGCCGTTGGCATCGTGGTGCTGCTCCACAGCGGCCTGGGCGAGGCGCGAGACGCCAATGCCGTAGCAACCCATCCACAGAGGCTCCTCCTGACCGGCTTCGTTGGTGAAGGTGGCCTCGAGGGCGGCGGAATACTTGCGGCCCAGCTGGAAGATGTGGCCCACCTCGATGCCGCGGCTGGCCTGCAGCTGCTGCTCAGGATCGTGCTGGCAGCGATCACCCGGCTGCGCTGCCCGCAGATCCAGGCTCTCAGGCGCCGGGCAGAGGGCACCCCAGCTCGCACCCACCCGGTGGGTATCGAGGCTGTTGGCCCCACACACAAAACTCTCCAGCGCGGTGGCGGTGGCGTCCGCCAAGCGCAGAAAACGGGATTGCCAGCCGCGGGCACCAGCCAGCACCGCATCCTCCAGGTGCGGCCCCATGAAGCCGAAGGGAATCGGCGCGAGCCCCTCCTTGGCCGCCGCTTCCGCCGTGAGCGGGCCGATCTCCAACAGCGTGCCGTGATCGGCGCTGCAACGAGCACTCACGGCGTTGGCCAGTTTCACTTCATTCAGCTGCTGATCGCCGCGCAGGCTCACCAGCAGCGGCTGCTGGCAACTGTCTTCGAAGCGAGCCAACAACAGCAACACCTTCACGGTCTGACTGGGATCAAAGCCATGGGCGCTGCAGAGCACCTCAATTGCACTCTGAGCAGGGGTGGGCAGGTCGTCGCCAAGGCCGCCGGCCCGGGCCCCACCAGGCAGAGGAACCGCGTCAGCCGGCATTGACACCGCACGCTCCTGGTTGGCGGCATAGCGGCCGTCGCCACTGGCCAGGATCAGGTCTTCGCCGGCCTCGGCCGTCACCATGAACTCCTGGCTGGCGGAGCCGCCAATGGCGCCGCTATCCGCCTCCACGGCCACAGCCCGCAAGCCACAACGGCTGAAGATGCGCCGGTAGGCCTGGTCCATCGCCGCGTAGGTGTGCTTCAGGCAGGCCTCATCGGCATGAAAGGAATAGGCGTCTTTCATGATGAATTCACGCCCCCGCATCAGGCCGAAACGCGGCCGGATCTCATCGCGGAATTTGGTCTGGATCTGATACAGGTTCACCGGCAGCTGCCGGTAGGAGCGCAGCAGATCCCCAGCCAGCGCGGTGATCACCTCTTCATGGGTGGGGCCTAGGCCGAGCTCACGGCCTTGACGGTCTTCGAGGTGAAACATGATCCCTTCGCCGGCGGTGTAGCCGGCCCAACGGCCACTGCGCTGCCAGAGCTCGGCAGGTTGCAGCTGGGGCAGCAGGGTTTCGAGTGCTCCGGTGGCGTTCAGTTCCTCGCGCACGATCGCGGAGATCTTCTGCAGCACCCGCCAGAGCAATGGCAGATAGGCATAGATGCCACTGCCCACGCGGCGGATGTAGCCCGCACGCAGCAACAGCTTGTGGGAGGGGATCTCGGCTTCGGCGGGGTTATCCCGAAGCGTCACCAGCATCAGGCGGGAGACGCGCATGGGATGCTCAGCTGCGAAGGAGGCCGGAAGCTACCACCGAGCTCAGGCCCCAACCGGCTGCGGAAGCGCCACACCGCAGGGATGAAAGCAGAAAGATTTCCAGTTCGGCAGCGAAAACTCTGCTAACTTCCGCAAGACGTCCAATCTGTCGCATCCAGGTCTCATGCAAGCCCATTCGGTCGCAACGGCAATGGGCGGAGGCGCACAGATCAGTGGGGCACAGTTCACTGGCCCACAGTTCACCAGCACGCACGCCGAGGCGCCTGCTGGCGAAAGCAGCGACAACCTGATCGGCATCGACGAAGTTCAGCGCTGCCTGAACCGATCCCGCGCCTCGGTTTACCGCTACACCAACACCGATCCGCGCAATCTCAACCCTCCCTTCAATCCCCGCAAACTCAATCCGGAATACCGCAGCGACCAAAAAGACCCGCTGCTGTTCCACCCCAACGAAGTCGCTCGCTTTGCACGCGATGTGCTGCGGATCAAAGAAGTCACCGTTGAGGTGCTCAACTCGCCCTCAACGGCCACGCAACAGCTGCTGGGCTCGATCTTGGAGGAACTGCGTGCGATCCGCAGCTTGTTGGGAGAAACCGAAGGTCGCCCCACCTCCCTGGAGAGCCGCAGGGATCAGCACGATCAGGCCCGGCCCGCCGCCTGAGCGGTTTTCACCACTTGCCAGGCGGCCTGGAAATGCCAAGGTGAGGGAAATAAGTTGCCGATCCGTTGACCGGTCGCTGCATCGCAACCTGTCGATGCAATGACGCCAACATCCTGCATGGATTCAGAACCCACTCCTCGACCCTCGGATCAACCAGCGCTCCCGGCTTCCAGCGAAGCCGCAGCTGAGCCTTCTAGCCAGAGCTCTGATTCCGGGGACGACCCCTTTAGTCCCCTCTACAGTTCAAGCAGCCTGTTCCACACGGCAGCTCCACTGTTTGGTTTCGTCGTTGCCTTTTGCACCCTTGTCGTGCCCCTGGCGAGCGTGATTGGCGATCGCCGCCCGGTCCCCACAGCCATCTCTCCAGCCACGGCCCATGGACTTGCGCAGCCTGCAGGCCTCACCGGCGCCAGGGCTGGTGAATCTGATGGTGGAGATTCCAGCCGGCAGCCGCAATAAGTACGAGTACAACGCCGAGGCCGGCCTGATGATGCTGGATCGGGTGTTGCACTCCTCCGTGCGCTACCCGTTCGACTACGGCTTCATCCCCAACACCCTGGCGGAAGACGGAGCCCCTCTCGATGCCATGGTGATCATGGATGAACCGACCTTTGCGGGCTGCCTGATCGCAGCCAGGCCGATCGGCATCCTCGACATGGTGGATTGCGGGGCCCACGACGGCAAGCTGCTGTGTGTTCCCGACGCCGACCCGCGCCAGCGGGGCATCCGCAGCATTCGCCAGATCGCGGCAAACCAACTCGAGGAAGTGGCGGAATTTTTCCGCACCTACAAAAGCCTGGAAGGCCGGGTGATCGAGATCAACGGCTGGCTCGATGCCGATGCGGTTCCAGCCCTGCTGGAGCGCTGCATCACCGCCGCCGGGCTCAGCTAAGGCGCTGCAGCAGGAAACCTTCGAAGCCCAAGGCTTGAAACACGCGGGCAGGATCACCGAAGCCTGCCGCATTCACCAGGCTGGTGAGACGCGCCAGGCCAATGGGATGAAGGCCCTCCAGCAGCGCATCCTCAAGACCACTGGCCCGCTGGAAGCCGCGCCAGGCCTGATCCAACTGGCCCTCCAAGGAGGGAAGACTGGTTTGCATCAGATCCACCAGCACCAACTGGGCGCCGGGCTTCAGGCAGCGGGCCAGGGCAGTGAGGAAAGCGAGCTTGCTGCCGTCATCCGGGAGCGACTGCAACACCAGCACCGACAATGCGCCTGCGAAGCGGCCCGCCATACCCGGCGCATCCACCAGAGCCTCCAC
>NZ_JBIPMN010000121.1:0-8178 GCF_044369115.1 Vulcanococcus sp. | reverse complement strand
CCCCGGCTCGCCCAGGCGCCGGCGTGCCTCCTCGAGCATCTCGGAGCTGGGATCGAGGGCTGTGAGGGTCCAGTCGGGCCGTTGGGCTACGGCTTCCAGGAGCTCAGAACCTGTGCCGCAGCCTGCCACCAGCACCTCAGCGCCCGAGCCGGAGGCCAAGGGCGAGGCGGCCAAGAGGGCAACAGACAAACGCGCCAGGCTGCCGTAGCCAGGAATCATCTGGCTCTGAAGCCGTTCGTAACCGGAGGACTGCACCGCTGATCAGCCAGAACCCCAATGCTAAGGAGCCCGGCCATCAACGATTTGGTGTCAGCCCTCAACATCGGCCGCAGGAATCGGCTGCGGCCAGGTAAGTTTGTCGGCGCCGAAGATCCCCGTCCGACCGTGCCCACCATCCGTTTCGAACAGGAAGGCCAGCAGGTCGGATGCATCGAGGGGGCAAACCTGCGCAAGGCCGCCATCGATGCCGGCATCAACCCTTACAAGGGCCTGAACAACCTCAACACCTGCGGTGGCGTGGGCCAGTGCGGCACCTGCGTTGTGGAAGTTGTGGAAGGTATGCAAAACCTCTCTCCCCGCAGCGATGTGGAGCAGGTATACCTGGCTGATCGTCCCGCCAACTACCGCCTGAGCTGCCGCACCAGTGTCAATGGCGACGTCACCGTGCGCACCCGTCCCCAAGCCGGTGCTGGTTCCGGCTCCAACAGCCTAGTGGGCGCCCTCAAGAGCTTGATCGGCAAGTGAGCCAGAGGCTCCGGATCTACAGCTACGCCAAGTGCGGCACCTGCCGCAAAGCCCTGCAATGGCTTGCCCTGCAGGGCTTTTCTGTGGATGCCGGCACGCTCGAGCTGCTCGACATCACCGAGCAGCCGCCCAGTGTCGCCGAATTGCTTGCGGCCTTTGAGAGCCTGGGCCGCAAGCGCCTGTTCAACACCAGCGGCCAGAGCTACCGGGCCCTAGGCAGCACCGCAGTAGCAGCCATGGACGACGCAACCGCACTGGCGGCCCTCGCTGCCGATGGCAAGTTGATCAAACGGCCCTTTGCGATCACCCCGCAGGGAGCAACGCTCGTGGGGTTCAAGCTGGAGGAGTGGCAGGCGGCTCTCCAGAGCTGACCGGTGTGGTGAGTTCATCGAGCTCATCCATCAGTGCATCAATGCCCGCCCGGTTCATCTGGGCCAGGTAGTTGAGCTTGAGCTGCTGCAGCAGCGCGCAGAGCAACTCCTGGCTGCGCTCGAGGGTGCCAGCCTGCTCCAGCGCTGCTGCCAGCTCCTCCCAGAAGCGATCGATGGCCTGTTGCAGCAAGGCGCTCTGGCGATCGTCGCTGCGGGCCAAGCGTTGAGCCGTGCCCCGCGAAAGATCCAGCAGACTGTCGACCACTCCACCGGCCAGCTGCCGACTGATGCCGGCCGGCACCATCACGCCACCGGGCACCTCCCGCAACTGCTGCTGCAGGGCATGGCCCAGCAGCGACTGCAGCTCCGGCGCCAACCGCGGGGTCACCTGACCCAGCACCATCGGCCCCCAGAGGCGCACGAGATCCAGCAGCTGCTGCTCATCGGCGCCGCTCACGCTCTGGTGGCTACGCAGGCTGCGGATCCAGCGTGGCCACTGGGAGGAGCGAATCAACGACTGGGTGCCATCCACCAGCTGCAGCGCCAGCACCTCGAACAGCTCGAGAGCCAGCAACGACACCACGGCCCGGCTCACCGCAGCCCGCAGCGGCTCCACATTGATCAGCCGGGCCTTGCTGAGGCGCTCCACCACGGGAACAACCCGCATCCAACGCCAGAAGGGCAGCAGCAACGGCAGATCAACCCAGCGACGCAGCAGCGCATCACGCCAGCTCAGCCCCGGGAAACGACGCCGCATGCGCAGCATGCGCAGCAAGATGTCGATGGCGAACACGCTCTGGAAGAGCAGCAGGTCGATCCGCCAGAAGTGATCCGTGGGCCGGCCGTTCTCATCGATGGAGCGCCAGTAGCTCGTGGCCACCAACGGCAACACCTGCTGCTGCCAGAAGCGCCGCTCCTGTTGCCAGCTGCTCTGCTGCAGCCAGGGATCACCGAGCAGCTGGGAGGCCGCCTGCTTGGCTGAATCATTACCGGCCCGCTGGCGCAGGCGGTTCTTGATCTTTTCGAGGGTGCCGCTGTTGCCAGAGGCGGCAAACGGGTTCTCGTTGATCATCGCCTCGGTGAGAACCACCAGGAGGCGCCGCTGCGCTGTGCTCTGGGCGAGCGTGGATCCCTCGAGTAGGGACTGATCCAGCCGCTCAAAGGCCTGCAGATAAGCCTGGGTTTCGCGATGCGGCTCGATCCCCTTCACCGGGTCGTAGAGGGGGGTGAGATCGGGCAGCAGGCTGAGGGGCACCACCAGGGGAACCTGGGGCAGCGGCGTGAGGTTGCGTTGCAGCCAGAACGTGCGCAGGGGGATGTAGGCGATGTCGAACAGCACCAGCAGCAGGTTCAGCCCAGCCCACAGGGCCACAGCCCGATCCCAGTGGCACCAGAGCCGCGAGGCCGTGACCCTCTGGGCCGACAACCAACGCGGACGAACCATCTGATGCTGGAGGCAACGGCCCTAATCTGCCTCACTTGCACCTGCTGCCGGCAGTTCCAGCCCTTGTCCAGCCCCGACCAAGACGCGACCGCACCGCAGCCCGATCCCACGCCCGACCCGCAAGCAGCCCCGCAGCAGGAAAGCCCCTGGGTGTTCTGGCGGGGCGTGCTGATCACGCTCGGCGTCGCCCTCGGTGTGCGCCAAACCGTGGTCGAGGCCCGCTACATCCCATCGGGCTCAATGCTGCCGGGGCTGCAGCTTCAGGATCGGCTGCTGGTGGAAAAGCTCACCTACCGCAGCCGCCCCCCGCAACGCGGCGAGATCGTGGTCTTCCACGCCCCGCACCATTTCGATCCGGTGCTCAAGCCCAACCACCAGGCCGGTCCGCTGCGGTGCCTGCTGGTGAACCTGCCCCTGGTGAACCTGGTACCGGGCCTGCAGGAACCGGCTTGCGATGCCTACATCAAACGGGTTGTGGCGGTGGCCGGCGATCAGGTGGTGATCAACCCCCGCGGCGAGGTAACGGTGAACGGCCAGCGGCTGAAAGAGCCCTATGTGAGCAACTACTGCCCGGTGGATGCGCAGGGCATGGGCCCCTGCCGCACGCTGAACGCCACGGTGCCCCCGGGCCATGTGCTGGTTCTGGGCGATAACCGCGGCAACAGCTGGGATGGTCGCTTCTGGCCCGGTGGTGCATTCCTGCCAGACAGCGAAATCATCGGCCGGGCCTTCTGGCGGTTCTGGCCGCTCGGCACCGCCGGCGAACTGAACAGCAGTGATCCACTCAAGCCAGCGAAACCGGCCAGCGGCGCAGCTCCGGGATGAGACCACTGGCCAGCAGCTGGCCGGTGAGTGTGCCGGTCGTGGCCGGCTGATTGGCGGCCTGGGGGCCCCAGTTGTCGTTGCTGGGCTGCCACTGGCGGCTGGGATCGAACACCACCCATTGATCGCTGCCCAGGCTGAGGCTCGGGGAAGCCAGGCCCAGCAGGCGAGCAGGGGCAAAGCAGAGGGCTTGCCAGAGCTGCCCGGCGCTCCAGCCGCGTTGCAGCACCAGCTCCTGCCACAAACAGGGCAACACGAAACGATGGCCGGCGACACCAGGTTTGCGCTGATCCAGAGGCAGCAGCTGCTCTTCGGCATCCAGCGCCTGGTGATGCACGGCCACCGCGGTGAGCACCCCATCGGCCAAACCCTGCTGGAGTGCCAGGCGATCGGCGGGTGTTCCCAGGGGTGGCACAACCCGCCAACCCTCCGCGATCGGATCGAGGCTGCCGCTATCGGCAAGCAGATGCCACCAGCACACTGTGGCCTCGGGGCGCTGCTCGGCCGGCAGCTCCCGCAACAGACTCACACCCTCGGCTGTGGAGAGATTCATCAGCTGCAGCCGCCGCTTGGGATGACGCCGCGCCATCGCCAGCAGGTTTTGCAGCGGCAGGGTTTCGCTGATGGAGGGATCGGTGGGCCAGCCCGCACGCAGCGCCTCCACCCCCTCACGCACGAAGCCCCCCTGGCTCAGACTGGCGTCGCGGGGGGCCAGCAGCACCGGTGCATCGCCGCATTCCCCCAGGCTGAGGCCGCGCTCTAGCAGCGCCAGGGGCGGTATCTGATCGGCCTCAGCCAGGCCAATGGCACCGGCCGCCAGCTGATCGCCGTGGGGGGCAAGATCAGCACCGCTGGCGCCATGGCTGAAGCTGCCCCAGAGCAGCAGCTGCAATCCGCCGAAGGGTGCCACACCCTGCAGCCGCTCAGGCCGATCGCGCCAGCTCGAGGCGCGGGGCAGCAGGGCCACTGTGCCGTAGCCGGCGGCAAGAGCCGAGCGCTCCAGTGAGGCCAGGGATTCGGCCGATCCAGTGGCCGGATCCTCCAGCTCGGAATGGGGATCCACCAGCGGCGGCGCCAGCAGCCAGGCCTGGGCATCGAGCACCTGAGCGCCGCAAGCCTTGGCCTGAGCCGGCGCATCACCGCCAATCGCTGTAAGCAGCCCCGCCTGAATCAGCACATCGCATCGGCGCAGCTCAGCGCCTTCCGCTTCGAGCAGCTGAACCTGATGCAGCAGCAGCGGCGGCTCGGGGTTGGGGGTCATAGAGCGCCGGCGGCGGTGCGATCCAGAACACCCCCAAGATGGGCCGTTTGGTTCAAACACACCACCACCGGCGGTTGATCAGGGCCGTGGGGGTAATCGATCACCGTCACACCACCATTGCCCTGCTTCACCACCCAGATGTCGGCGGGCCCGAGCCCCAACAAGGCACAGAGGATGGTTTTGTTCACGGCATCGTGGGCCACCACCAGAGCCGTTTCGTCGCTGTGGAGGCTGGCGGCGATGGTGTTCCATCCGCGCAGCGAACGATCCCACACGTCGTGGATGGTTTCGCCATTGGGCATCTGCACTGTTTCTGGCGCGCGCTTCCAGGCCGCCAGCAGCTCACCCCAACCTTCGGAAATTTCCGATTCCAGGCAGCCCTCCCATTCGCCGTGGCCGATCTCCACGAGATTGCGCACGCTGGTGAGGGGCACGCCGGGGTGGTGGCTGAGGATGCCTTCAGCGGTTTGACGCGGCCGGGCCATGGAGCTGGTGTAAGCCCGCTGGAACGACACCTTGCGCAGGAAGTTGCCGGCCGCGGCGGCCTGCGCGCGGCCGTTCTCGTTGAGCGGAATATCGATCTGGCCCTGGAAGCGGCCCTGGCGGTTCCAGTCAGTTTCGCCGTGGCGTACCAGCAGCAGGCGCGGGCCGGGCCCCTTGGCGGGCAGGCGCCCCCCGCACACCTCGGGGTGGAGATGGGTGGTGCCATTGAGTGATTCGATCTGCACCGAAACATGCCCCTCAACATCGGCGCTGAGGTTGAGCACCGAGAGGGAAGCGTTATCGACCCGCAGGCGGCGGAAGCCGCTGGCATCCACACCCAGCAGGGTGAGCAGTAGGCAGCGCAGGATGGCGTTGTGGCCCACCACCAACACGGTCTGCGCTGCGGGGCTGCTGGGGCTGTGCTCAGCCAGCAGGCGATCCACAAAGCGGCGCGCCTGATCCATCAAGGAAGGGATCGGGGCATAGCTGCTCCCATCGGGGCGCTGCAGCACCAGCTGCTCCGGATGCTGCTTCCAGGTGCGGTAGGCCTCTGGGAAGCGCTCCTGCGCTTCGCTGCTGAGCAAACCGCTCCAGGGGGCCAGATCGACTTCCAGCAGATCGTTATCGAGGCGGGGCTCCAGGCCGCCGCCCTGGGCGGCGAGCAGAGCGGTGGCTGTGTCGTGGGCGCGGCGCAGGGGAGAGCTGTAGGCCGCGGTGATCGCTAGATCCCGCAGAGCCTCGCCCGTGGCCAGGGCCTGCTTCACACCCTCCTCGGTGAGGCTGGAGAGATCGTCGCGGCCCTGGATGCGGTGCTCGAGATTGAAGCTGCTCAACCCATGGCGAACCAGCAGGATCCGGAGAGACACAGGCGCAGGATTGAGCAAAAGTCATCGTATTTGGTGGGGTTTCAGCCCAGAGCCAAACGATGAGATGCTGCGCTGATCAGTTCCAGGGAGCAGGCGTAGGGTGACAGCAGCCAACAGGCCCAGCGGCAGACCGGAAGGGGCAGCGCCGAGCTGGAAGGTGGCGCTGGCCTTGGTGAGCCTGGCCCTGAGCCTGCTGCTCTGGCTCAACGGTCTGATCGACAGCCTCAGCCGCCCCTCCGTCGGCAACGACCTCAACCGCCGCCAGCTGGAGCTGGCGGTGCTCGCCGAACCGCAGCTCAGCGGACCGCTGCGCAACCTGCTGGCGGGCCACAACCCGTTGGAAACCCTCCGCAAGGCCCTCGCTGAGGAGATCAACCACGCGCGGGAAGGCGGTCAAAGCCCCGATCCAGACCTGCTGCTGGAGCAGGCCCTGCTGCTCAGGCGCCAGGGTCAGACCCCAGCCTCCGATGCGCTGCTGGCGGAACTGGGCTCCGGCAGCAGCCCCCAGGCGACCCTGGCCCAGGCCCTGCTCGAGCCGGAGCGAAAGCCCGATAGCCCGGCAAACCAAACCTTGCCCGGGAGGCAAGGTTTGATCGATGCGCTGCCTCAGGGCGGCGTTCTGCGGCTGTGGAGCTGTGAAGAACTCACGCCAGGCACCGATTGCGGCGCTTCCGGCGGCAGCCGAAGGGCGCTCCTACAACTGGTGAGCGTGAGCGTGCTGCCGGTGCTGTTGCTGCTGCTGGGCAGCGCCGCGTTGCTGCGGGAGCTGTGGCTGCGCTGGCGTGGCCGCGCCGCAGAGGCACCCGCGCTGCAGGGCCCCCAACTCAGCGGCCTCGATGCCGTGCTGCTGATCGCCGGCGGTTTCGTGGTGATCGGCGAGCTGCTGACCCCTTTGCTGGTGGGCCCCTTGCTCACGGGCTTGCTGCAGCAGCTGGCCGTCACAAGCCCCCTGCGCGAGGGCATCAGCGTGGTGAGCCTGTACCTGGCGTTGATGGCCGGGCCCCTACTCATCCTTGCCCTGATGCTGCGGGGGAAAGGGGCCATGGCTGGGCTGCAATTCCGCTGGAACCCTCTAACCACCAACCTGCGGCAGGGGCTGAAGGGTCTCCTCATGGTGCTGCCCTTGGTCAGCCTGGTGGGCTGGTTGCAGGGGCAGCTCTGGGGGGATCCAGGCGGCAGCAACCCGTTGCTGGAGCTGGTGCTCAACAGTCACAACGTGCCGGCACTGGCCTGCTTCGGCTTCACGGCGATCGTGCTTGCTCCTCTGTTTGAAGAAACGATCTTCCGCGGTGCCTTGCTGCCAGTGGCGGCGCGCAAGCTGGGGGCCACCGGCGGCGTCCTGCTCAGCGCTGCGGTGTTCGCGGTGGCTCACCTGAGCCTGGGTGAGCTGCTGCCGTTGCTGGTGCTGGGCATCGGGCTTGGTTGGCTGCGCTGGAGCAGCGGCCGGCTGGGCAGCTGCGTGCTGATGCACGGCCTCTGGAATGCCCTCACCTTCACCAATCTGGTGGTGCTGGGCTGGTAGCGGACAGGGGCGTGAGTCTCGATGCTTGATCGCCCCCTTGCTGGAGGGGCGGGCGCGTGGTTCACTTGCGCAGTTCTGCCGCGCACCTGTGGTCGCCGCCCCACTGCATCAGACCCAAGAGGGTCAACGGCGATCCACCGCTCGGCCCCTGGAACTGATCCAGGGATCGCTGTCGTCGCGCAAGGCCGATCGCCAATCCCCCCTGCTCGGCAACCTGCATCGCATCGCCGATGGCAGCCTGCTGGGCTTGGGGGTGGCCGTGCTCGGCCTGAGCGGCCTCACCCTGCATTGGCAGGGGCAGTGGACCCAGAACTTCCAGAAGCTGGAAGCAGCCCAACGGCTGGAGCATCGCTTGCAGGAATCTGCCGCTGTGCTGGAGCAGCATCACCTGGGCATGACCCGCAAACCTGCCCTGCTTGAACCCACCTCCAGCCAGAAACTCGTGTATCTCGAGCCTCCGGCCACAGCTCAGCAGCCCCGCCTACGCGCCCTACTGGCCCAGGTGAATCCCCGTCAGATCCTGCCGGGATACTGATGGCGGTTCACCGCCTCGAAAGCCGGCGGCCGGTCCCGCGCAGTAGCGGCGGTGGGCGCCAGCGGCGCGTGTTGACCCTGAGCCCGGTGCCTGCAGCTCGTCTGTGGGCCGTGTATCTGCTGATGGCGGC
>NZ_JBIPMN010000006.1:0-26730 GCF_044369115.1 Vulcanococcus sp. | reverse complement strand
CTATGCCTTTGTGCAGAGTCCGCTGCGACCGGAAGGTTACAAAAACACTGAGTTTATCCGCATCCTCGCGATCGATCCAGCTACCGGGGAACCAAAGGCTGAATACCTGCACCTGCTGGATGCTGACTCCCGTCTCTCGGGTGACGGTAAGGTCGACAAGATTGGCGATGCCGTTTACGACGCTGCTCGCGACCGCTTCCTGATTATCGAGCGCGACTCCCTGACTGGGAGCACGGCCAATAAGAGTGTGGTTGAACTGGATCTAACCGGTGCAACCAACGTCCTGAATCAGAACTGGGGAGAAACACTTGACGGCGTCAGCGAGCCCGAACTGTTGGTCACCAACAGCATCGCCGATGCACTCAAGGATGCGGGTGTTCAGATGGTGCAGCGCACGGAACTGCTGAATATCCCCAGCATTGGTGCTGATCCAGCCTTCGACAAACCGGAAGGTCTTGCACTTAAGCCCGATGGCACACTGGTTGTGTTCAACGATAACGACTTTGTCGCCGTTGATGGTCGGGCCGACAACGTCGCAACAGTGATCAAGTTCACACGGACACCGATTGACACTTCCGATAGAAGCGAGGCTGGCGGGGTTCTTGGCATCAAGGATGTCTATGGCTTACCGATGGCGGATGGAATTACCGCCTTCCAGGCCGGCGGTCAGACCTACATCATGGTTGCCGGCGAAGGAGACGACCGTGACGGCGATTTAGAGGAAGGCATCCACATTAGCGATGCCGAGCGTTCCAAAGATGTTCCTGGCGCTGACAAAACCAACCTGGGAGATCGCCTCAAGCTGGTCACCACCGAAGGTGACTATAACGGCGACGGAAGCATCGATCAGGCCTATGCCTTCGGTAGCCGTAGCTTCCGCATCTACGACACCAATGGCAACTTGGTGTTCGACTCCGGCAATCAACTCGATGAAATCGCCAAGGCCGCTGGTATCTATGACGACGGCCGAAGCGATGACAAAGGCATGGAACCAGAGATGGTCACCACACAAGTCATCAATGGTCGCGTCTTCGCGTTCGTAGGATTAGAGCGTGGCACATCGTCTGCGATTGCCGTCTACGACGTGAGCGATCCGCTCAACTCACGCTTCTTCAAACTACTGCAGAACACTGACTCTATCTCGCCCGAAGGGCTTGAATTTGTAGCAACCGAAGCAGACGGCAGTGGCTTCCTGCTGGTAGCAAACGAATTATCTGGAACCCTCGATTCCTACGAGTTCGAACTGAAGACCATCGGTGAAACAGAAGCGCTGATTCCTCAAGCGGGCACATCGTCAGCTCCGGAGCATCTGATCGACGGAGAAAGCGGTCGAACCGACTTCCCCTATGGCACCTTCAAAGCCCTGGCCACCATTGGTGAAGTAGACAAAAATACTGGCTTCGCTCTCACCGGCTGGCCTGACGGTATCGCCGCCTGGCTGCATGACGATGACACCATTCGGGTTGCATACCAATCCGAGTCTTACGCCACGATGTCGAACCAGACCTATGGTCAGGCGATGGAAACTGGCGTCGTATTCACTGGCTCCAAGATCCACACAATTGATTTCAACCGTGAGGGTTTTGCCGACTTCCTCAAGTCAGGCGACTCGGGTGCGGACATCGTGCAGGGCAGCGGCTTCCTGTTCAACACCGTCTACAACGTGTTCGGTGAAGTTGTCGACGGGAAAAACAACGACAAAACCGATCTGAGCGCTAAGTGGGGCAACCAGACACTGCCCGATGGCACCTTGATTGAGTTCAAGGATGGAAGGCAGTTAACAGAAGGGGATTTCTTCTTCCACTCATTCTGCGGGGCCTATTACGCGCCTGCCCACAAATACGGACATGAGATTGGCTTCGAAGACGACATCTGGCTGATGGCCGAAGAATGGAACATCGGCAGCAGTATGTTTGCCGACCCCGATGGTGCTGCAGGACCGCTAACCGGTCGTGACGTTGCCAACACAACCATGGGCCTTGCCTCAATGGTTGTTGATATCGCTAACTCAACGGCCTACACCGTTCCCGTTCTGGGCCAAACAGGTTACGAGAAGATCGTTCCGATCAACGCGGGGCACACGGACTATGTGGTTCTTGTGATGTCGGGCTACAACCACGACAAGGAGCCTGTACCCAACCGCATTTACGTTGGCGTGAAGGACAAGCTAGCCAATGGTTCTGCAATCGATTACGCCAACGAGAACGAACGCGACAGCTTCTTGGCCCGCAACGGCTTGCTCTACGGCAAGGTCTACGGCCTAGCACTCGATGCTGCCACCTTCAGCGATCTTGGGATCAATCCAGATAAGAATGCAGACGGGATATTCAACGACAGGGTTGTTGACGACTACCTCCAGGATGCCAACGCTCCCACCAACTTCTCCGGCCGCTTCTACGCCACAACGTATCAATGGGATGGCTTTGATACACCTGAAGCGGTCAAAGACACCGAGATGTTCCGATGGGAACAAGCCATTGAGCAGCCCGTCGGCTACACCTTCTTCAACGGCGCAAGCAAGATCGAACACTCCGCTGTTGACCCCGACTTCAGCAAGGTTCGCTTTGTTCAGAACATGACGGACAAGGGAGCAATCCTTGGCTTCGACCTTACCGAGACGATCAAAGCTGAACTCGAGGCCGCCAATGGTGACCTGCCCGAGTACCTCTCAGTCGATGTCACCCGCGTCCTTTCTGCAGCCCAAGGATCCCTCCTGCTGGAGACGAACGGCGTTGGTCAGGCCCATGAGGGTACTAAGAATCCCGATGGCAGCCTCACTGCTGCCATTCATGTGGGCAGCGGTGCAGCCAAGTCGGTCGCTCCCGATGGTCTGCATTGGGTCAAAACCGATGATGGTGATTTCCTGATCGTTGATGAAGATTCCGGCAATGTCGCCGGCGAACGCAAATTCATGCTCCAGATCGACTCCAACACCATGGAGTTGACTACAGAGACCCAAGGTCATCTGCTGGCCATTGCCGGTGGAGCTGACAACCCCCGTGCAGCGGCCGGTGTAGCCGCCTTGGAAGGTGCGTTCTCACGGGCAACCGGTGCCGAATTCTCCGGTTCCTGGAACGTGACCCCGCTAGTGGCCACAAAAGACGATGGCAGCTTCTACTCGAAGGAGGAGCTTCAGGGGAACAGCGATGCCGTTGCCGCGCTGCTGCCCCTGTCCGAGCAGCTATTCATTGGCACTGTGCAGATGGGCGGAGAGTCGGGCGGCCAAGTGAAGGATGTGAAAGCCGATTACGGCGGCCAACTGTTCCAGTTCAACGTTGACCTCGGCATCCGCGAGGTGAAGACCGGCACCTCCGGTGCCGACGACACTTTGGAGATGGCCGACTTCGACGGCGTGATGGACACCGCCTTCCTTGGCGCTGGAGATGATGTCGCGGATACGGAGATTGTGGCTGGCCATGGCAACACGATCTTCACCGGCAGCGGCGACGACAAGACCTTTGCCAATGCACGTGATGTGATCACCGGTGGCACCGGCAATGACGAGCTCAACGCCCTCTCCGAACTCGGAAGCAACCGCCTCAGCGGCAACGCAGGCTTTGATGTTTTCAACGTCAGCGGCAGCCGCAACCGCGTGCTCGGCGGTGAAGGCGATGACATCATCAATGTGCTCGACGGCGCCGGCACCAACTACCTCAACGGTGGATCCGGTGCTGACGAGTTCTGGCTGGTGAGGGCAGCCGGCGACCGCCCCGCTTCCAAGCAGTTCATCATGGACTTTACCGCCGGTGAAGATGTGATCGGTCTGCAGGGTGTAGCCTTCGCAGACATCACCTTCCAACAGGTGGGTGCTGACACCTTGATGAGCGTTGACAATGACCCCCTCGCTCACTTCAAGAACACCTCCGTCGCTTCCCTCAGCAACATCAGCAATTTCGCTTTCACCAGCATCTGATTGCTGAGAACTGAGCACCCAAGGGGAGCCGTACGGCTCCCCTTTTTCATAGTCCTCGACCGACATGCGATAAATGTCGGCAGTTGTTTAAGCATGTCATTCTTGACGCAGCCGAAATGAATACGACTTGACAGCAATTCTGAGAATGACGAATCACTGAACCCTCTCGCCAAACACTGCCCTTATTACCATGGCTTCCGAATCTGCCAACTTCTCTCATGGCGTTGCCAGTGGCGACCCCTACGCAGATTCTGTAATCCTCTGGACACGGGTCACGCCCGAGGGTGACAACACCTCAGAAACCCCCATTAGAGTTGAATGGGAAGTTTCATACTCAGCAGACTTTAGGGCAGAGGCAATTGTTAACCGAGGCAGCACATCGACAAGGTCAGATCGCGACTGGACCGTCAAAGTTGAGGCCGAGAATCTCACTGCCGATACGGTTTATTACTACCGATTCCGCATCGGGGATGTGGTGTCGATGGTGGGCCAGACCAAAACCCTGCCCGTCGGCAGTGATCCGGTGCGCCTGGCGGTGTTCTCTTGTGCCAACTACACCGCAGCCGAACAGTTCGCCGCCTATGGCCGCGCAGCCGATACGCACGCCGTTAATCCATACGACGCCCTGCTGCATCTCGGCGATTACATCTACGAATACGGCCCCGGTGGCTATGGAGCCGCCGAGGATGCCGCTGCTGAGCGGGGCTTTCTACCGAATCGCGAAATCATCAGCCTCGCCGATTACCGACAACGCTACGCCCAATATCACACTGATCCGAGCCTGCAGGCCCTGCGCGCCGCAGCACCCCTGATCGCCATCTGGGACGACCACGAAACAGCGAACGACAGCTGGGCCGGTGGCGCCGAAAACCACCAGAGCGTTTCCGAAGGAAGCTGGTCGGAACGACGAGACGCCGCACTCAAGGCCTACTACGAATGGTTGCCAATCCGCGAACCTTCCTTGCGTGAGGGGGTTGACCAAGGCGATGCGAGCACTCCACTGAGCCAGGGCTATCGCTCGTTCAACTTCGGCGATGTGCTGGCGCTGCACATCCTCGAAACACGACTGACGGCACGCGATGAGCAGCTGGCCTATCCGGATGCGGCGACGGTGCAGGCCCGCATCGGCGCCATTCTGGCCGATCCGGCCCTGGTGGCCAGCTATGCCACCAAGGCTCGCATCGACCCGCCCACCAGCGAGGCAGCCGTCCCCGCCTTCGCTATTGCCCTGGCGCCGCTTGTCACCCAGGAGCTGGTGCTCGCCACCGTGCAGCAAGCCTGGGGTGATCCGAACCGGGATCTGATCGGCGACACCCAGATGGCCTGGCTGCAACAGCAGATGGCCAGCTCGGGTGCCGCCTGGCAGGTGCTTGGCCAACAGGTGCTGATGCAATCCATGGCTGTGCCAGCGGAACTGCTGCTCAACCCCGGTGATCCTGCACTACTCGACAAATACGCCGCTCCCCTGCAGAAACTGGCCACTGGCACCAACTTCGCCGATCTGAGCCCGACTGAACAAGCCCTATTCAGCGAGGCCGGCAAAATCCCATACAACCTCGATGCCTGGGACGGCTACGGAGTGGAGCGGGAAACGATCCTGCAGACCGCTCTGCAACTCGGCAAACGCCTGATCAGCCTCGCCGGCGACACCCACAACGCCTGGGCCGGTGTTCTCGACACGATGAGCTCTGGCGCCCAACCAGCTGGAACTGCGGCAGGAATTGAATTCGCCACACCAGGGGCAACCTCTCCGGGACTAGAGAAATATCTACCCGGAGCAGATGCTTATATACGAAGTAAATATCCATCGGTCGACGGCCTCGATGGGCTGTTTATGGGTTATGTCAATGGATTGAAATACGCAGACCTGAACCGTCGCGGCTATCTCGATCTAACAATCACCCAAGACCAAGCCGTAGCCAACTTCCAACTACTCGATCAATCAACTGCACAAACAGCCGAACCCTCGTGGGCCAGCGAAACCATCGTTGCCTCCAGCGACTTCAGCCTCTCGGTTCAACCGGAAGTCAATCCACGCATCGAGTGGCAAGCGGGCTGGGAGGAGCTGGATTTGGTCTTCGGGATGGCGGTAAGCAACGATGGGACGCAATTCGTTCTTGATCCGTTGCATTACGCCTCCCTGCCGCGACAGGGGGTGCAGCTGGCTGACGTTAGCGTGATCGGCTCATCTGACGCTGATCGGATATTCGCTGGCATTGGGTCATTCGTTGATGCAGGGGCAGGCAACGACGAACTATTCAACACCGACAGCTTGGGGGGAAACCGCCTCGTTGCAGGCGCCGGCACTGACAGCCTGTATTTGCAGTCGATCAGCGATCAGGTGATCGGGGGCCAACTGCTCGATGGCGCTACTGGGTATGGGTTATCTCCGTTCACCGCAGAGGCTGACGATGAGCGCGATGTGTTCTTGGTGGATAGCGAATCCAGCCCACCATCAAACGGCGAAGACCTCAGAATCCTCGACTTTAATCCCAGGGTCGACAAACTTCTGATCGACGGGTTCAACATTGACACCCGCGACTGGTCGCTCGTACGCAGCACACTGGCGGCCCAGAACATTGCCATCAACGCGAGTCCTGAACTGGGGATCCACCCAGTAGTGATCAGCCTGAAACCAGGCAGCGAGACAACGACGAATCTCAGCTTCTTTGGTCTTGACCAAGATAGAGAGCAACTCACACTTGTGAAACTATCAGGGCCGGACTGGATCACAGTTAGCCAACTTTCACTAACAGCAAACACACCTGCAAACATCAGCGAGGCCGAGCTCGCTGGGGCAAGCCTGAAGCTGGGATTCAGCGACGGGCAAGCGCTGAAGGTCTTCAACGCAGAACTGACAGCGAAGGCGGTATCTCTCACCAATTCAATTCACGAGCTACCTAAGAATCTCAACACTACAAAGCCATTCAAGGTCGCAGACCTGGAGATTAACAACAGTGAGAACGGCGCCAACACAATTACGCTCATAGGCGCTGCTGCCAGCAGGTTTGAGGCCACCAACGATGCGATCTTTTTGAAAGCCGGCGAAGATCTTGAGCAGATCGCCGATAGCAGCTTTGACATCGTAGTGAAGGCCGAGAATCAGGCACAGGCGGATTCCACCCCCGTTTACACAACCTATAACTTCACAGTTACCAGCTTCAACGCCCCTCCCTCATCCGTGAGCGTTGACAACTTCATCAAAGCCGTTCAAGAAAATATCAGCACATCCAGCCGCACAGAATTGGGCACAGTAAACATAGTTGATACTGCAATCACCAACGGCAATAGGATCGAGCTGTCGGGATCGCATGCCAATGTATTTGAGGTGGATGGCTCCAAGCTCTACCTTAAGAGTGGCGTAGCCCTCGATTTCGAAACCAGGAATAACCTCGAAGCCACTATTTCAGTAACTGACCGATATCCACTCAAAGACGCAACTACGGTAGCGACGGACCTCGTCCTATCGATCAGCGACGTTAACGAAGCCCCCAGCCTTAAGCCCATAACACCTGGACGCGTTGAAGAGATTGCAGACTCTAACGACACAAAGGATACGTTCCTGCAAGGCAGCCTTGTTGCCAGTGATCCAGACAGAAATCCAAGCTTCAACCAACTGAACTTTTCCATCAAGGGCGGTGAGGCACAAGAGAGCACAATCAGCCAGAAAGGGAGGTTCGGCACCCTCTCGCTGAACCGCACAACTGGCGCGTACATCTATACAAAAGACAACAACGCTGTTGACGCGCTTGGAACTGGCGTGAAAGTTTCCGAGCAATTTACCCTCGCCGTGTCAGATGGAATTGCACCCGAGGCAACCCAGACTCTGATCATTGATCTAATCGGCGCGAACGACGGCCCCAGGCTTCGTGCTGATTCCATCGCACTAACTGCATCACCAGAAGACAAGCCTCGTGGGATCACGGCCAGTGAGCTACTCGCCAATATTGTCGACGTTGATAATGCCATCTCTGATCTCAGCATCACCCAGCTGACGATCACATCTGGCCAGGGCAAACTGGAGAACATCAATCCACAGCAAACCTGGACTTACACTCCAGCCGAGAACGACGATAGCTCGACCGTTTTCAGCTACACGGTATCCGATGGAGAGCTAACAACAACTGGATCAGCAACGCTTGAACTCACACCTCTTAACGATCCACCCACTGGAGTTGCAACTCTTTCAAGCAACCCCAGCGAAAGAGTAGAACTATCTGTCAACACCAGTACCATCCGCGATGCAGACTCCCCAGATGGGGGTCTTTCATTCTCATACCAGTGGCAACGGGCCGCTGTTGGCACTCCTGCCGACAGCCGGCTCTGGAAGTCCATTCCAGGTGCCAACGGCGCCTCATTTACGCCCACCAGCAGCGACGTTGGGCAAGCGCTGCGGGTTGTGGTTGCGTATACCGACGGAGGCGGTCAACGCGAAACGATCATCACGGCGGCATCACAAGCCGTTGTGAATCTGCCCGACCCTGCAGCCTGGGACGAATCAACCTACAAATCGATCACCGGTGAAACCACGCAAGGTTCGACCCTGAGGGTGGACACCCGTGGCATCAGCGACCCTGACGGCCTTGGTGTCTTCACCTATCAATGGGAACAAACGAACGATGCAAGCGACAGCAGCTGGCAGAGCATCGCTGGAGCAAAGGGCACAACCTTCAAGCTCACTCAGGATCAAGTGGGCAAGCTGGTTCGCTCTGCCGTGAGCTTCACGGATGGATCTAACAGCCCAGAAACCGTTAGATCCAAGCCAACTGCTGTTATCTCTAACATCAACGATGCACCCTCAGGATTCATCGCCATCAGTGGAAACCCCACAAAGGGTGAAACACTCTCTGCCAACACTGAAAACCTTGGCGATCTTGATGGCCTAGGCGCCCTCTCGTATCAATGGTTAGCGGATGGCATCAAGATCGTTGATGCAACATCTCAAAGCTTCACACTCACACAAGCCCAAGTGGGCAAGGCTATTTCTGTTGCCGTCTCCTACACCGATGCGGGTGGCACTCAAGAATCCATCAATGCCATAGCAACCAAGCCCGTCAGCAACTCCAACAAAGCACCAACTGGGATCCCCAACATCACAGGCAGTGCCCGTCAAGGGCAAACCCTCACTGCAGACATCTCCCGCCTTGCAGATGAAGACGGGCTTGGAACCTTCTCTTACCAGTGGCTCGCCGATGGTTCACCGATCAATGGCGCCACTGGCATATCCTTTACAGCTACACAATTAGAAGTTAGCAAACAACTGTCCGTTGTTGTTTCCTACACTGATCAAAAAGGAAGCTCTGAAGCGGTCGCGTCCGCTCCGACAAGCCCCGTCGAAAACATTAACGACGAGCCAACAGGGCAGATCCAGCTCTCTGGCCTGCCAACAGAACGCGGAACGCTGCGCGCTGTTGTAGCCAGTATTCAAGACTTAGACGGTGTACCAAGCCTCAGCACTGGCGGCAGCAATCTCCAGTTCACCTGGAGTGCTGATGGTGCCAAAATCGATGGCGCCACATCTGATAGCTATCAGCTCACGCAGAGCGACGTTGGCAAAGCTATCTCTGTTGCAGTGTCCTATTTCGATAACGGTCGCTTTAGCAATACAATCTCATCATCACGCACCGCCAAGATCGTCAACATCAACGACAGTCCGTCCGGGGCTGTCGTAATCGAAGGCAACGCCCAACAGGGAGAGGTTCTCACCGCCAAGACCGATGGGTTAAGCGATCTCGATGGCCTCCCTGATGGTCTCGGTGCCTTCTCCTATCAGTGGCTGGCCAATGGATCCCCCATCAGTGGGGCCACCCAAGCAACCTTTACACCAACTCAATCCGAGGTTGACAAGAAAATTTCGGTTCTTGTCTCCTACAAAGACAGTCAGGGAACCCAAGAATCGATCAGATCTGCTGCGACATCAACGATTACCAATACCAACGATGATCCAAGCGGCAAACTCACAATCGTAGGCAGTGCCATTCAAGGGCAAACCCTCACTGCAGATACCGCCGGCCTGATGGATGCCGATGGGCTCGGGACCTTCTCCTATCAATGGCGGGCCAATGGTTTAAACATCAGCGGTGCCACCAGAAACACATTGATCCTGGGGCAAGCGCAGGTTGGTCATCCCATCACGGTTGTTGTCTCCTACACCGATGGGCAGGGCACGCTCGAAGAAAAAGAATCCACAGCAACCCCACCTGTCCAGGATGTCAACGACTCGCCCCGTGGCCGTCCCGTCATCCAGGGACAAGTTGCGCAGTCGCTTGAACTGACTGCCGACACATCGTCGATCAGCGACCCCGATGGTTTGGGCTCCTTCTCCTATCAATGGCGGGCCGATGGTTCAGACATCAGCGGTGCCACCTACAACACATTGAGCCTGGGGCAAGCGCAGGTTGGTCAAGCCATCACGGTTGTTGTCTCTTACACCGATGGGCAGGGCAACGCCGAAACGCTGATCTCCTCACCCTCGCAACCGGTTCTTGCTGCTAACCAACTTCTACAGGGCTCGGTGCGTCTTGACAGCAGCGGATCAGCCGTTGCACAAGGCAATCTGCTGCTTGCAGACACCTGGAGCGATCCGATCCAATTCAACGGCCAGCCGCTTTCCCAACTCAGCTACCAGTGGTATGCCAATGGCGCCGCCATCTCCGGCGCCACAACGGATCGGTTCACGCCAACGCAGCAACAGGTGGGATCGCTGATCTCCGTTGAGATCAGCGATCCCACCAGCAGGGCTTCCAGGCGCTCTGATCTGAGCACCGCCGTTGCCAACACCAATGATGCCCCCACGGGTGCAGCCATCATTAGCGGCCTTGTGAATTCGCTGCCCCAGGAAGACACAACCCTATCGGTTGATCCAAGCACCATCCAAGATGCCGATGGCCGCAGCAGCAGCCTTTCCTATCAATGGACCATCGATGATGTGACCATCACAGCAGCGAATCAGGCCAGTTTTAAGCCAACGGATGAGCATTTTGACCGCAATCTCGCCATCAACATCGATTACATCGACGATTTCGGCACCCCCGAACGAATCACTCAGCAAATCGGACGTGTGAGGGCAGTGAATGATGCCCCCACAGGCAACATCTCACTTTCCGGCTTTCTGCTGGCAGGACAGACACTCTCCATCCTGGATACGCTTGTTGACCCTGATGGTCTAACAGCACGCTCCTACACCTGGGAGCGCTCAAGCGACGGCGGCAGCAGCTGGACACCGATTGTGACCCAATCGGATCCAACTGCATCAGGCTACGGTTTCTACCAGCTCAACAAATCGGCTGATTCGGGCACACAGATCCGCGTGGTAGCCCGTTACACCGATCAACAAGGCTTCAGCGAGATCGTCCGCTCTCAAGCCACGGACCGTGTCATCGGTCAGTTCAGCGAAGGCCGCCAGATCAACTACGCGAATCCAGACAATCTGGCCCTGCTCCAATGGCAGATCCGGTCGGCTTCCACCTCTTCCTGGGTCGATCTTCCCGGGGAATCCACGGCCTCGCTTCGCACGGAGAACACCTGGGGCGGACAATCCATTCGTCTCACTGTCAATGGCGTTCCCCTCACTGAACTAGCGATCACAGCGATCGACAGTGGCGTTGGCACTCTGCCACCGATCAGCACCAATGGGGCACCGCTGGAGATCGGTGTCGTTACCCTCAGTGCGGGTCTACCCCTTGATGATCCTGACGGCCTTGATCTCAATCAAGCTAATCTGCAAGTTCAATGGCAGCGATTCAGTGCTGCCACCAACATCTGGCTGAACATCAGCGGTGCCACTGGGCAGAATTATACGCCGACCAACGCTGACGCCGATCAAGCTGTTCGTGCGCAAATCAGCTATATCGATGCCCAAAACTTCAGCAATACCCTCTACAGTAACAGCCTCAAGCCACGACTCGTTGCTCCTCCAACCCCTGAGGGGATTTTCAATGCGATCGAAGTCGACGATGTTCTCACCGCTGTTGAATACGAAAGCGCTACCAGTTCAGGCAATGGCATCCGCCTGAGCGGCACAATCACCAACAACGCAGTCGCCAACACCCAGGTTTCCCTTAGCTTTGGCGGTCAGATCCGTCAAGCCGTTGTAAGCGCTCCAAACTCCAATGGTGAGAGCACCTGGGATTACAAACTGAGCAGCAATGATCAGCGCTTCCTGGCAGCAGGAAGCGCCAACACCATCACCGCAACGCTCACTCAGACACTCAATAGTCGCGTTGGCAGCACGCTGATCACCCGCTCACTGGTGATCGCCTCCGATGTTGCCCTGCCAGGTGTTAATCCAAATAGTGCCTCCGACCCCACCCAGAGTGATGGCATCAAGCAGGAAGTGAAATCGGCAGCGGCGGAAGCACTGCTCAACCTCGGCGCACTTGCCACACGCATCGGCCAACCCAACGTGGCCGCTGCACCCCTGGGCTCGGGCAATGCCTTCGCACAAGGCGCCGATGCTCCTGCGAGCAGCTACGGCATCTTTGAGCTACCTGGAGATACAAGCGCAGCCGGTATTGATACCTATTCCGCTGACAATGGCAGCTACAGCATCCCCAACACCAGCGGGAGCAATGACTCAATCTCCACCCCGGATGCAGGCAGCTTCCAGTCAGTAACGGATCCAATCGCGCTCACAATCAAAGACGTTGAGCCAGGCGCCACAATTAGCTTCAACTTCGTCCTACCGCAGGCCAGCGCCGACCTGCTCCCACAGGACCTGACTCAGGCTCGCTATTTCAAGCTAGATAATGTTCAGAAAAAGTTCGTTAACTACCTTGCGCCCAACGGCACTCCTTATTACTCCTACGCACTCCTCAACGATCAAAACAAAAATCAACTCCGTGACCTTGGCGACTCAGTCATCCTCACGCTTCAACTCACCGATGGTGATCTGCGTTGGGATCGTGATGGCGTCGTCAACGGCATCATCGTTGACCCGGGCACCCTTGGCGCCAACGTCAACGACAGCCCCACAGGCACCGTTCTCATCAGCGGCGTTGCCACCGAAGGGCAAACCCTCTCTATCGATACCTCCAACCTCGCGGATGCCGATGGGCTCGGCAGCTTTTCCTATCAGTGGCTTGCCGATGGATCCCCAATCACCGGTGCCAACAGCAACAGCTACACCCTGACCAGGGCCGTCATCGGCAAGGCAATTTCCGTAATCCTCTCCTACACCGATCAAGAGGGCACAAAGGAGTCTGTGACATCCACATCAACAGCTCCTGTGAAATTGTCTCCCCTTCCAGACAACAAACAGCAGGAGAGCGAAAAGGCCGACGACGGCAAAATAATCGATGCCAACCGTGATGGTGTCGCCGACAGCCTGCAAGACGATGTTGTTGCACGCCCCCTCCTTGGATCTGGCGAAAAAGCATCCGATTACATTGCCGTCGTCAGCAAAGCTGGGGTCAGCCTTGCAAACGTGCAGGCAACCACAATCAACAGCAGCAGCCAAAGCGTTGCGGTTGCACTACCTTCCGGCGAATCTATCAACGCAGCTCTCCCCGAAGGAATCACAAACAAGTTCTCCAATGCAGTGCTGAGTTTTAGCGCCGCACTTGGCTCGCCTGGCAGCAGCACCACAATTATGCTTCACGCACGCGAAGACGTGCTGGCTGAAACGAATGCCTACGTGCGGTTCAATTACAAAACCAGGCGCTTTGAAGATTTTACTGACAGCAATGGACGACCTCTTTATCGCTTCGTTGACACTGACAACAACGGTCGCAACGACGCCATCGAGCTGACTCTTACCGATGGCGATCCGAGCTGGGATGGCGATGGAATTCTAAATGGTGTTGTTGTGGACCCTGGCTTTCTGGCAAGCGGAGAAACAGCGATTACAGGCACCAAGAAAGCCAATAACCTGCGTGGCAATCTGCTGGCAAACTCCATTGACGGCCTCTCAGGAAACGACACCATCGATGGCGGCCTCGGCAATGACTACCTCAACGGCGGCTCTGGCAGAGACATCATCTTCGGCGGCGAAGGTGATGACACCATCCTCGGGGGCAAAGACCGCGACCAACTGTTTGGCGACTCAGGCAATGACACCCTCTATGGTGAGCGCGGCAAGGATTTACTCAACGGCGGCGAAGGCGACGACATTATCTATGGGGGCAAAAGTAAAGATTACTTCGTTATATCTGCGGGCAGTGATCAGATCATGGATTTCCGCAAAAAGCAGAGCGACCGGATCATGATCAGCTCGTCTCAGTTCCATAGCTACACGCTCACTCAAGATGCCAATAACGCACTCATTGACCTCTACGGGGCATCAGGCCAAATCCTGGGTCAAACAACAGTCCACAACGCGACAGTTCGCCAAGTGATGAGCAGAATCAGCACCGATCTCTAGCATTGCCACAAGCCACCGCTTCAGACAATGCGGATCCACCGCTGGATCAAAACCGAATGCGGCCGAGCCAAATACACTGAGCTGGCCGCACGGCGGGGAGTACTTGCCCGCTTGCGCCTGGCGTGGTTTGTGCTGATCGCAGCCCTGCGGGACTTGCCGTTGCCGGATCAGCGCGGAGGCTCGGCCTCCTGAAGCGCCTGCCGAGCGGCACGGCCCACGAGCCAGACCACCGCCACGGTGGCCAGGATTCCGGTGATGCGCAAGGCCCAGGTGGCCGGATCAGCGTCACCGCTGAGCACCTCCCCGAAGCGGGCCACATCCCCCGCCAGGGCTCCCAACCCACAGAACAGGATCGTGCCGGGGAGGATCCCAATCAGACCGATGCTGTAGTCACGCAAGCTCACCTCGCTGAGGCCATAGGCGAAGTTGAGCAGCGAAAAGGGAAAAGCTGGTGAGAGGCGGGTGAGCAACACCAGCTTCAGGCCCTCGCGGCTCACAGCCCGCTCCACCGCCTGCAGCTTCGGCAGCGCAGCAAGGCGTTGCTGGGCCCAGCGACGCAACCAGGTGCGCCCCAGCAGGAACGCCGCCTCCGCACCGAGGCAGGCCCCCACAAACACGATCAGGCTCCCCCACCAGGTGCCGTAGAGAGCACCGGCCAGCATCGAAGCCCAGACCCCCGGGAGCAGCAGCGTCACCCAGAGGGCATAGAGCGGCACAAAGGCGATGGCGCCGGCAGGGGACTGCAGCAGCGGCAACCAGCCCTGCCAATCCATCAGCCCAGATCCGCCAGACGCTTCCGGGCCAACTCAGCCTGGGCCTCGGCGTCTGCCAGGTTGGCTTTGCATTCCGCCACCACCTCCGGCGGCGCTTTGCCCGCGAAGTTGGGATTGGCGAGGCGGCCGGCCAGGCCCTTGATCTCCTTCTCGGCCTTGGCGATGTCTTTCTCGAGACGACCGCGCAGGGCCTCGAGATCCACCAGGCCCTCAATCGGCAGCAGCACCTGCAGCTCACCGCTCACGCCGGCGAGTGCCTTGGCGGCTGGCTTGGCCTCCGCTGCAGCGGGATCCAGCACTTCCATGGTTTCAGCGCGGGTGAGGGCTGTGATGTCCGCCGTGGCGGCGGAGAGCACCGCAGCGAGGGCGCCGCGGCCGGTGACGAAGCGCACCGGCACGCTCTGGCTCGGCTTGAGGCCGGCCACAGCGCGCAGGTTGCGCACCACCCGAATCGCCTCGATCAGATCGCTGAACGACGCCTCCAGTTCGTCATCGAGGGAGGCAACGTCAACCACCGGCCAGGGTTGCAGCGCCAGGAACGTCTCCTCAGACGCTCCGGTGAGGCCATGCCAGAGCTCTTCGCTCAGGTGCGGCATCAGCGGATGGAGCATCACCAGCAGCTCGTTGAGCACCTTGGCCAGCACTTGACGGGCGGTGCGCTGATCAGCGAGCGCCTCTGGGCTTGGTGTCTCGCCGGGGTTGAGGCGCCGCTTGATCAACTCCACATACCAATCGCACACCTCGTTCCAGGCAAACTCATACAGCCCCTTAGACGCTTCACCGAGGCCATAGCTGCCGTAGCGCTCGGCGGTTTCACGGTTCACCCGCGCCAGGCGGGAGAGGATCCAGCGATCGGCCAGCTGCAGCGCGGTTGAATCCGGTTCCCCCAGGGAGGCGGGGGTTTCGCCACCCAGGTTCATCAGCGCGAAACGGGTGACGTTCCAGAGCTTGTTGGCGAAGTTGCGCGAGGCCTCCACCGTGGCGGAGGTGTCGGATTTGCGGTCGTAGTCGAGGCGGATGTCCTGGCCGGCACCGGCCACCTCGCGCACCAGAGCAAAGCGCAGGGCATCGGCGCCGTAGCGATCGATCAGCAGCAGCGGGTCAATGCCGTTGCCCGCCGATTTGCTCATCTTGCGGTTGTTCTCATCCCGCACGAGGCCGTGGATATACACGTCCTGGAAGGGCATCCAGGTCGCTGAAGCCGTGCCGGGGCCATGCAGCAGCGCGCCGGCCATCATCGTCATCCGGGCCACCCAGAAAAAGATGATGTCGAAGCCCGTCACCAGCACGCTGGTGGGATACCAACGGGCCAGATCAGCGGCATCCGCATCGGGCCAGCCGAGGGTGGAGAAGGGCCAGAGGCCGCTGGAGAACCAGGTGTCGAGCGCATCGGGATCCTGCTCGAGCACCAGGGGCTGAGCGTGGGTGCCGCCGCTGAACTGGGCTTCGGCCTTGGCGCGGGCTTCCGCTTCATCGCGGGCCACCACATAAGGCGTGGTGTCGGTGATCGCGCCGCCGGTTTCGCTCACCACAAACCAGGCGGGGATGCGATGGCCCCACCAGAGCTGGCGGGAGATGCACCAGTCGCGGATATCGGTGAGCCAGTCGCGATACACCTTGCTCCAGCGCTCCGGCACGACGCGAGGGTCGGCGTTCTCCAGGGCCTCGCGGCAGCGAGCCGCCAGGGGCTCTGTTTTCACGAACCACTGGGTGGAGAGCAGCGGCTCCACCGGCACCTTGCCGCGATCGGAGAAGGGCACGCTGTGGCGATAGTCCTCCACACGCGCCAAAAAGCCGCCCTCCTCCATCGCCGCCACCACGGCCTTGCGCGCCTCGAAGCGATCGAGGCCCTGGAAGCGACCGGCGGCCTCGTTCATCGAGCCGTCCTTGGCCATCACCGTGATCAGCGGCAGGTTGTGGCGCTGGCCGATCGCGAAGTCGTTGGGGTCGTGGGCGGGGGTCACCTTCACGCAACCGGTGCCGAACGCCGCATCCACGTGGTCGTCGGCCACGATCGGAATCTCGCGGCCCACCAGCGGCAGGGTAAGGGTCTGCCCCACCAGATCGGCGTAGCGGGGATCCTTGGGGTTCACGGCCACAGCCGTATCGCCCAGCAGCGTTTCGGGGCGGGTGGTGGCCACCTCCAGGTGGGTGCGGCCATCGGCAGCAGCCCCGGCCGTGAGTGGGTAGCGGAAGTGCCAGAGGTGACCATCCACCTCCTTCATCTCCACCTCCAGATCGCTCACGGCTGAACCGGAGGCGGGGCACCAATTCACCAGGTATTCACCCCGGTAGATCAGCCCCTGCTCATGCAGGCGGTTGAAGGCCTCAATCACCGCGGCGCTGCAGCCGGCGTCGAGCGTGAAGCGCTCGCGCCGCCAGTCCACCGAATAACCGAGCCGGCGCAGCTGGCCCACGATCGTGCCGCCGCTCTGGGCCTTCCACTCCCAGGCCTTCTCCAGGAAGGCTTCACGGCCGAGGTCTTCCTTACGCTTGCCCTCGGCCTTGAGCTGCTTCTCGAGGATCGTTTGCACCGCAATCGAAGCGTGATCGGTGCCAGGGAGGCAGAGCACGTTTTTGCCCTGCAGGCGCTGGAAGCGCACGATCGTGTCGATCAGGGCCGTGTTGAAGGCGTGGCCCATGTGCAGGCTGCCGGTCACGTTCGGCGGCGGGATCACCACCGAGAACGGCTCGCCAGGAGCACTGGGATCCGGGTGGAAGGCGCCGCTGCTTTCCCAGGCCTGCTGCCAGCGCGCTTCGGTGCCCACCGGGTCGTAGGTCTTGGGCAGAGCGTCGGTCACAGGCGCAACAACAGCCGATCCGGCCATGCTCGCAAAACGGCCCCGGAGCCGGGATGATGGGCGCGCTGATCACGGCCATGGCCCTGTTTCCCGCACCCCGACAGAGGCCATGGCGGCGCAGGGGGTTGCTGCTGGCCCTGCTCGGCAGCCTTGGTCTGACGGCTTGCAGCGGCAGGCCTGAGCTTCCGAACGTGCTTTACCTAGCCATCGGAACCAACACCGATCAGGCCATCGATGCCGAGCTGGTGGCGGAAACCCAGGGGCGACTGAATGTGCTGGAGGGGGCGTACCGCCGGATCCATCCGGAGCGCCACTTTCAATTTGGTCTCTACCCCGAAGCCGTGATCGGCGCGGCCATTAGCCGACGCAATAGGGCGGGGCTGGGACCGGATCTGATCTTTGTGAATGGTGATACGGCGTTGCGCATGCTGGCCAGCGGCGTGGTTGCCCCCTTCCCGGCCATGGGCGGGCTGCTGAACCAGTTCGACCCGGATGACCTGGATCGCGTCCGCAACAGCCGCGGCGAGCTGGCGGGCCTGCCGCTGTTGCTGCACACCCAGGTGGCCTGCTTCAACCGCAAGCGTCTGCCCAATCCGCCGACCACCGTCACGGAGCTGCTGGCCGCCAGCGCAGCCGGACACCCGGTGGGCCTCACGGTGGAGCCCTATGGCCTGATCTGGAGCGCCGGCAGCCTGGGCGCGGTGGGGGGCCTTGAGCAGGCGGTCGCCGGCCAGCAACCATCTCCCGCCAACACGCAGCGCATCGAGGCCTGGCTGTCCTGGCTGCAGAACGCCAGCAACCAACAACGGATCACCTTCTTCAGCGATCAGCAATCGGCACTCAGTGAGTTCATGGCCGGTCGCCTCGACTGGATTCCCTGCAACAGCATTTCGTTGCCCCGGCTCCGCAAAAAGCTGGGCCCCAACCTTGGGGTGAGCCCTCTCCCCAGTGGCGCTGACGGCAGCCCCCCAAGCCCCGTGAAGCGCATCCGCGTGCTCGCCCTCGGCAGCAGCTCCAGCACCGCCGGCCGGGCCCGGGCCATTGCCTTCACGCACTTCAGCGTGAACCCGCTGATGCAGCGTGAACTCACCATCGGCTCCCAGAGCGTGCTGCCGGCCAATCGCTTCGTGAAGGTGCCGGTGCAGAGCTCCACCGTGCTGGCTGCCCTGGACCAAGCCAATCAACAAAGCGATCAGTTCAACTCGATCGTGAAACTGATGCACGACGACGATCCCCGCTTCAGCAAGGCACAGGCGCTGATCACCGAACTGGTGTTTGGTGAAGTGAGCCCCCGCTCCAGCGCCGAGGCCCTGATCCAGGTGCTGAGGAGCAAGCCATGAGAACCCTGCTGCTGGAGGTATTCGGCTGGCTCGGCTATCTGGAACGGCCAACGGTGGTACTGCAACTGCTGCTGGTGGCGGTCCTTGTGCTCGCAGCGCGCGCGGTGCGGCGGCGCCGGCTCATCCCGAAGCTGCCAAGCCAGGGCATCACGCCCATCGCCCTCAGCCTGTTGGTGGCGTGCGTGCTGACCCTGGCAGCGGTGGGGCTTCCCTATGCCCTCACGGCGCAGCTGGGGGTGATCTGGCTGGGTTGGTATGGGCTGAACCTGCTGCACATCGTGCTGCTTCTCTGGCTGCCGGAGGCGCGGGTGCATCAGCTGGAAAGCCGCCTGTTGCGGCCCATCTATCTGCTGGCTGCGGCATTGACGCTGATCAGTGGGGTCGACAGCCTTCGAGACCTGGCAGTCGCGCCCCTGGGCGAGCTGTTTGGGGTGGCGATCAGCGCCGGCAAACTATTCCAGGCTCTGCTGGTGATCTATCTCGTGCTGGTGGGCTGCGGCCCGCCGGCAGCAGCCTTGGCCTGGCTTGTGCAACGGGCCGTGGGCATGAGCGAAGGCAGCCGCAAGGCGATGGAGCTGATGCTCCGTTACGCCGTGGTCGGTCTGGGATTGGTGGCCGTGGCCGTGCATCTCGGCCTCAACACCACCGCCTTGATCGCCGTAGCCGGCGGATTGTCGGTAGGTCTGGGCTTCGGCATCAAAGAGGTGTTCTCCAACTTCGTGAGCGGCCTGTGGCTTCTGTTTGAGGGATCGGTGCGCCCAGGCGAGGTGTTGATGCTGGATGGTGATCCCTGTGAAGTGCGCAAGCTGGGGCTGCGGGCCACCCTGCTCTGGCGTGACCGCGATAACGCCGAACTGCTGGTGCCCAACCAAACGTTCTTCACCGAGGCCGCCACCACCTACACCGCCAGCGATCGGATGCGGCGCAGTCAGGTGAACGTTGGTGCTGCGTATCACCACAACCCGGCTGAAGTGATCGCCCTGCTGGAAGCCACCGCCCGCCAGGTCACGCGAGTCCTACCCGATCCTGCTCCGAAGGCGCTGCTACTCAGCTACGGCGACTTCGCCATCAACTACGCCCTGCGCTTCTGGATCGCCAACCCGATGGACAACGTGGGTATCTGCAGCGAAGTGAACCAGGCGATCTGGCACGCCTTCAAAGACAACAACATCGAAATCCCCTTCCCGCAGCAAGTGGAATATTCGATGGTGTGGCCGCCGGAGCAGCACCGGCCCAACACAGAACACCACTAACTGTTGGCCAGCCGTTTGAGATAGCCCTCGCGGCTTCCGGCATTGATCCAGCCGGTGGCGATTGTTTTGGGGTGGGTGTGGTTCACCCGCCCGCGGTGAATGTGCGAGGGCCCAGCGGGAAAGATCACGAGCTTTCCGCGCTCCGCTTCCTCATGGTGGGCCTGCCAGTGAAACTCCGTGCCGGCCTCCTCCACGCTGTTGCAGTAGAGAATCCAGGCCAGCACCCGGTGCACAGGCTCGGTGGCTTCATCGCTGATGGTCCAGTCGCAGTGCCAGCGCTTGAAACCCTCACCCGGGGCATAGCGCTGCAAGTTGAAGATCGGATTCACGAACAGCTGCTGTTCCGGGCAGCACTCACGAAACAGGGGCCGCTCCTGCAGGTAGCGCTCGAGGCCCGCCGTAACACCGCGGAGGATCACATCGGCGAGGGCAAAGGCCTCGGGATCGGAGCGATCAATCGCCACCAAGCTGATATCGGTGGACACCTTGGCCGGCTCACTGCCATCCGGACCGAAGGCCACACCGGGGCGTTGGAGATCCGGCCGTCGATCAAAGAAGGTGTTCACGCCATCGGCGAGGGCCTCGAAGCCGGCATTGCGATAGCGGGCGATCAACTCCATCAGCGCTGCTCCAGCCAAGGCACAACCACCAGCGCATCCAAACGCTGCCAGCGCGCTTGATCAGTCACCACGCGCTCCTGCAGCGCAACCCGCTCCAGGGCTCGGGCAATCCCGTCGTTCTCGAGCACCTCATCGGCGGGGCCTTGGGGCAGCACCAACACCTGTTGCTCCGCCGGATCCGCCATCAGCTGCAACTCCAGATCCGCCAACTCCCGTTCAAAAAACACCCGCCGCAAGCGTCCCATCTGCAGCGGACCGATGGCCTCAGCAAAGGCCTTGAGCCCAGCCTCATCGCCGCTGCAGCCGCAGTTGAGCGCCAGCCAGATCAGCAGCTTGGCCCAGCTTTCCTGGCTCCATAGGGGAGGGAAGCTTTCGCGGTGCTGGCGCACCAGTTCCGCCAGGGCGAAGTCCACCAGGGTGGCCTGCAGGGCTAGCGGGTCAGGGGATGCGGTCGTCATGCAGCCCATCCTCCCCACCGGCCGGCAGACTGCAGACAGCTGCGCTCGCGTCTGCGATGGCCCTGGACCTCAACGATCCCGATCTGGAGTTTTCTGATCTGGTGTACGCCTACCAGAGCTGGGTGATGGCGGTGATCAACGATGAGAAGCTCGGCGGCGACGTCCTGCTCACCGACGAGATCGCCGAGGACGCCCTCAATGCCATGCGCTTCCTGCCTGGTGAGGTGACCGCAGCGATTGAAACCAGCCTGGCCCGCGTCTACGACGTGGATCCCGACGAACTGGCCGGTTTGCTGTTCCCTGAAGACTGAGCGCCACCACCTCGATGGGCGACTCCAGCTACCTGCTCGGTACCCACACCGAGGAGCTGGAGCGCCTGCGGTTCCAGCATGAGCTCTGGCTGCCCGCCGCTCGGGCGGCCTGGCAGCGGGCCGGGCTCACCGCGGGGATGCGCGTGCTCGATGTGGGCGCAGGCCCTGCTTTTGCGGCCATGGATCTGTCCCGGATCGTGGGTTCTACAGGTCGGGTGCTGGGGCTGGAACTCAGCGAGGCCTACGTGGCTGCCGGGCAAGCCATGGCCCGCCGCGCACAGCTGCCCCAGCTGGAGCTGCGTCAGCACAACCTGCTGCGTGATCCCTGGCCCACTGAAGGCTTCGATCTGGCCTGGTGCCGCTGGGTGGCGATGTTTCTTCCCGATCTGGAGCCGCTACTCACCGGGCTGGAGCAGAGCCTGCGCCTCGGCGGCCAGCTGGTGCTGCATGAATACGTGCACTGGGACAGCTTCGGGCTTCACCCCAACGGCCGCGCCATCGCCCGCTTCGGCCAGGCCTGCCAGCGCAGTTTCCGCGCGGCCGGCGGCGATCCCGATCCAAACCGACGCTTGCCCGCGCTGCTGACCGCCCGAGGCTGGCGGATCGACGCGCTGCTGCCCTTACCCGTTGCCGGAGGCAGCCACTCGATGGCGGGCCAATGGATGCAGCGCTTTGTGGAGGTGTATGGCGCACGTCTGCAGGAGCTAGGGCTCTGGAGCAGCAGCGATGCGGGCGAGGCCTGCGCGGAGATCGCTTCAGCGACGGCCGATCCGGGCTGCTTCTGGGTGGGGCCCACACTGCTGGAAGTGAGGGCGACACGATTGGCGAGCTGAAGCTCTGCCGCCATGCCTTGGACCTGCGCCGACATCCCCGATCAGAGCGGCCGCACCGCTCTGATCACGGGCGCCAACAGCGGCCTGGGGCTTGAAACGGCTCGGGCGCTCGCGCAACGCGGAGCGCGCGTGGTGCTGGCCTGCCGCAGCCTGGCGAAAGCGGAGGCCGCCTGCCAGGAATTGACCTCCGGCAATGGCGGAGGTGAGCTGATCCCGTTAGAGGTGGACTTAGCCGATCTCGCCAGCGTGCGCCGTGGCGCTGCGGCGGTGGCTGAGCGCTGGGGCGCCATCGATCTGCTGATCAACAACGCCGGGGTGATGGCCCCGCCCCGCCAGCTGAGCGCCCAGGGCTTCGAGCTGCAGTTCGCTGTGAATCACCTGGGGCACTTCGCCCTCACCCAACAGCTCCTGCCCGTGCTGCGCCCGGGAGCGCGCGTGGTGCACGTGAGCTCCGGAGCGAGCTACTTCGGCCGCATCGCCTTTGATGACTTACAGGGCGAGCAGCGCTACGACGCCTGGGCCGCCTATGCCCAGAGCAAGCTGGCCAACATGATGACGGCCCTGGAGCTGCAACGCCGCCTCGATGCCCAGGGCGCCGAGGTGCGCTCGATCGCCGCCCATCCCGGCCTGGCCCGCACCAACCTGCAGCCCACCTCCGTGGCGGCCCGCGGCTCCCGCGTGGAGGCCCTGGCCTACCGCCTGATGGACCCGCTGTTCCAGAGCGCCGCCATGGGCGCCCTTCCCCAACTGTTTGCGGCCACCGCACCCGCCGCCGAACCCGGCGGCTTCTACGGCCCAGGAGGCCTGGGCAACTTCAAGGGCTATCCCAAGGCATGCCGGATCGCACCGGCAGCCCTCGATGCCGCGGCCTGCGAGCAGCTGTGGGCGGTGAGCGAGGAGCTCTGCAGCGGCTGAAGCCTCGCACCGCGCAGCCACCCGCGCTGGTTACAGCTGTGCCAACGTGGCGTCGAGCCGCAGGAAGCCTGGCGTCGCCTGCAGCGTTGAACCGAGGCACGTGGCCAGCAAACGCACCCTCAACGCCACCAACCTGGAAGCGCTCGGGGCTGAAGCCCTGGCGGCGCTGTTGATCGAGGTGAGCAGCGGCAACGCGGTGATCCAGCGGCGCCTACGGCTGGCGTTGGCGAGTGCCGAGGGGGTGGAGGGCGCCGCCCAGGAGGTACGCAAACGGCTGCAGGCGATCAGCCGCTCCACCACCACGGTGGATGCGCGCCGTCGCAAGGCCCTGATCACCGACCTGGAGATGCAGCTGCAGGCAATCACTGGGCCGATCGCGGGCAGCAATCCTGCTCAGGCCTTCGAGCTGCTGCTGCGCTTCCTGGAGCTGTCGGACGACGTGCTCGATCGCTGCTGGGACAGCACCGGCGCTGTGTTCGCGGTGTTCGAGCGGGCCGTGCAGCAGCTGGGACCGCTGGCCGTAGCGGCGCGGATCGAGGCAGAAACCCTGGCGCAACACGCCGATGAGCTGCTGGAGGAGAACAGCCACGAGCAGTACGACGGACTGGTGCCAGCCCTGAAGGACGCCCTGGGCGACTGGGGGCTCAAACTGCTGGAGAGTTACCGGCGCCAGCGGGGCATCGGAGATGGCGCCGAAGTGCTGCGGCAGATCGCCGTGGCCCGCGGCGATGTGGAGGGCTTCCTGCGCCAGTTCGATGGAGAGGAACTGCGCTGGCGCGATACAGCCGCCAGCGTGGCCGCACAGTTGCTGACCTGGGGGCGAGCGGAGCAAGCACTTGAGATTCTTGACGGCGCAACCGAAGAGCCGGACGACCCACAGGATTCGCAGTGGCACGACGCCCGCATCGCCGTTGTGGATGCGCTGGGCCGCCACAACGAGGCGCAGGACATGCGCTGGCACTGGTTCAGCCAGACCCTCTCCATCCCACATCTGCGCGATCACCTCACGCACCTGGACGCCTATGAGGATGTGGAGGTGGAGGAGCGGGCCCTGCAGCTGGCGGAAGCCTTCCCCGACAGCCTTCTGGGCCTGCAGTTCCTGGTGGAGTGGCCCTCCCTGAGTCGAGCCGCCCGGCATGTGCTCGCCCACGAGGATGAGTGGGAGGGCGACGAGCACACGGTCCTCATCGCTGGCGTCGAACGCCTCAGCGCAGACCATCCTCTCGCCGCCACACTGCTGCTGCGGGCGATGGTGTTCTTCGTCCTGTGGACGAAATGGGCCAAGCGCTACCGCGTCACCGCCGAGCAGCTGCGCAGCTGTGAACAGCTGGCCGCACGCATCCACGACTGGCAGGGGCACCGCGACCACCAGGCCTATAGGACCTGGCTGCAGGACTGCTTCGAAACCCGGCAGGGATTCTGGAAGCTGTTGACCTGAAGCGGCGCACCGGCGGGTCACAACCCCGATCAAATAGACAACGTCTACCTAAACTGATCGGATCGCAGGCCTCCGGGAGGTTCACCATGACCGCTACCCCTCGCCTCAGCTGGAACCTGAGAGTGACACCCAGCGACCAGGAGCTGATCGATCGCGCTGTCGCCGCCTCAGGGCTCACGCGAACCGATTTCGTACTGCAAGCTGTACGGTCTGCAGCCCAGGAGCTGCTGGTGGAGCAGGCCTGGTCTGCCCTGGAGCCAGACGCGTTTGAAGCATTCCAGCGCAAGCTCGATGCGCCGGCCAACCCCAATGAGCGACTGCAACGCACCATGGCGGCACCCAGGCCCTGGCAGGGCTGATGCAGCTGCAGCCGCCGCAGCCCCTGGCCGAACACCACAGCACCGCCGCGTTCAACTGTGGAGACGCCAACCTGAACAGCTGGCTCCAGCAACGGGCCTTGGGCAATCAACGCAGTGGAGCAACACGCACATTCCTGGTGTGCGATGCCGCGGGTGTGGTGAAGGCGTACGTCGCCCTGGCCTCCGGAGCGGTGGGCGTTAGCGACTCCCCGGGACGGTTCCGGCGCAACATGCCCGACCCAATTCCTGTGATCGTGCTGGCCCGCCTGGCTGTGTGCCGCAGCACCCAGGGGAAGGGCATCGCCCGCGCCCTGCTGGCCGACGCCTTCGAGCGCGTGCTGATAGCCAGTGAGCAGATCGGCGTTCGCGGCATCGTGGTGCACGCAGCTGGCGAGGCAGCCCGGCGCTTTTACCTCCACATGGGCTTCGAGCCATCGCCCAGCGACTCAAATCTGTTTTTGCTGCGGCTCGTCGACGTGGCGGCAGCCCTGAAAGCCTGAGCCTCGTAGCTGCAGCGGCTGAGCCGCGGCACCGCGGGGAATGCTCCGAGCAGTACGCCACTGACTGCCATGCCCCGACCACTCAGCCCCAGCCAGCCCTCGGTGCTGGACCTGCTGCGCCGCCCAGAACCCGAAGACTGGCTCGGTCCGCTGCGCCCCTGGGTGAACCTCTGCCGCCGCGGTGTTGATCCGCAGGAGGCCTGGCGGCAGCTGCAGCGTTAATGGAACGCTATGGCCATCGTGGAGGGATGACCACTCCCCTTGCTGCCGGCCCCCACTGGTTTGTTGCCGGCGATCTCGATGGCTTTCTCGGCCTGGCGCTCGACAACCTCATCCAGATCCTGCTGATCCTGGGGCTGTGTGCTGGCGTGCTCGGCTACCCCAGTGAGCTGTTGCTGGGCACGATCCTGCCCGCCACGGGCATCAGCCTGCTGCTGGGCAACCTGGCCTATGCCTGGCAGGCCTTCCAACTGGCGAAGGCGGAGGGTCGCAGCGATCGCACGGCACTCCCCTACGGCATCAACACGGTGAGCCTCTTCGCCTACGTGTTTCTGGTGATGCTGCCGGTGAAGCTGGAGGCCCTCAGTGCCGGCCTGGCGGCAGAGGCCGCCGTGCGCCTCTCGTGGCAGGCAGGCATGGTGGCCTGCCTAGGATCGGGCCTGATCGAAGCGGCTGGCGCCTTCAGTGCCCAACTGCTGCGGCGCTGGCTGCCGCGGGCGGCGCTGCTCTCCACCCTGGCGGGCATAGCCCTGGGCTACATCGCCCTGGGCTTCCTGCTGCGCACCTACGCCCAACCCGTGGTGGGGCTCACGGTGTTGGCGCTGATCCTGGTCACGTACTACGGGAAGCTGCGGCT
>NZ_JBIPMN010000008.1:0-24384 GCF_044369115.1 Vulcanococcus sp. | reverse complement strand
TCCCCGGTGGACTGCTGGCCGTGCTGGTGGGCATGGCCCTGGCCTGGGGCCTGGGCCTGATCCGCCTCGACCCCGGGCTCTGGCAGGAGCAGTTGAGCCAAGTGGGTCTGCGGCCTCCCCATCTGGCACTGACGGCGCTATGGCAAGCCCGCGGCCAACTCCTGCCCTGGCTGGGGGTGATTGTGCCGATGGGTCTGTTCAACCTGCTGGGCTCCCTGCAGAACATCGAAAGCGCTGAAGCCGCCGGTGATCGCTACCCGGTGCGCAGTTCGCTGCTGATCAATGGGCTGGGCACCATCGCCGCAGCCGGGCTGGGGGGCTGTTTCCCCACCACCCTCTACATCGGCCATCCCGCCTGGAAAGCGATGGGAGCGCGCATCGGCTACTCCTGGCTCAATGGGCTGGTGATGGGCGGCGCCTGCCTGCTCGGCTTGTTCGGGCTGATCGCCCAGCTGGTGCCGATCGAAGCCGGCATGGCGATCGTGCTCTACATCGGCCTGGTGATTGCGGCCCAGGCGTTCCAGGCCACCCCCAGCGCCCACGCCCCGGCGGTGGCCTTGGGATTGCTGCCGGGCCTGGCGGGCTGGGGCGCCATGCTCCTGAAAGCCGGCCTGCGGGCCGGGGGTGCCGGCCGCGCCGAACAGCCGTTTTCAGCTGCCCTGCTCCAACCGCTGCAGCAGGCCGATGTGTGGGCCGCCGGCGCCTTTGCCCTGGAGCAGGGTCAGATCATCACCGCGATGCTGCTGGCGGCCATGGTGGTGTACGTGATCGAACGGCGCTTCCTGGCAGCCAGCCTCTGTGCTGCGGTGGCCTCGGGCTGCGCCTGGCTGGGAGTGATTCATGCCTGGCGCTTCACCACCTCAGACACCGTGCTGCAGCTGGGTTGGGGGGTGGGGAGCAGCTGGGCGCTGGGCTATCTGCTGATGGCGGTGGTCTTCGGCTTGGCCAGCCGGGCTCAACCGTAATGAGCGGTGGGATGGAGCAACGGGTAGCCGAGGCTGTGCAAACGGCGATTGCTGATGCGTCGATCCGGCAGCGATGGCGCATCGGCGGAAGGTCCACTCCAGTGCACGGGGGGAAGCTCCTCCGCCGCGCAGATTCGATCGAGCAGATCAGCCACCCGCCAGGGCTGATCGTCCACCACGTTCACGGTTTGATCCCAGGCGCCGGCCAGCGCGGCCGCCATGGCACCGGCCACATCGTCGCGATGGATCCAATGGCTGTGGTTCTGGCCATCACCTGGCCTGGTGGTGCCAGCCAGCGCCTGGAAACGACGGCTTAAATCACGGCCGGGGCCATAGATCGCGCCAAGGCGCAGCACACACACCCGCCGCTGATCGCTACGTGCCTGCGCCAACAGCCGCTCGCTCTCCACAAGCACCTCAGCGTGGGCATCACGGGGCACCACAGGCGAGCACTCATCCACCCAGCCCCCCGCCGCATCGCCATAAACACCGCAACTGCTCGTGTAGACGATCTGCTTCAACTGCGGAAGCTCGGGCAATAGCTCCAGCACCGTGGTGATGCTGCTGCGATAGGTGGCGGCATACACACCCGCATCCACCTGGCGATCTCCACCAGGTGCCATGCAAAGCACGGCTGCATCCGCAGACTCCAGGGCCTGCTGCAACGCGGGAGCGTCACTGGCCTTGAGCACCAGCACGCGATTGCCGAGCGATTCGAGCTCAGCGCGGCGCTGCTCCCGCGTGGTGGTGAGGGTGAGATGGCTCTGAGGTTGCGCTCCCAAAAGCCGCGCCAAGGCCTCACCCACATAGCCGCAGCCCACGATGGTGACCCGCATCGACAAGACCCCGCTGAAGGTGGAGGCTAGGGAGAGCCCTGGAGGCGCGTGTTCGATCAGCAGCAACGCCAATGGGAGCTGAACCGCCTCAACTTCGAGGGCCGCTGGCAGGGCCGCAGCCACTGGTATCTCCGCAGCGAAACACTCGATTGGCGGAGCCCCAGCCGCGTCATCGACGACACCTGCTACGACATTCAGTTCAGCGGTCCTAATCACGGCAGCTGGGATGGCCGTGGCTTGCTGTTTGCACCGGAGGGACGGCGCACCCTGCAGCTGAGCCGCGCCGGTTACAACAGCGGCGGGAACTGCTGGCAGTTCAGCGGTGCCGGGGGGCAATCCAGTCTCTGGGTCGACCCCATGGCCGACCGCTTCGGCCATGAAGTGAACCTCTTTGCCGGCCGCGCCCGCTCGATGCTGGTGCTGCTCTGGGGACCACACCCCAAGGCTGAGCAGAAGGGCTGGAGCCTGGATGCGATCGGAGCCGTTGGCTTCCGTTGCGCCCATGCCAGCAAGCCGGATCCCGAACGGCCTCAGCAAACCCTCGAAGCACTGCTGCGGGATCTGGAAGGTTGGTCCGGTGAACGGGAGTGCTACCCCCACGAACAACCCACACCATGCGAACCCTTCAGCGCAGAGCAGTTCGCGATCCACCCGCTCACAGCCACCTTCGTGGATGGCTTGATCTGCTCTGTGCCCGAATGGCTACCTCAAGGAGCCTTCCGCCTGCACATCGGCTGCCGCACCGGCGCCGATGCCTTCCAACAAATCAACGTGGTGTTCGATGCACACCAACAGCTGGAGCTGTGTGAACGACGGCTCTACAGGCCAAGCCAGATCCAACCCTGATCGCTAACTTCCGGGCAGTGCAGCCCGAAGCATGAGCTACACCGTCCTCAAGTTCAGCTCAGAAGACTGCGGCACCTGTCACCGCATGAGCCATTACGACGCCGCCGTGTGCAGCGAACTGGGCTGCAGCTTCGTGAGCGTGATGCTGCAGGACACCGAGGCCTATCGCCGCTACCGCCGCGTTCTGTTGGCCCAATACCCCGACAAACAGGGCATGGGCTGGCCCACCTATCTGGTGGTGAGTGATCCCGAAGGCGAGTTCACCATCCACGGTGAGCTGAAAGGCGGCATGCCCAAAGGCGACTTCCGCACCCGCCTCAGCGGCCTGATCCCCTGATGCCCGGTGCCGGGTTCGAACCAGCGACATCCTGCTTGTAAGGCAGGCGCTCTACCGCTGAGCTAACCGGGCGGTTGGGTCATTCTGCACCGCAACAGCAGCTCCAGCCATGGCCAGCGGCCAGCAGCACGACCGCGCCACCTGGATCCTGGCCTTGCCTTTCGGGCTGCTGTGGGGTCCGTGGCTTGGCTTGGCGGGCGTTACCGCAGCCGGGCTGGCCTTTCTGATTGGCGGGCTCTGGCTGTCTCCCGATCTCGACACCCGCTCCAACCCCAGCCGCCGCTGGGGACCGCTGCGCCTGCTCTGGTGGCCCTACCGGCAGCTGCTGCGCCATCGCTCGCTGCTCTCGCATTCGCCAGTTCTGGGGAGCGCAGGCCGGCTGCTTTATCTGGGAGTGCTTGTGGGCCTGACGGGCTGGCTGCTGCAGCCCTGGGGTGCGCCGAATCCGCTGCAGCTAGGGGAGGGCCTGCAAACGCTCTGGCAGGAGCAGCGTGGCTTAAGCCTGGCGGTGTTGATCGGCGTGGAAGCCAGCGCCTGGCTTCATCTGATCCAGGACGGCGATCCGTTGCCGCGTCTGCCGAGGCTGCTACGGCGCAAGCGGCGCCGCCGCCGCAGACTCCGCTGAGCGGATCCCTCGCAGCCCATGGCCCTGCTCGACTTCGACGGTGACTACGGCCGCACCTACAACGCACGCATCCGCCGGCTGATCCCCGCCTACGACGCGATCTTCGAGCTCGCGGCCGCCACCGCGGCGGCACTCCACCCCGAAGCCCAACGGGTGCTGGTGGTGGGGGCCGGCACAGGCACGGAATTGCCTGCGCTGCTGGAGGCGTTGCCTCAAGCCAGGTTCACCTTGGTGGAACCGAGTGAGCAGATGCGCGGTTTCTGCGATGAACTGATCGCGCGCATCGGCGCCAGCGAGCGGGTGGCGTGGGGCCCAGACCATCTCGATGCCTGCTGCGATGGCATCTTCGAAGTGGTGATCAGCCACAACGTGCTGCATGTGCTGGCCCCGGCCGAGCAGGAACAGTTGCTCAGGCAGATGGCGGGGCGGGTCGCAGCGGGTGGCTGCCTGCTGCTGAGCAGCTACGGCGAATCGAGCCCACCGAGCTTGGAGCTGGGCCTCGCCATCGGCCGCTGCCGGTTTGCGGCCCTAGGCATGGATCAGGCCACGATCGAAGCGGTGATGGAATCCCGCAACAACAAGGTGTTCTCAATGGATGCTGAGCGGCTGGAGCAGCAGCTCACCCTCGCCGGACTGGAGCCGCCGATCCAACTGCTGCAGGCCCTGTTCAACCACCTCTGGCTGAGCCGGCGATCGGCGCAGCAATGCGAGGGTGGCGGGCAAGCCTGAGCAGCAAACCGATGGCCGCCACGCCCGAAGCCACCGCAGCGTTGAGCGAGCTGATCGCCGTGGTGGCCCAGCTGCGCAACCCGGAGGGCGGCTGCCCCTGGGATCTGGAGCAAACCCACGCCTCCCTGGTTCCCTACGTGCTGGAGGAAGCCCACGAGGTGGCCGATGCGATCCGCCACGGCGATGACGCCCATCTCAAAGAAGAGCTGGGCGACCTGCTGCTGCAGGTGGTGCTGCATGCGCAGATCGCCCAGGAAGACGGGCGGTTCGATCTGGCTCAGATCACCGCAGGCATCAGCGAGAAGCTGATCCGCCGCCACCCCCATGTGTTCGCCGGCGCCGAGGCCGCCGACAGCGCCGCCGTGAAAGCCAACTGGGACGAGATCAAGGCAGCTGAGAAGGCCACTGATCCAGCCAGCGAACCCTCGGCCAGCCCCCTCAGTGATCGCCTCGCTGGCAAGGTGCGCGGCCAGCCCGCCCTCGCCGGCGCAATGACCATCTCCAAGAAAGCCGCCGCGGCCGGCTTCGAGTGGGACGACATGGCCGGCGTGTGGGAGAAAGTGCACGAGGAGCTCGATGAGCTCAAGGAAGCGGTGGCCAGCGGCAACAAGGCGCACGCCCAGGAGGAATTGGGCGATGTGCTGTTCACCCTCGTGAATGTGGCCCGCTGGTGCGGCATCGACCCTGAGGCCGGCCTGGCGGGCACCAACCACCGCTTCCTCGATCGCTTCTCCCGCGTGGAAGCAGCACTGGGCGGCAAACTGCAGGGCCGCAGCATTCGCGAACTGGAAGGCCTCTGGCAGGAGGCCAAAGCCCAGATCAGGGCGGAGGGCAGCGCCCCAAACCGCTGAGCCCACCAACCCGGGCGACCTGCTGCAGCAACGGCCTCAAACGCAGATCGCAACATCTGCACAGCCCGTACAGAAACCAGGACACCGCCGCGAACAAAGCAAAGCGCGCTCGGCCGTGCCAACCGCAGCCGCGTCAGTCGTCGGGCAGCTGCAGCCGCCCCTGGCGCTGCCCCTTGATGGCGCTGCGCCGCTGCTTGGCCGCCAGACGCCGCTCCACCGAACCGCGGGTGGGCTTGGTGGCACGCCGCGGCGGCGGTGGTGGTTTGAGCGCCTCCTGCAGCAGCTCCACCAAACGCCGCTGGGCTGCCACCCTGTTCTGCCACTGGGAGCGGTGTTCGCTGGCGGCGATCACCACGCAACCCTCCACCAACCGCGGCTCCAGGCGCCGCAGCGCCCGGGCCTTGAGCACCGGCCCCAGGGCCTCGCTGGCCGCCAGGTCGAACACCAGCTCCACCCGCGAATCGGTGGTGTTCACGTTCTGGCCACCCGGCCCGGAGGAGCGCGAAAAGCGCCAGCGCAGCTCTGCGGCAGGAATCCGCAACGCCGGCCCGGCCACCCGGGAAATCTGCAGATCGGCAGTGGGATGGGCGCCGGCCATGCGCTCAGGCTGTCACGGGGGGCACACGGGCGGTGCGCAAATCTGGAGGAAGGAACCCGCCCGCCGATGGCCGAGAGCAGCAACCCAACCACGCCCACCCCTGGCTGGATCGATGAGATCTTCGATGGCGTGCGCTACGGCCTGGCCGGCCGCGTGATCGCCGAAGAGCAATCGCCCTTCCAGAAGGTCACCATCATCGAGAGCGAGCGCTACGGCAAGGGCCTGCTGCTCGACGGCTGCTGGATGACCGCCGAGCGCCAGGAGCGGCACTACCACGAATCGATCGTGCATCCGGCCCTGTGCAGCGCCGCCTCGGTGGAGCGGGTGCTCGTGATCGGTGGCGGCGATGGCGGCACCGCCCGCGAATGCCTGCGCCACGCCGGCGTGCAGCACCTCGACATGGTGGAGATCGACGGCCTGGTGGTGGAGTGGAGCCAGCAGCACCTGCCCACGATCGGCGGGGGCTGCTGGAGCGATCCGCGCTTCCACCTCACGGTGGGTGATGGCATCGCCTGGGCCGCGAACGCTGCTGACGCCAGCTACGACGTGGTGATCGTGGACGGCTCCGATCCAGCTGGCCCGGCCGAAGGCCTGTTCAACCGCGCCTTCTTCGAGCAGTGCCGGCGCATCCTCAAGCCGGGCGGTGTGTTCGCCACCCAGAGCGAATCACCGGAGGCCTTCCGCCAGGTGCACATCGACACCGTGAAGGTGATCCGCGAGGTGTTCGGCCACGCCGATCCGATGTATGGCTGGGTGCCGATGTATCCAAGCGGCTGGTGGAGCTGGACGTTCGCTGCCATCGACGGCCGCCGCTATCTGGAGCCGGATACCTCCCGTGCCGCGGCCGTGGTCGATGGCTGTGAGATCTGGAGCCCCCGCTGGCAGCGCGGCGCCTTCGATGCCATCCCCGCCGCGATCGAGCGCGCCCTCCACGCCTGACCAGCCCTCACGCCATGCCCGACCTCTCCCTCTTCGACACCGACGGCGCCATCTACATGGGCAGCCAGCGCGATCCCGCCGGCTGCCGCGTGGGCCTGTTCGGTGTGCCCTACGACGGCACCACCTCCTTCCGCCCCGGCACCCGCTTCGGCCCGGCCGCCATCCGCGAGGTGAGTGCGGGCCTCGAGAGCTACTGCCCCCAGCTGGATCGCGATCTGGAGGAGCTCGCCATCGCCGACCTCGGCGCCGTGGACATCCCCTTTGGCGCCCCGGAGCCAGTGGTATCCGCGGTGAAACAGGCGACCGAAACGGTACTGGCCCTGGGGCTCAAGCCCTTGATGCTCGGAGGGGAGCACTCGATCAGCTCCGGTGCCGTGGCCGCCGTGGCTGCCAAGCACCCCGAGCTAGTGCTGGTGCAGCTCGATGCCCACGCCGATCTGCGCCACGAGTGGCTCGGCGCCCACCACAGCCACGCCTGCGCCATGCGCCGCTGCCTGGAGGTGCTGCCCAGCCAACAACTGCTGCAGATCGCGATCCGCAGCGGCACCCGCGAGGAGTTCTCCGAACTGCGGCAGACGGGCCGCCTCGTAGCGATCGAACGGATGGCCGAAGCGCTCAAGCCCCTGCGCGGCAAGCCCATCTATCTCACCGTGGATCTCGACTGGTTCGATCCCGCCGTGATGGCGGGCACGGGCACCCCCGAACCGGGCGGCTTCCTCTGGGGCGACTTCGCCGCCCTCGTGGAGGAGCTGCGCCACCACAACCTGGTGGCGGCCGACGTGGTGGAACTAGCGCCGATGCTCGATCCCACTGGCGTGAGCAGCGTGCTCGCATCTAAGGTGGTGCGAAGCCTCTTGTTCCTGCTGGATCGCTGAGCTGGGGGCTGGCCTCAGTAGGCGCAGGTGCCGCTGGAGCGCTGCTCCCGCAGGCGCTCGTGCTGTTGGCCGATCAGCAGGATCGCCATGGTGGGGTGGTTGTGCAGCAGGTTGAGGAAACGCAGGCGATCCAGCCGCACCAGCTCAACAGGTGTGCGCGCCACCGCATCGTTGTGGCGCACGTCCTCATTCCAGACGATGTCTTCATAGCTGAACAGCTCGCCAGGGCGATAGCAGAGCTTGTCTCCCTTGGAATTGATCACCTCAACGATGCCGCGGCGCACGCCGTAGATGGCATCAGCCGCCTGACCGCGACTGAAGATCACCGCGCCTGTGGCGAACGACACCGTCTCGCTGTCCACCTGGGTGGCCATCAATTCGATCGGACTGGCAACGGCGGCAACAGCCATCAACGATGTCCCCATGAAGCTGCGTGAAACCAGCTTGGCACCGCCCTACAGGCCCATTGGCGTGCTGGAACACATTCAGCCCCGCCAGGCCCCGAATCTTCTCTTTGTCTTCAGCTTTCCAGCACGTCTGCAAGGGCGAGCTGCCGCTCTCCCTGCTGCGGCAGCAGCTCTGCTGGGCTATCCCCCATCACCGGCAACCGCGGCGGGCGCGCCGTCCAGTGGTGGCACCACAGCTCCGCCGCCAGCTCCCGATCAATCGGCAGTTTGCGCAGCTGACACCAGCCCATCTCCGCACCACTGGACAGCGTGCAGTAGCGGCAGCTGCGGCAGCAGGGGCGGTTGCCCATGGGGGCCTGCAAGGGGGCTCAACGTAGGCAGCTCCAGAGGCTGTGACTAGTGCAGTCAACGAACCTCCGGGTTCTCTTCGGACTGTTGAAGAGCAGCAGTGATCCAACCTCCATAGGATCCACGCCCACGCCAAACCGCCATGGCCGCACCTCCGGCAGCCACAGCACCCCTGCGCCGTACGCCGCTGTTTGAGGCTGCCCGCAGCGCCGGCGGCCGCATGGTGCCCTTTGCGGGCTGGGAGATGGCGGTTCAGTTCGCCGGCCTCCTGCAGGAGCACAAGGCTGTGCGCGAGCACTGCGGCCTGTTTGACATCTCCCATATGGGAGTGCTGCGTCTCAGCGGCCCTGGGGCCAAAGACGCTCTGCAGGGCCTGGTGCCCACCGATCTCTTCCGCATCGGCCCCGGCGAGGCCTGCTACACGGTGCTGCTCAACGAGCAAGGGGGCATCCGCGACGATCTGATCGTGTACGACCGGGGCTGGGACGACGTCGCTCAGGCCCATGAGCTGCTGCTCGTGATCAATGCCGCCTGCGCCGAGGCCGACACCGCCTGGATCCGCAGCCAACTTGAGCCGGCCGGCATCCAGGTGAGCGACCACAAAGGGGATGGGGTGCTGGTAGCCCTGCAGGGTCCAGACGCTGCCGCTCAACTCGAATCACTCAGCGGCCTCTCGCTCGCGGGCCTACCCCGCTTCGGCCATCGCTCCCTCGCGCTGCCGGGCATCGGCGAGGCTTTCGTGGCCCGCACCGGCTACACCGGCGAAGACGGCTTTGAACTGCTGCTGGATCGGCCAGCCGGCTTGAGCTTCTGGGATCAATGCCTCTCCCGCGGCATCGCCCCCTGCGGCCTGGGCGCACGCGACACGCTGCGATTGGAAGCAGCGATGCATCTGTATGGCAGCGATATGGATGCCTCCACCACGCCCCTAGAAGTAGGCCTGGGTTGGCTGGTGCACCTAGAGATGCCCAAGCCCTTTGTGGGGCGTGAGGTGTTGGAGCAGCAGACGAGCGACGGCGTGAAGCGACGCCTGGTGGGACTGCAGCTGCAGGGCCGCGCCATCCCCCGCCACGGCTCTTCGGTGCTGGCGGCTGGAGCGGCGGCAGGGAGCAGCCCGATCGGCTCGATCACCAGCGGTGGCTGGTCCCCCAGCCTTGAGGCCGGCATTGCCCTGGCGCTGGTGCCGGCTTCAGCAGCCCGCCTGGGTAGCGAGCTGGCGGTCGAGATTCGCGGCAAAGCCGAGCCAGCTCAAGTGGTCAGGCGACCGTTCTATCGGAGTTGATTGATCAACCCGAACGCCGTCCCCACTTCCACACAGTCTGTACAGAACCCGGAATCCTTCTCAATCCGGCGCGACGGATGGCCATCCGCCCTAATGGGACAATCGCCGATTGCGTTCCCCTCCTCAGCATGCGCAGCCACGGATGCGGCGACCTGCGCCCCGATGCCACCGGCCAGGCCGTGCAGCTGTGCGGCTGGGTGGACCGCAGCCGTGATCACGGCGGGGTGATCTTCATCGATCTGCGCGACCGCAGCGGCACGGTGCAGATCACGGTGGACCCCGACAACGGCGCTGAGATGTTCGCCGTGGCGGAACACCTACGCAATGAAACGGTGATTCAGGTGGAAGGCAAGGTGCGCGCGCGCCCGGCCGACGCCATCAACGAAAAACTGGCCACCGGCCATGTGGAAGTGCTGGCCAGCGCCATCACGGTGCTCAACAGCGTGAAAGGGAACCTGCCCTTCGCCGTGTCGGTGCACGACGAGGAGAACACCCGCGAGGAGCTGCGGCTGCGCCACCGCTACCTCGACCTGCGCCGCGAGCGCATGAACGGCAATCTGCGCCTGCGGGCCCAGACCATCCAGGCCGCCCGCCGCTTCCTCGAAGAGCAGGGCTTCATCGAGGTGGAAACCCCGGTGCTCACCCGCTCCACCCCCGAAGGCGCTCGCGATTACCTGGTGCCATCGCGGGTGTGCGGCGGTGAGTGGTTCGCCCTGCCCCAGTCGCCCCAGTTGTTCAAGCAGCTGCTGATGGTGGGCGGCATCGAGCGCTACTACCAAGTGGCCCGCTGTTTCCGCGACGAAGACCTGCGCGCCGATCGCCAGCCGGAATTCACTCAGCTGGACATGGAGATGAGCTTTATGGATCAGGAGCAGATCCTGGAGCTCAACGAGGCGCTGATCGCCCATATCTGGACAACCGTGAAGGGCGTGGAGCTGCCCCGCCCCTTCCCGCGCCTCACCTGGCATGACGCCATGGAGCGCTACGGCACCGATCGCCCTGACACCCGCTACGGCATGGAGCTCACCAACGTGAGCGACCTGGTGGCTGACATGGGCTTCAAGGTGTTTTCAGGCGCCGTGGCCGCCGGCGGCTCGGTGAAGTGCATCGCCGTGCCCGGCGGCAACGACGCGGTGAGCAACGTGCGCATCAAGCCTGGCGGCGATGTGTTCAGCGAGGCCCAGAAAGCCGGCGCCGGGGGCCTCGCCTTCATCCGCGTGCGCGAGGGCGGTGAGATCGACACGATCGGTGCCATCAAAGACAACCTCACAGACGACAAGAAGGCCGAGCTGCTGCAGCGCACCGGCGCCGAGCCCGGCACCTTGATCCTGTTCGGCGCCGGCGACACCGCCACGGTGAACAAGGCCCTCGATCGGGTACGCCAATACCTGGCCCGTGAGCTGGGCATGGTGAAGCCCGACAGCGAAAACGACAGCTGGAACTTCCTCTGGGTGGTGGACTTCCCGATGTTCGAGTTCAATGCCGACGAAAACCGCTACGAGGCGCTGCACCACCCCTTCTGTGCACCGAACACCGCCGATCTGGGCAGCGACCCCGCCGCCTGGGCCGACACCCTGCCCACGGCCCGCGCCCAGGCCTACGACCTGGTGCTCAACGGCCTGGAGCTCGGTGGTGGCTCGCTGCGCATCCACGATTCGGCCCTGCAGCGCCAGGTGCTGCAAACCGTTGGCCTGCCCCTGGAAGAAGCCAACCAGCAGTTCGGCTTCCTGATGGAAGCGCTCGACATGGGCGCTCCGCCCCACGGCGGCCTGGCCTTCGGCATCGATCGCATGGTGATGCTGCTGGCGGGCGAGGAATCGATCCGCGACACGATCGCCTTCCCAAAAACGCAGCAGGCCCGCTGCCTGATGACCGGTGCCCCAGGCGGCGTCGCCGCCAAACAGCTCGAAGAGTTGCACGTGGCCAGCACCTGGGTGGAGGAGGAGGCGCAGGGCTGACGCCCTGGCTTCTGGGCCCCACACCTCGGGCAATCCCGAACACAAACGTGGGATTTGAGGGCGGATCTCAACTGAGACTCGATCGTTGGGGAGCTGTTCCAGGCCAAGCCTGTGCCCAAGGGCCCTCCCAGCCCCAAGCCCTTATCCAGCAGCCGGCGCGGGAGCACCGATCTGGTGCGCCTGTACCTGCAGGACATCGGCCGCGTTGACCTGCTCAGCCACGAGGAGGAACTCACCCTGGCCCGCCAGGTGCAGCGGCGGGAACGCCTGCTGCGGGAGCGCAAGCGCCTGGCGGGCACGACGAGCGAGCTGGCGGATCTGATCGTCCTGGAAGACGATCGCCAGCGGCTGGCGTCGCAACTGGGCCACTGGCCGGCGGTGCAGCAGTGGGCCGAGCATCTGGGCTGCACAGTGCCGGAACTGCGGGAGCGGCTGCGCCAGCGCCATGAGACCTGGGCCGCGCGCAGCAGCCTGAGCGTGACCGAACTGAAGCAGGCGCTGCATCACGGCCGCCGCGCCCGCGACCGGATGATCCAGGCGAACCTGCGCCTGGTGGTGGCGGTGGCCAAGAAATACCAGCAGCGCGGCATGGAGCTGCTCGATCTGGTGCAGGAAGGCACCCTCGGGCTGGAGCGCGCCGTGGAGAAATACGACCCCACCCGCGGCTTCCGCTTCAGCACCTACGCCTATTGGTGGATCCGCCAGGGCATCACCCGCGCCATCGCCACCCAGAGCCGCACGATCCGGCTGCCGGTGCATGTCACCGAGAAGCTCAACCGGATCAAAAAGGCCCAGCGCCAGATCGCCACAGAGCACGGCCGCCTGGCCTCGGTGAGCGACCTGGCCCGCGAGCTGGGCCTGAGCGAGGAGGTGGTGCGGCTCACCTTGATGCGGGTGCCGCGCTCCGTGTCACTCGACACACGCGTGGGCCGCGAGCAAGACACCCAGCTTGGCGATCTGCTCGAAGACAGCCACGCCACCCCCGAGCAGGAGCTCACCCGCGAAGCCCTGCACGACGACCTGGAAGCACTGCTGGAGGAGCTCACCAGCCGGGAGGCCGCCGTGATCCGCCTGCGCTACGGCCTCGAAGACGACACCCCCCAGACCCTCTCGCAGATCGGTGAAGACCTGCACCTCTCGCGGGAGCGGGTGCGCCAGATCGAATCACGCGCCTTGCTCAAGCTGCGCCAGCCCCAGCGCCGCTGCCGCGTGCAGGACTACATGCGCAGCCTCGATAACGACCAACCCTCGAGCTGAAAGCCCTGGAGACGACCCAAGCCGGCCGGTAAATTAAAGGGTCGCTACGGATGCCATGCCCAAATTCGTCTTCGTGACCGGTGGCGTGGTATCGAGCATCGGCAAGGGGATCGTGGCCGCCAGCCTGGGGCGCCTGCTCAAGAGCAGGGGCTACAGCGTTTCGATCCTCAAGCTGGATCCCTATCTCAACGTGGACCCGGGCACGATGAGCCCGTTCCAGCACGGTGAGGTGTTCGTCACCGAAGACGGCGCCGAGACCGACCTCGACCTCGGCCACTACGAGCGCTTCACCGACACGGCCATGTCACGGCTCAACAGCGTGACCACCGGCTCGATCTATCAATCGGTGATCAACAAGGAACGCCGCGGCGACTACAACGGCGGCACCGTGCAGGTGATTCCCCACATCACCGGCGAGATCCGCGAACGCATCCACCGTGTGGCCGCCAACTCAGGCGCCGATGTAGTGATCACCGAGATCGGCGGCACCGTGGGCGACATCGAATCGCTGCCGTTCCTTGAAGCGATCCGCGAATTCCGGGGCGACGTAGGCCGCAACGATCTGGCCTACGTGCATGTGACGCTGCTGCCTTACATCGGCACCTCCGGCGAACTGAAAACCAAACCCACCCAGCACTCGGTGAAGGAGCTGCGCTCCATCGGCATCCAGCCGGATGTGCTGGTGTGCCGCAGCGACCGCCCGATCAGCGAAGAGCTCAAGGGGAAGATCGGTGGCTTCTGCGGCGTGCCCAAGCGGGCTGTGATCCCGGCCCTCGATGCCGACAGCATCTACGCCGTGCCGATCACGCTCGAGCAAGAGGGCCTCTGCCGCGAGGTGCTCGATCTGCTCGGCCTGGCCGACCACGACAGCGACATGGCCCGCTGGGCCGAAATGGTGGCCAAGCTGCGCAACCCTGGCCCCTCAGTGAAGGTGGCGCTGGTGGGCAAATACGTGCAGCTCAACGACGCCTACCTCTCCGTGGTGGAAGCGCTGAGGCACGCCTGCACCGACCTTGGGGCTGGCCTCGACCTCCACTGGATCTGCGCCGAGCAGATCGAGGAGCGCGGCACCGATGCCCTGTTGCGGGGCATGGATGCAGTAGTGGTGCCGGGGGGCTTTGGCAATCGCGGCGTGGATGGCAAGGTGGCAGCGATCCGCTGGGCGCGCGAGCAACGGGTGCCCTTCCTGGGTTTGTGCCTGGGAATGCAATGCGCCGTGATCGAGTGGGCCCGCAACCAGGCCGGTCTTACAGGCGCCACAAGCGCCGAACTCGATGCCGACACGCCGCACCCCGTGATCCACCTGCTGCCCGAGCAGCAGGACGTGGTGGATCTGGGAGGCACGATGCGCCTGGGTGTGTATCCCTGCCGCCTCGCCCCCGGCACCATGGGCCACCGCCTCTACGGCGATGAGGTGGTGTATGAGCGCCACCGCCATCGCTATGAGTTCAACAACGCCTACCGCAACCTCTTCCTGGAATCGGGCTACGAGATCAGCGGCACCTCCCCCGATGGCCGGCTGGTGGAACTGATCGAGCTCAAGAATCACCCCTTCTTCACCGCCTGCCAGTACCACCCGGAATTCCTCTCCCGCCCCGGCCGGCCGCATCCGCTGTTCCGGGGGCTGGTGGAGGCGGCACAGCAGCGGCTGCCCCACAGCCCCAGCGAAGCGATCAGCCACAACCAGGCGATCCCCAACACAACACCCGCAGCATGAACGCAGCGGGCTGCAGCGACTCCACCAGCCTGCCGGTGGTGGAAACGTTTCATTCCCTGCAGGGGGAGGGCCTGCATGCCGGCCGCAGCGCCTTCTTCATCCGGCTCGGCGGTTGCAACGTGGGCTGCAGCTGGTGCGACACCAAACACTCGTGGCCGGCGGCCGTGCATCCGCGGCGAGCGGTGGCTGATCTCGCGCGAGAAGCCAGAGCGGCCGCGGCTGCCGGGGCCGCCTTCACGGTGATCACCGGTGGCGAACCCCTGCATCACCCGCTGGATCAGCTGTGCAAGGCACTGCAATCGACAGGTCTGCCGCTCCACCTGGAAACCAGCGGCGTCGATCCCCTCAGCGGTGCGTTCCACTGGATCACCCTCTCCCCCAAACGCCACCGGCCGCCCCTACCGGCCCTGCTGGCCGCCTGCCACGAGCTCAAGCTGGTGGTGCATGACGCAAGCGATCTGGCTTTCGCCGAAGCCATGGCCGAAGCGGCGAGGGCCGTGGGCAACCAGCCGCACCTGCTGCTGCAACCGGGCTGGGGCAACCAGCCCGGGCAGGAGCTGAGCGTGGCGTACGTGAAAAGCCACCCAACCTGGCGATTGAGCCTGCAAAACCACAAGCAGCTGGGGGTGCGGTGAACCAGCCGCCGCAACCCTGAAGGCTAAATGCGACGCAAGGCGTCGGTTTTGTCCTGAAAACCACCCAGCAGCAGCTGCAGGTAGCTCACCTTCCGCAGTTTGATGTTGGCCGTGAGGCTCATCCCCACCTGCAGTGGCAGGATCTGACCGCCGGTGAGCCGAAACTGCTGGGAATCGAGCGCCACCACTGCCGGGAAGCGGTAGGTCTGGTTGCGCTCATCGGGCGGCAGGGCATCAGAGCCAATACGCTTCAGCCGGCCCGCCAACACGCCAAAATCCGTGGCGGGGAAGGAATCAATTGAGAGATCAACGGGTTTACCCACCCGCACGAAACCGATATCCGAGCTGTTGATTTCCACCTTGGCCTGAAGATCTGAAAAAGGCACGATCTTCATCACCGGCTCGCTGGTCTGAGCTACAAACCCGGGCCCCTTGGGCTTGAGATCAAACACGATTCCATCTACGGGCGAGCGCAGATCCTGATAGCGAATGTTCACCGAAAGTTCGGTGAGGCTGCTACGCAGCTCCGCCAGTTCGCCATTGAGCTGCTGAATCTGCTGCTGGAGGATGGCGGTCTGACGCAAACGATCCACCTGCACTTTTTCGAGTTCTCCATCCACCTCCCGCACCTTGTTATTTTGCTGAAGCACCTGGAGCTCAGCGGCTGCGCCCGAACTCTTGAGGCTCTCAAACCGCTGCAGAATCTGGCGCTCGAGAATGAGGTTACGGCGCAGCACCTGCTGTTCCGTGTCGTTGAGATTGAGATAGCGCCTCAACTCCAGCTGCTTGAGCTGCAGTTGCCGTTGCTTGGCGGCAATGCCTTCGCGAATGCTCCCCTGCCGGTCGACGGTGGCTTCGTTATCGAGGCGCATCAACACCTGGCCCTTCTTCACCCGCTGGCCCTCCTTCACCATCAATTCATCCAGCACACCACCAGCCGGCATCTGCACAGTTTTCACGTTGCCGATCGGCTCCAGGGTGCCGGGAGCCACCACCACCTCATCGGTTTTGGCGAGGGCCAACCAGGCCAGGGCGGCACCCGTTGTACCGATCAGGGTCCAGATGATCGTGCGCACCAGAAAGCGCGATTGCTGCAGGCCCAGTTCCTCACGGTTGGCCTGCACGCGGCGTTCAAGCGCCGACTGGGCGGCCTTCACCAGGGCACCAGGCTTAGGAAGCGAAGGCATCAGGCGGGCTCCTGTTGGCGATAGAGGGCGTAATAGCGACCGCGTTGCTCGATCAGCGCATCGTGACTGCCGGTTTCCACCACGGCGCCCTCGTGCATCATCACGATCAAATCGGCGCGCCGGATGGTGGAGAGCCGATGGGTAATGAAAAACACCGTGCAGTGCTTCAGGCCGTCGAGCAGGTTTTCACAGACGCGACGTTCGGTGTCGTAGTCGAGGGCGCTGGTGGCCTCATCGAGCACCAGCAATCTGGGCTTGGAGAGCAGGGTGCGGGCCAGGGCCAGGCGCTGCCGCTGACCACCCGACAGGTTGGCGCCCCGTTCGCCCACATTGGCGCTGTAACCCCCGGGCAATTCCATGATGAAGTCGTGGGCGCAGGCCAGCCGAGCCGCCTCCACGATCGACTCACTGCTGGCATCGGGATCGGTGAGCGCAATGTTTTCAGCCACTGAACCGCTGAACAGCAAGGGCTCCTGGGGAACGATCCCAATCTGTCGGCGCAGGGAGTAAAGCTCCACCTTGTCGATGTCATAGCCATCGATCAGAATGCGGCCACTGGCTGGTGCATACAAACGAGAGAGCATCTTGGTGAGGGTGCTCTTACCGCTGCCGCTCTGCCCCACAACGCCCACGAAGGTGCCTGCTGGGATCTGCAGATCAATGTGATTGAGAACCAGCGCTCCTCCGGTGGTGAACGAAAAGCACACATCGTTGAAGCGCACCTCACCCTCGATCGGCGGCAGAGGAATCTTGCCCTTATCGGCTTCATCGGATTCCTCCGGCGTATCCACGACATCGGCGAGGCGCTCAAAGCTCACCTTCAGCTCCTGAATGTTCTGCCAGATCGAGGAGAGCCGCAGCATCGGCTGAGTGACATAGCCCGAAATAATTCGGAAGGCGATCAGCTGGCCCAGGCTCATCTCACCCTTGAGCACCAACGTGGCCCCCACCCAGAGCACCAGCAACTGCGAGAGCTTCTGCAGCACCTGCGAGGTTTCACTCAGCACCGTTCCGGTGACCGTTTTTTCAAAGGTGCGGCCGATGTAGTTGTTGTAGAGGCTCTGCCATTTCCAACGGCTGATCATCTCCACGTTCTGCGCCTTCACCGTCTGAATCCCGGTGAGCACCTCCACCAGATGGCTTTGCGTGCGGGCGTTCTCCTGGGCCGCATCGCGATACTGGCGCCGAAACAGGGGAGCACCCACCACCGTGAGGCCCACCTGGATCGGCAGCACGCAGAGGGCAATCAGGGTGAGCACCCAGCTATAGAGCACCATCACCACCACATAGATCACCGAGAAGGCGGCATCCAGCAGGGTGGTGAGGGCCTGGCCGGTGAGGAAGTTGCGGATCTTCTCGAGCTCGGCGATCCGGGTTCCGAGTTCACCCACCGGACGGCGATCGAAATAGTTGAGCGGCAGGCGCAACAGGTGATCAATCACCTCCGAACCCAGCCGCAGATCAATCCGATTGGTGGTTTCGCTGAACAGGAAGGTGCGAAGCGAGCCGATCACCCCCTCCAGCAGCGTGACCGCCACCAGAGCAATGCCGAGCACCTGCAATGTGTCGAGGCTGCGCTGGGCAATCACCTTGTCGATGATCACCTGGATCAGCAGGGGATTGGCCAGGCTGAAGAGCTGCACCACAAACGAGGCCAGCAGCACCTGCAGAAGGATGCCGCGGTAGCGGCGCAGGGCCGGCCAGAACCAGGCAAAGCCGAACCGCTGCTCCGGGGTAGTGTTGCGGCGCTCCACCAGCAACAATTCGATCCCCTCCGGGAAGATCTCCGGCAGCTCGGCCGGGAGCACCTGCACCAGCCCATCCCGGGGTGATGCCACCTGAAGGCCGCGGGCATTGGCGGCCCGCACCAAAGCAAAGCCCTCTTTCCAGGGGATCAGCGCCGGCGTTTGCAGCCGGGTTCCCTGGCTGGCCGGCACCTGCACGCCGCTCACGTGCAGCCCCATCATCGCGGCGATATTCCCGCAAAGCTGCAGATCCGGCGCCTGGCCGCGCCGTAGCGCATCCCGCAGGATCTTCTCGATCGCATCGCGGCGGAAGGGCAACTGCAGCTCCGCGGCCAGCATCTGGAAGCAGGCCAGGGTTTCCTCCAGGGGGCCCTCGCCGCGCAGGAGCCGGAACGGTTTCTGATCACGCTCGCCCAGATCCAAGCCCGAGGCCAGGGGGCCGGCGGTGAGCGTCTCAGCGCCTCCCTGGCTGGGCACCAAGGCAGAGCCGACGACCGGTTCAGCCTCCAGCACGTCCGCAGCGGGCTGCAAGGCAGCGAACCAGTCGGCGGAGAGGGCGATCAAGCGAGGCGGCAGCGGCGGCAGCGAAAGCGGCACGCCGGCAGCGGGATCCAGACGGGCTCCCAGGGGATGGTCGGGCAGGTTGTGACTGGCTGCCAGGAGCACCTGCTCAGGGGATAGGCCCGCCAGGGCCTCGGCCGTGGGCGGCACCAGCTGGGCCCCGGATCGAGCCTGCTGCAGCTGGGATGCCAGCCGGCCTTGCTCCCGGGGATGGGCCTGCAACAACAACTGCACCAGGGCCGCCAACTCGGCGGTGAACAGCTGCGCGCTACACCACTCAGCAAAGCTCGGCTCGCTCTCAAGCAGCTGCAGCACCAGGGCATCGGGCAGGGCCAGGGCCTCCAGTTCCGCGGCGGCGCTCACCTCCTCACAGGCCTGCACCCGCAGCAGCGAAGCAAGCCCAACCACAGCACCGGGGCCAAGTTTCTCCAGCGTCAGCAGACGACCCTGGTCGCGGCCGAGCAGTCGGGCCTGGCCGCTGCTGATCCACAGCGTCTCGCTGGGCACCAGATCACCACGACAGAGCAGCTGACCGGTGCTGAAGCGACGGACCTCAACCGCGGCCTGCAGGGCTGCAGCACCTTGCGGGCTGAGGGCGCGCAAGGCGGGATGGCTGGAGATCAGCTCGGCGGGACTGAGGGTAGTCACGCGGGCATGCCCTCCTCAGCGGGCGTGATCAGCTGCGAACGGAGAGCGTTGAGCTCAGCGGATACCTCGGCCTCCAACCACTCCTCGAACAATTCCTGACTCATCTGCTGCGCCATCGCTTCATCAAAGGTGGCCGGTGTGAGCGATTCCAGCCGAAACACAAGCCACCAGCGCTCAATCCGAAACGGTTCCTGAACGACACCAGGCGTCGCCGTGCGCAGACGCTCCACCAGCAGGGGATGGGCTTGGGTGAGGGGGGCGGGCCCGACCACACCACGGGTGCTGCGCTCCGGCCCTTCCGAAAACTCGGCGGCCAGATCAGCGAAATTCGACTCCCCTTCATCCAGGCGCAGGTAGAGCTCCCGGGCGAGCCCTTCATCGGCCAGGCGGATCAGGCTGTACACCACCCGATCCAGCTGGTTCTTGCGATCGAGGAAGCGGGCCTCAGCCTTGGGCCGAAACAGTCGCTCACAATGGCGCCGCAGCCGCAGAGGGCGCTCGATCAAGGCGAAGAGCGCATCGCGGCTGAGCAGCTGCTCCTGACGCCATTGGTCCAGCTCCTCCGCACTACCGAGCTGACGTTCCTGGGCGAAGGCCGCCATCACCTGCTGACGCTCCTCCTCCTGAAGACGCTCCTGGGCCAGGGCGTTCTGCAGCTGGATCTGACGGAACAACGGTTTTAGCAACCCGTGCTGGGCGAGCAGCGCCAGGACAGCAGGGCTTAGCTCAGCCACCGAAGCGGATCTCAAGGCGTGGTGGTCGGTCCGCTGAATCATGGCAGGGGCGGAGGGTTTAGGCACCAAAAACCAGCGGTGGATGCAGCGCAGGACGAGAGGTCCAGCAGCCCTGAGCCCCAGGGCTGATTCAAAGTCTTAGGTCGGCTCGTGTCCCGGCCGGCGCCGCGCCATGGCCAGCAGCGCCGTGATGTCGTGCATCACCGCCTGGATGCCAGCCCGGATCGAGCGGAACCCAGCCAGGCGTAACAGGTTCATGGCTGCAGTGCGCAGCGTGGCCATCACGCCGGCGCCATTGCTCCGGTAGCGGTGGGCGTCCTCATGGAGCTGCGTGTCCCGGATCCAGTGCCAGCCCTCAATGCTCCAGCGGTCCCGCACCATTTGCAGCAGCGCTTCTGGCGTCGTGCGCAGGTTCGTCAGGAACAGGTGGGTGGCGTGAAAGGGCTTGCCGTCACGGGTGCCGCTGGCCATGACTTCCACAATCCAGCTGGTGCCGATCCAGGCTTCCTTGATGTGCTCCGGTGCTTCTTTCGCCCGCAGGATCCAGGTGATGTCGCGGCCGTGGCCAACCTCTTGATCGCTTGCCACAAAAGGGATGTGCCGCTTTCCCTGGAACTGGCTGAGGATCTGACGATGCAACGTCTTTTGGTTGGCCTTGACCGTCAGGAGGAAGTCGGCGCCCTGCTCCTGGAGCTGTCGAAAAACGGGCGCTGGGTATGGAGCGCGTCCGCCTGGATGAGCACACCCTCGAGATCCAGCTCGCCGAGCAGCTGCCGCAGCACCGCCCGCTCGTGGTTTTCGCCGGTGGCGTAGCAGGCCTGGCTGATGGCCACGCCCAGCGCGGCGGAGTACAGCGTGACCTGGGCAATGAAAGCCGAGCCACCACCAGCGGTGGGGGCGATTGAGCCTCTCAGCGTCTTGCCGTCACACACCAGCTGATCGAGATCCGCTGCGCCACCAGGGATCTGGGCGATCGTCCAGTCACGGATCGCCGCGCAGAGGGCTGCCACGTCCACCTGCTGGAAGAAGTAGCGGAACGAGGAATCCGATGGCGGGCGCCGCAGCACCACGCCCAGGGCCTCGGTGAGCACGGCGTGGTGGCGGATGGCGAAACGCTCCAGATCCCGCAAGCTCTGGCAGCCACTCAGGATCCCGAGCACGGCCACCAGCAGCAGATACCAGGCTGGGAACCGAACCCCGCGGCGCATCCGCGCATCCGGGATCGACCTCAGATAGCTGATCAGGTCGAGATCGGTTGCGGCGGAGGCGCTTTCCAGCACAGGGAGGGGGCGACTCTGCCGACCTCAACCCATGCTGACAGCCCCGGCAAGGGACCTTGGGACATACTTTGAATCAGCCCTGCGGGCCGATGGATAAGCACCTTGTTGCGTCAGGACGTGACGAGCAAGAATTAGGAGAGGATGTCATTGACCAATTGGCAGCTATGGATCACTTTTTCCTGAACGGTGCAGCCAGCAGGCCGAATGGGGCAACCGCAAACGATTTAACTGCACGAGAGAAACGACATGGGCCTGGGTGCTGGCGCGAGAGCAAACAGAGCAGCACATACGTGGCCCTGCGCAGGCATCTCAGACTTCGGTACCCGCCGACATTGTTGCTTCTGGGACTGTTGTCCAGGTCACTGACGACGATCTTGATGGCCTCCGCGAGGGGATTGTGACCCCTGATGGTTATGGTGTTGATGGCAACCGAGATGGAATTCTTGATGCTGAGCAACGTCAGGTTGCCGGCATTCGCCTGTTGAACGATGGGTCTAGGTATTCCGACTTCGGTGCCTTGGTTGTGACTGGCGACCTCTCCCTCCATGGAGTCAACCTCATCCCTGCTGATTCGGATGGCGCCATCCCAGTCAACCTTGCAGATGGGAGCACAGTTCTGACCCAGCTGCCGACCGGTCTCGCAAACACATTTGCTGGTGCCCTCTCTTTTGAAGTTGGAGGTCTTGCCGCGGGATCTACAGCCGAAGCTCTGATCTACCTTCCGGTGGGCTACAGCGGTGCTGGTCAGCCCCTCAGCCAGGCAGAGGGCAACAGCTTCCTCCTTTTGCTGCGGCGTGAACCGCCGGCGTGCACGGTTTGGGTCGCTCATCAATCAACAGTCTGGTGGTCATGGCGTTTCTCCTATCGACCTGTCCACCAAACCGGGGGAAGCCCAATGGCCTCAGTGGCAATTCACGGCCATAGGCACTCTTTCCTGCTCACTGCGGTCTCTCAAACCCGTTTGTCCGGAGATTCCCTAATGCAGCTGTTGGATGAGAAGGCGATGGGTTGAGATCCACAGCTGAGCGAGAAGCAGCTGCAGATCCTGCAGGAAGTGGCGCGGGGGCTGAGCGATCTGCAGATTGCCGAGAAGGTGCAGCTTCCCTATGTTAAAAAGGCGTAAAAGGCGCTGGGCACTGCCAACCGCATCCAGGCTGCCGTGTTGTTGGTACAGCAGGGCCTGTTCAGGCCCGATGATCTTCTAGCCCAAGGGGTAGCGCGAGCGTTTCGCCTGCATAGCTGAATGCCACAACTACTCATGAAGCGGTGCGCTCTGCTGTAAATCCGCTTAAAACTGAGGCAGTAGAGCGTGGCGTCATGCCTGTCTTGCATCGACTCCGTTTGTCCTTGCCCGGCCGGCTCAGTCGGGTTGCCACGGAAGCCCGGTTGGAGCAGTGCCATGACTGAAGGCTTTGACTCCACAACAGGGCTCGCGCCCGTACCGGTGCAGTACGAGTAAAGTGCCAATCTGCCCATACTCATTGAGCAGCTTAGCTTCTCGATCGTGATCAGCACCTACCAGGCCAGCCGCCTGGTCAGCGTTGGAAGCGCGGGCGGCGAGCTACGGGTTGGCTTCAGCCACTTTCCGCTGGCCATGGGAATTACCCGTACACCCACAGGTTTGGCGGTGTGCAGCCAGGATCGGGTCTGGAGTCTGGAGGCCAATCAGGCTATTGCTGCCAGCATCCAGCCGGAACATCAGCACGACATCGCTTTTCTGGCCCGTAGCTGCCATCTCACTGGCCCGGTGATGGGTCACGACCTGGCGTTTTGTAACGGTGAGTTGCTGTTAGTCAACACCCAGTTTAACTGTGTGGCGGCTGTAGGTGGGCCGTGGAGTTTCACACCACGCTGGAAGCCGCCGTTCATCAGCGCGCTTAAGCCCGAGGATCGATGCCATCTCAATGGCTTGGCTCTCAATGCCAACGGTGATGGTCTGGCCTACGCCACGGCCTTGGGCGAGGGCGATGCAGCAGACAGCTGGCGGGCCAGCAAAACCAGCGGAGGTTGCCTGATCGACATCCAGACCAACCGTGTGGTGCTGCGAGGCATGGCGATGCCGCATTCGCCCCGGCTGCACCAGGGGCAGCTGCTCTGGCTCCATTCCGGCGAGGGTGCACTGATGGCAAGCGATCCATCTCAGCTCAGTGCGTTTGAATCTGCGCTTCCCTGGCAGAAGGCGAGCAGAACCATCCTCGAACTGCCAGGTTTCACCCGAAGTCTGGATTGTTGGGGCGATCTGGCGGTCGTGGCTGTGTCCAAGATCCTCGAAACCGCCGTGTTTGGCGGGCTACCCCTTGAACAACGCCTCGCCGACCGTCGATGTGGGATTGCTTTGGTCAACCTCCGCACGAGCGAGCTCTTGGCTTGGCTTTGGTTCCAGAGCGGGGTGGAAGAGATCTTCGGTGTTTCATTCCTCCCGGGCTGGCACAACCCAGTGCTTGTTGGTCCAGATATCAATATTGACAATAACCAATCGATTTGGATCGTAAATCAAACCGTTTAAAAACGCTTAATCACAAGAAGTATTCAGCCAAGATTGAAAGCCATGGACCGCCTTCAGCTCCTCAAAGACATTAATATTATCAAGGAGGGCAGTTCTCCCTCCAACCTTGTCGCCATCGGCAAAACCCTCTTCTTTACGGCGAACGACGGTATAAGCGGAATTGAGCTATGGAAAACGGATGGCACTGAAGCCGGCACCGTACGCGTTAAAGATATCAGCGCCGGCTCATCGGGCAGCAGTATCTCCAATCTGGTCGCCATCGGCAATACTCTCTTCTTCAGTGCGAGCGACGGTATCAGCGGAATTGAGCTATGGAAAACGGATGGCACTGAAGCCGGCACCGGACGCGTTAAAGATATCAGCGCCGGCTCATCGGATAGCTCTCCTTCCGGTTTTTTCGCCATCGGCAATACTCTCTTCTTCAGGGCGAACGACGGTATAAGCGGAATTGAGCTATGGAAAACGGATGGCACTGAAGCCGGCACCGGACGCGTTAAAGATATCGCCGCCGGCTCATT
>NZ_JBIPMN010000137.1:0-7358 GCF_044369115.1 Vulcanococcus sp. | reverse complement strand
ACATCCTTCTGAACGAAGGTCTGCGTGCCTGGATGGCACCGGCTGACCAGCCGCACGAAAACTTCGTCTTCCCTGAAGAGGTTCTGCCTCGCGGCAACGCCCTCTGATCGAATGGCGGCCGGTTGATCCGGCTTGATTGATCCGATGGGATGGGGCACCGCGAGGTGCCCCTTTTTTTGTGCACCTATGCCGACTGCTGTCGGCCGCGTGCGGCTCTGGCAAGCCTGAGTGATTTCACTGCTTAACGAGTTCGGTCACATTGCCGCTGCCATCGGTGTTGCAGTAGCCGCTTTTATTTTTGAAGGTCCAGTTGTAACTAAGCCCTTCTTTCTTGATGTCTTTGAGTGTGGTTTGTCCAGCGTCGATGCTTTGCTTCAAGGTGGCTCCCAGCTCAACGCGGATGTCTGCCATGGTGGCTTTGGGATACTTCGCGGCCACTGCGTTTTTGCAGGCACGACCCGAGGCTTCAATGCGGGCGTTGATTTTGGCATCATCGTCTGCGTGAGCCGCGGGAGTGAAGGCCGCGCAGGTGCAGGCCAAAGCCACACAGCTCAGCTGGCGAGCGAACGATTTCATTGGATCTGAAGCTTCAGAGCAACTTCACGCTAGGCAGTAAATCTGGTTTGAAAAGCCGGCAACAACAGTCTTTATTGATCACTGTTGGGGTTGATTGCATGCGTCTTGCGTTTTCATTCCATCATTGATTGCTTGTTGATTGGCTGTGTGTCTGGCCCTTGCAGCCCTTCTGGCGGGTCTGGCGAGGGGACTCTCCGCACCAGCGCCGGTACTCAGCGGCGGTGCCGCCGCAAGCCAGCAGCCCTGATGCTTCCATCAGCTTGGCGATGCTTTGCTCCAGCAAATTGGGCTGTTGCAGCAAATGGCGCAGCTGCCGCAGTCGCAAACGCTTGGCTTCCGCCATGGGTGTGTGCCCCAGTTCCTCCTGAAAGGCGTATTGCAGGGTGCGGATCGACACCCCCATGGCTTGGCTGAGTTCCACAACGCTGAAACGTTCAGTGAGGTGAGCTTGCATCCAGTGACAAGCCTCGGCCACTGTGTTGCGCCGGCGTCGGGAGCTCAATCGTTCGTCCCGCTGCCCGGCTTGGGCTGGGTTGCACCACTGGTGCAGCGTTTCCACCAGAACAGCCGCGCTGTGGGTGGCACCGCGTGGCTGCCAGGCGGCTGCTTCGCTCAGCTGGCGTGAGGCATTGATCACCTTCCGCTGCAGTGGCCCGTGGTCGATGAGCGGTGATGGGCCGCCGATCCCCTGCAGATGGCGCTCCGGGATCAAGATCGAGATTCCGAGCAAATCTTCACTGGTGCAGCCATGCAGTGCATCGCCTGGCCGGAACAACAGCGCCATGCCGGGTTCAGCCAGGTATTCGCGGCCGTTGATGTTTTCTTGAGTGAAACCCATCAACGGCAACCAAAGCACGCCGTGGCCACGTTGTTCACGCAGCAGCTCTACCTGGCCGCGCCCCTGGATCATCAACACCTGGAATTCATCCAGGGCACCCCCGCGCATCAGGGCTTCGAATGGGCCGGAGCCTGGCAGCAGGCGGCTGCGGTGATGACCGAGGGTGTTGGCCACCAGTGCATCCCATTCGCCGAAATCACCGCTGCTCAGCAGAGTGCGCAGCCCTGGGGCCTCAAGGAGTTGTGGTCGTGTCAGCTGCTCCAGGGGACTAACGGATGTTCTGGGGTTGAGCCACCGGCGTGGGCAACACCGAGGCCTTGGGAGCACCCCCAAAGCGCCAGCGCAGGCCACCTCCGTAGTTGAGCTCGTTGCCATTGCTCCAGAAGGAGCCGCCTACTCCGGCATAGAGGGAGAACTGATCGGAGGTTTCCAGTTCCAGATTCAGAGCAACGTTGAGGTCGTCGGCTCCTCGGTTTTGTCCGAGTACATCCACTGAGCCGAGGGCCGGCAGCTCGGCAAAGGAGGCCGAGAGTTGATGTTCTTCGTTGGTATTGCCGTTGAAATCATGCTCATAGCCGACAGACAGGCGAGGGATCAGACGCGTCTGTTTGGCCAGTTGGATGGGGGTTTCAAGAGTGAAGCCGATGCCGTAAATCAGGGAATCGGCGCTGTGGCCATCAATAGCCAGGTTGAGCGCATCGGCCCCAGATTCGGTGATGTCTCCCTGGGAGTGAAGGCTGTAGGCCAGGTAAGTATTGGGCTTGAGGCGAATTGCATTTCGCTCAGCCTTGTCGGCGCTGAGAATCCAATCGTATTCGGCTTTCAGTGCCGTGGTGAACCCATTGCCGCTCCAGTCTGCAGTCGCTGTTCGGTTGAGGCCTCCAAAACTAATGTTGCGGTTGGAGTCATATTGGAGGTTCATGTAGCCCACCAGCGCAGTGATCTTCCAGGGATCACTCGGGCGGTAGATGGCCCATGCGCCTGCTGAGTAGGTGTTCGAGTCAATGGTGCTGTTGGCGTATTCGTAGTTGTAGAGGTTGGCCTGGCCGTAGCCGAATGCACCGCCGATGCTCCATTGCTTGGACGCGTCGTATTGCAAGCCATAGGTGCTCTGGAAGATGTTGTAGTCGAGCGAAGCTAGATCGTTTGTGCCGTCGAGGTTGGCCTGGGTGTTGGTGGCATCGATCAACAGCGACCAGCGGGAAGCCTGTGAAATCTTCCTGGGCTTGCATCCACTGGGGATCTTCTCGCGATTGGCAGGGATCAGCTTTCCATCGCTGGTTTCGCACATGTCCGCGTCTGTCCATAAGCGGATCGCTTTGTCACCGTTGGAGAGTGCCAGCGCATTGGTGCGAAATTGCTCCATGGCTTCCAGGGCCACCGACTGCATCGAGGCATAGGGCTCTGCTGTGATCGAGTGGAGGGCTTGATTCAGCTGGGCGCGGGTGGGGATGGAGAACAGGGCGCCGTAGACGGTGATGAAGTCGGGCGTCACCGCTGCTGCCAGGGCCTGGTTGCTGGTGTATCCACTTTGGGCTCCACTCGCGGTGGGAATTGGCGTGCCGCCTGTGGTTCCCTGCACAACAGCTGCGTAAACCGAAGACATGCCGGCGTCAATCGCCTTGGCGATGGAAACATTGTTAGGGTTTCTGCCATTGGAGCCGGATGAGCCTCCTCCGGTCAGGGAGGTCTGGCAGGCGGCTGCATTGCCAGTATTGGCCGTGCACTGCTGCTGGAGTGTGGTCGTGCTACCTGTGATGGCGAAGGTGAGTGCACCGCCTGTGGGCTTTACAGCGGCGATGGTTGGCTTGCCCGGTGGAGTGGCGGTTGAGACAGGCGTGCCATCTGGCTTCAGCTGAATCCAACCAAACTGCAACTTGTTGGGATCTGGAGTGGCCGTTCCGTTGGCGAGTTGGGTGAAATTAGGGTCTTCATCGCGAACGAATTGGAAACTACTGGTTCCCGCTACACCGCCAGTGTTTGCACTCAGGCTTGGATCTCCCCCTACCGTGCCGGTGGGAACGCTCACGGCTGTGTAAACCACTCCGGGAGTGATGGGTGCTCCCTGATAACTTGAGAGTTTGAGGCTGCCCTCAAGAAGAATCACTTGACCTGAGCCAGCACCGGTTAGTTGCAGTAGATCGCTTTGGCCAGCCCCCGCCACCTCAATCGCGAGGGTCGCAGCGCTGTCTTGGAGATAGGAGCCACCATCAATGGTGAGAGTTCCGATGGATAGACCAGGAGATACTGTGCCAAAGTTGAAGACATCGGCTCTGATCACTCCGGTGCCGCCTAATGTTGCACCCGGTTGAATGATGGTGTCTGAGGTGCTGGAGCCGTTGATGACCAGCGTGCCGGCTTTCACCGTCGTGTCCCCTGTGTAGGACATGGCTCCACTGAGGGCCTGGGTGAACGAGCCATCTTTAATCAAGCCGCCGGTGGTTCCAGTGATGTCTGCACTGGAATCTCGCGTGAATTGGTCGTTTAGGTTGATGGTCAGCGTTCCTGTCCCTAAATTTATAATTCCTGCGCCGCCAATGGCTGCAATAGTCTGAGTTCTGCCATTTAGATTAAAGGTTCCATTTCCGTAGAGCAGAAGCTCAGTAGCGCTCGGCAGTACATTGTCTGCCCCGCTGGTGACAGTGGTGTTGTCCCAGATTCTGGTCAAGCCGCTGTACGTGCTCTGGGTGGTAAGTGTTATGTCGGCTGCAGTCGAACCTGAGTTTTTGAAGCCGATGGTTCCCTGTGTGCCAGCCTGATCGCTAAATACGCCGCTGAAGATGGCAGTATTCCCGGTTGCGTCAATAGTGTTGCCCGGGTCGCCGTTGAGAGTAAAGTTATCTGTGACAATGCCCGCTGCTGAAATAGTGAGGGTGCCACCCTGGAATTGAGGTAATAGCGCTTTCGCGGCAAGGCTGATTGTTGTGTTGGTGGGGCTTCCGTTATTGGAGACCAGGATAGGAGGAACGACAATGGGCCTGGGCGCCACTGCCTCGTAGGCGAGAATTGATATAGTGGATATGCCTCTGCCTGTGTTCTTATTCCAGTCCGCACTAAAATTTTGAACGCCATTGTATCCACGCACCCAGGCGGCAGCGTTCGCTTTGACAAAATTTTGTGTTTGATCGGGATCTCCCGACTCCCAGACAAATCCAGGTGCAACATAAAAGCTGAGATCTCGGTTCGGGAGTCCTAGTAAGTCTTTTGTCGCTTCTGCAAGGCTTTTAGCAAGCTTTTCATTTCCCCACCAAGAATTATTCTTTAGGCCGGGAGCACTCGAGCAGGATACTCCCGACGCATAACAGCTCGTTGTCGCAAGGTATAGACTGTTCCATTCAATGTCACGTTTGCGGTTTCTGCAAACGCTCTGCTGCCGAAGCCTGAATCCATGCCCCCTGCGATCGCCGCAGTGGCGATGCAGGACAGAATGCCTTTGGTTGCGGACATTTGACGGTGTCCTGTGTGGCTGCTGCGTATCTTCATTGCTGGCCTGGTCTCTGTAGTTAGAATTGTTAGACAATTTTGCTCGTGTTGCTTGTGAAGCGCCGAATGCTGCAAGATGTTTAATTCTCTGAAATGTAATCAAAGCGCAAGTCAAGCGGTTCTTGATGTTGTACATCAGATTTGCTGCTGTCATTCGTGTTGGCGCTCCCCGTCTGGTTACGCGATCAACTGGTATCGGTCACGCCGTGAACCTTGTCAAAGCTGCTCCAATCACGAATCCTGACTACGCACCAAAACTAGCCGCCGTCTGATGTTGGCATCGTCGCGGTATCGCCATGCCTCAGCGCTGGTTGAGGATCCGGCTGCGATTGTCGAGCATCAGTCGGGCGTACTGCCTCGCCACACCTCCCAGAAGCTGCTGCCATTGGATTGGTGTCCGCGGCAGGGGCTCGATCACACTGAAGGTGGCCAGCGGCAACAGTGCCTGGCTTTGGCCCACGCGAGGGCTCAAACCCAGTGTGATCGCCACCAGGTTTTTGTCGGTGTGCGCGTCGAGCAGGAGGTAGGTGGTCCAGCGCTGATCGGGAAAGCGCTGGTCGTACTCCGCCGGCAGACTTTGATTGAAGATTTCTCGCAGTTGAGGCGCTGAGAAGGCGGTCCCGTTCTGACGGTATTGCAGGTCGTAGGCCTGGGCCGGCATGAACAAGCCTCCGCTGATGAGGGCTGTGGCGGCGAGGCGGTTGAGCAGCGTCATTGGAGCGGCGGTGGTAGCAGCATCAGAAGGTGGTGTTAGCCACCGGCTTGAACAGGAATCCCGCCTCACCAGCCACAAGCTTGTAGCTGATCTGCCTTGTGCCGCCGGTGGGTTTAGCGTTGGTGTCGCCAGGGCGATAGATCGGGAAGCGCCGCATCAGCGTGGTTTCCACCACGGCGAATTGATCGTGGCCCATGTAGCCCTGGCCGAGTTTGCCGCTCAGCTCTGGCATGGTGATCGGCAACAGGGTGTGGCCCTTGCTGGCACTCCAGGCCACGACCGATCCGTAGCTGCCACTGCCGGCGCTAGTGACGAACACCAGCAGCTCGGGCCGTCCGTCGCTGTTGAGGTCTTCCACCTCGCTGCCGGTAAGTGAGCCGAGGAGTTCTTGCTTCACGACCGGGTAGACATGGCCGTGTTCGCTGGCTTTCACCACCAACTGCTGAACAGACCCGTTCCCTGTTGTCCTCACCTGGAAGCTCACGCCCTGGAGGCTGAGAGTGGCGGGGGGTGTAGAAGCGAAGGCGGCACTGCTCACCACCCCAATCAGTGCCAGGGGGGAAAGGCGGAAGGCAGAAGCCATAACTGGTAGCGCTGACCCCTGCAGCATCGCGGCAGAGAGCTGCCACCGCATCCCCCATTCGGGGTATTCATCACACCCTTGCAGACGAGTGCTCCATAACGAGCTCCATCTCATCGACATGTATGAGGTTTCAAATATCCGGCTGAATGTCAGGCGCAACACAGCGCTGCCAGACTCGCTCCATTCGAATGTCTGGTTTCACCCTGGCGCCACCCAATCACCAAGCCCGACCACTCTGGCATCTGCCTAATCTCGCCTCAGTGGTTGCCGGCGGTGCGGAGGTTCTCCGCTTCGCCGAGCACTGCGGCCAACGCTGCGGTGGTGTTGTGTTGCTGTCAGGGTTCGTCCTCGGCTTTGGGGTGGTTGAGCTGAGCTGCGGCCCCCTGGCGCAGACCAGTCGCTTCAGCCTGGAGTTGCTAACCCTGCTGGTGTTACAGCTCGTGGGCCCGATGTTGGTCTCGTTGTTGGCGATGGCCCTGCTTCTGCCCGCCTGGCTTGGGCAGGGCCAGTCGTCCGGGCCTCGCCCCTGGCCTGTAGCCGTGCCAGCCACGGCCATGGTTGGAGCTGTGCTGCTGCTGTTCTTCCTGGTTGCTGCGCTTACGGGAGGTGTGCTCGCGAGCCCACGGGCTGATCTGATCGGTGAGGGTCGTGAGCTGCTCAGTGGTGTGGTCTTGGCTGACCTTCTGCGGTCGATGCTTCGCTGCGGCGTGTTTCTCGCCATCCTGTGTGGCTGGAGCCAATGCCGCGGGATGAAGCAGATCAAGCGCGGTTCGGCAGCGGCCTTGGTAGGCAGCAATCTGCTGGTGGAGGGGCTGATGCTCCTTCTGGGCCTCAAGCTGCTCTGGATCACGGCCTTCGATCCCCTGCGCTTGAGCAGCTCCGCCCAATGACCGCAATACCGAACGGCGATGGACTGCGGGAGCGTTGGCTATTTCTCGGCTCAGCACTGTTGCTGTCTGCTGCCGTACTGCTCGTCCTGGCGCGCGAACAGCGCTGGGGTGAGCCGATGCTGCAATTGCGATTAATCAGTCGCAATGCCGGCGGCCTGCGCCCCGGCCAGGAGGTGCGCATCTCGGGCCTGCCGGTGGGTCAGGTGCGCCATCTGCAGCTCTTGCCCGATGCCCGTGTGGCGGTGCAGTTACAGGTGGAACGTCGATACGCCT
>NZ_JBIPMN010000136.1:0-7375 GCF_044369115.1 Vulcanococcus sp. | reverse complement strand
CCCGAGCGGCAGCGCCGAGCTGGTGGGCTGCCACGGCCAAACCCTCTGGCACCGGCCGCCCCAGAGCGATCGCCGCGGCAGCAGCTGGCAATTGCTGCAGGGCCCGCTGCTGGCTCAACTGCTGCAGCGGCCCGTGGTGTTCGACTTTCGCGCCGCCGATCTGGCCCTGGGGGGGCAGGGGGCACCCCTGGTGCCGGCCGCCGATGCAGCCTTGCTACCCGCCATCGGCGGCTGGCGGGCCCTGCTGAACCTCGGTGGCATCGCCAACCTCACCTTGCTGCCACCCGCCTCGGGGCCCGATCGGAGTTCGCCCGTTCAGGGCTGGGACTGCGGCCCCGCCAACACCCTGCTGGATCTGGCGGCAGTCCACTTCAGCGGAGGCACCCAGCGTTTCGATGCCGGTGGCGCCTGGGCCGCCCAGGGGCAGGTGGATGAGGCGCTGGTGCGGCAGTGGCTACAGGAGCCCTACCTGCAGCAGGCACCACCCAAATCCACTGGCCGCGAGCTGTTTGGCCAGCCGGATCTGGAGCGCCGCCTCAGCGCGCTGGAGGCCAGCGCCCAGGAGCGCCAGCAACCGCTCACGCCTGCCGATGCCCTGGCCACGCTGACCGCCTTCAGCGCGGGCGCGGTGGCGCAAGACCTCGCCCGCAGCCCGGCGGTGGTGGAGCTGCTGGTGGCCGGTGGCGGGGCCCGCAACACCACCTTGATGAAAGAGCTACGACACAGTTGCCGCGGCCTGCAGGTGCGCTCCCTGGCGGAGCTCGGCATCGGCGACAGCGACCGTGAAGCTCTGGCCTTTGCCTTGCTCGCCTGGTGGCATCAGCAGGGGGTGAGCGGCTCCCTGCCATCGGTCACGGGGGCGGAGCGGCCGGCGGTGCTGGGTGTCTGCGCCCGCCCGAACCTTTAAGCCGCCAGATCACGATCCACCACGAAGCGCGGGCAGAACCAGCGGGCCTTCATAGGGTGGGCCCATCGGCCAGCAAGCCCATGAGCGCCGGCAACGCACCTTCCCTCTACGAGCGGATCCGCAGCGATCAGCAGCTCACCCAGGAGCTGTTTCGCCAGGCCCTGCAAGATCCCTCAGGCGCCCTCACCCGGATCTGCAGCCTGGGCAGCGAGTGGGGGTTGCCCGTGAGCCGCGACGAGGTGAAGGCCCACCTCCAGGCGATCGACGACCCCGAAACGAAGCAATGGCTGCTCAAGGCCCGGGGCGGCCTCTAGAGCACTGCGGCGCGGGCGCCGATCGGCGCCCATCCAGCTGAAGAAGAGCCAATAGCTCACGATCGCCAGGCCGGCCGCCACCACCAGAGCCGCCACCTGTTCGAGTCGCTTCACCATGGCGCCGGCCTGTGCGTGGACTCAAAACAGTCTGCAGGGCGAGACCTCCCGGGGGAGATGATGCAATCAGGACCGGGCCCCAGACGCCCCCCACTGCATCCGCCTTGCTCCGTCTCGAACGCGTCTCCAAGATCTATCCCACCGGTGAGGTGCTGCGGGATGTCACCTGGGAGGTGAAGCCCGGCGATCGCATCGGCCTGGTGGGTGTGAACGGCGCCGGCAAATCCACCCAGATGCGGATCATCGCCGGGATGGAGGAGCCCAGCAGCGGCCAGGTGGTGAAGCAGGGCGATCCGCGCATCGTGTACCTGCAGCAGGAATTCGATGTGGATGTGCGCCGCACGGTGCGGCAGGAGCTGTTCCAGGCCTTCGGGGAGGCAGCCGCGGTGCTCAACCGCCAGCGCGAGGTGGAGGAAGAGATGGGCTCGGAGAAGGCAGCCGAGGATCCCGATCACCTCAATGAGCTGATCCACGAGCTGGGCAGCCTGCAGAGCCGGTTCGAGAGCCTGCACGGCTACGAGCTCGATGCCCGCATCGACAAATTGCTGCCCACGATCGGCTTCACGCCGGAGGGCGCCGAGCAGCTGGTAGGCGACTACTCCGGCGGCTGGCAGATGCGCATCGCCCTAGGCAAGGTGCTGCTGCAGGAGCCAGATCTGCTGCTGCTCGACGAACCCACCAACCACCTGGATGTGGAAACGATCCAGTGGCTGGAGGACTACCTCGTGGGCCAAACCTGCCCGCTGGTGGTGATCAGCCACGACCGAGCCTTCCTCGATCGGGTGTGCAATCAGATCGTGGAAACCGAGCGCGGCATCTCCCGCAGCTACCTGGGCAACTACAGCCAGCACCTGGAGCAGAAAGCGCTCGAGCGCGACGCTGGCCAGGCGGCCTTCGAGCGCCAGCAGAAAGAGCTCGCCGCCCAGCAGGCCTACATCGATCGCTTCCGCGCCAGCGCCACCCGCTCCACCCAGGCCAAGAGCCGCGAGAAGCTCCTCGACAAGGTGGAACGAATCGAAGCACCGATCGAGAGCGTCAGCGGACCGCGCTTTCAGTTCCCGCCAGCACCACGCAGCGGACGCCTGATCGCCGAGATCAAAGACCTCAGCCACAGCTACGGCGATCAGCTCCTGTTCCTGGGGGCGAATCTGGAGGTGGAACGGGGCGATCGCATCGCCTTTGTGGGCCCCAACGGCGCCGGCAAATCCACCCTGCTGCGGCTGGTGATGGGCATCGAAACGCCCGATGAAGGCGTCGCCGGGCTGGGTGAGCACAACGTGATCGCCGGCTACTTCGAGCAGAACCAGGCCGAAGCCCTGGATCTCTCCAAAACAGTGATCGACACGTTGTTTGAGGCGGTGCCCGACTGGACCCAGACCCAGGTGCGCTCCCTGCTGGGCAGTTTCTGCTTCAGCAACGATGCCGTGTTCAAGGAGGTGGGCAAGCTCTCCGGAGGTGAGAAGGCGCGGCTGGCCCTTGCACTGATGTTGCTGATGCCCTGCAATCTGGTGGTGCTCGATGAGCCCACCAACCACCTCGACATTCCGGCCAAACAGATGCTGGAGGACGCCCTGATCGAATACGAAGGCGCGGTGCTGGTGGTGAGCCACGACCGCTACTTCATTTCACGGGTGGCCAACAAGATCGTGGAGATCCGCGACGGTGACTTAGTGGTATACCGGGGCGATTACGCCTACTACCGCGAGAAAAAAGCCGAGGAGGCCGCCGCCGCCGCTGCCGCGCGTGCAGCCGCTGATCAGGAGGCCAAGCGCAAGGCCAATCGCGACAAGCAAAAGGCCAAATCCGAAGCGCGCAAGCAGAAGGCGGCCTGAGGCGCGCTCAAAACAACTTCACAATTCCCTAGGCAAGACGACTCATTGTTCTTGTCCGAGACACACAGTGTTCATACGCTGATGACTCCCCCCTAGAGAGGTCAGGCCATGGGCACCGTTCCACATCCATCCCATGCCACTGGGGCCGACCTGCTGGCCATGGGGATCGCAGCCTCCAGCTCCACCGGCCTGGATCCGGTGGAGAGCTATTTCGAATGCATCACCGCCTGCTCCATGGACGATGGGGAGTGCGTCACCCAGTGCGTGGAGGTGCTGCGCGAAGCCGACAGCTGATCGCCGCTCAACGCGATCCCATCAGGGTTGAGAGCTCCACCGGCGTCACCTGCAGTCGCAGGGTCTGACCCTGCCGCTGCAGTGTGAGCTCCATGGCGCGACCCACACCATTGCGCTCCACCAGCTGGGTGAGCTGAGCAGGGTTGCTCACGGCCTGGCCATCCACCGCCGTGATGCGATCACCGGGCCGCAGCCCCGCCCGGGCCGCCGGTCCTCCCGGCATCACGCTGCGCACCACCGCTCCAGGCATCGGGCTGCCGCTGGCATTGCGTACAGCATCGAGACCCACGCCGATCATGGCGTGGCTCACGCTGCCCTTGCTCACCAGCTGCGCTGCCACGCTGCGGGCGCGATTGATCGGAATCGCAAAGCCCAGCCCGGCGCCTGGGCCCGATCGCACCAGGGTGTTGATCCCCACCACGGCCCCATCGGCATCGAGCAACGGCCCCCCGGAATTGCCCGGGTTAATCGCCGCATCGGTCTGAATCAGCTCGAGCCGCTTGTCAGTGATCCCCAGGGCGGCGGCATTGCGGTTGAGGCTGCTCACAATGCCGAGGGTCACGGTCTGATCAAGGCCAAAGGGATTACCCACCGCAATCACCCACTCCCCCACCTGCAAGCTGTCGGAATTGCCCAAGGGCGCTACGGGCCAGGCGCCTCCACCCGCCAAACGCACCACCGCCAGATCGGTCACGCGATCAGCGCCCACCACCGTTCCTTCCACGCGGCGGCCATCGCTGAGGCCCACCGTGACCCGCGTGCTGCCCTCCACCACATGGGCGTTGGTGAGCAGCAGCCCCGAGGTGTCGTAGATAAAACCACTGCCCTGGCCCCGCTCGGTGCGCTGCGACGGCGGAATGGCACCACCCCCACCCTGGGGCAGACCAAAGAACTGCCGCAGCAGCGGATCCATAAAGGGGAAGGGCGGCAGGCTCTGGCGGCCTGGCAACACGACGGTGCGCTCGGTGTCGATCGTGACCACCGCAGGACCGGTGCGCCGCACCGCCTCCGCCACAAACGATTGGCGCGACAGCACCGCACTGGCCGCCGGCGACTGCGCCTGGGCCGCGGGGAGTGCAGTGAGCACCGGGCCGGCCAGGGCCGCAGCGAGGGCCAGGGCCAAAACCCGGGAAGGCACAGCAGCCATGACAAGCAATCCGGCGGATGTCGACCGTACGCAGGTTTTCTGCGGCGGAAAAGGGTCCAGCGCTGGTGGATTCCACCCACACCACGCCTGGCGCAACCGCGCGATGATGGACGCACTGGATTAACCACAGTCCACCGGAACACCGTCTATCCCCTCCCTGCCGGGAACCCTCGCCATGAGCTCCGAGCTATTCGCCAAGCTGCTGCCGCTGGTTTACGCGGCCTGCTTCCTCGGATTGCTCTGGCAAGCCTTCCGGATCATGGGTCGCGGCTTTGCGGCGGTGCCGCGGCCGGGTGATCAGAACCGCATTCCCCGGGGCGATCGCACTGGCCGCCTCACCATCCATCCGGAGCTGCTGGATGCCGATGGCCAGCTCACCCGCGACGACCTTCTCACCGTGCGCTTCGGAGGTGATCAGGAGCAGCCCGCCTCACCGAACGACCCCAGCTGAGCCCGCATGGGCCCTCCAGCTGGTACAACCGTTGGGTGCTTGTGGACACAGCGGAGGCTGAGTGGAGCAAAGAACCCGGATCGTGGCTGCGGTGCTCAAGGCCATCAAGCTGCCCCCCCGCTTCCAGCTGAAGCTGGTGAAGGAAGACCCTGTTCGCCTGGAGCTGATCCTCACCCCCGCCTACGGCAAGCAACCGATCCTGGTGGGTTTGGTGGAATCCCAGGATCTGGTGGCCCGCCGCGACCGCGAAGGTCGTGTGCCGCGGGACCTGCAAGGCACCTGGGATTGGACCGTGCGACACGGCAAGGTGAACACCGGCGGCTGGAACCCTTACCTCAAGGAAGCGCTGCAGACGATGTTTGAAACCGGGTTGCCGGCGATTGTGTACGAGGAAACCACCGGTGAGGTGTATCACCCGGTGGACGGCGCCCGCCACGTGCGCTGATTCACCGCGCTGAGCCAGCTCCCCGCCACCAACCCGTGCCCCTGCCGATCGAGCCGCTGCTGCCTGAACTGGTGCAGCGTCTCCCCGCCGGGGGCACGGTGCTGTTGCAAGCCCCCCCGGGCGCCGGCAAAACCACCCGGGTTCCGCTCGCCCTGCTGAAAGCCTGCAGCGGCCGCATCCTGATGCTCGAGCCCCGGCGGCTGGCGGCCAAGGCGGCAGCAGAGCGGCTGGCCGCAGAACTTGGTGAACGCGTGGGCGGACAGGTGGGCTATCGCGTGCGTCTGGAGAGCCGCATCTCCGCTGCCACGCGCATCGAGGTGTTGACCGACGGCCTGTTTCTGCGGCAGCTCCAGGCGGATCCAGGCCTTGAAGGCGTGGATGGCGTGATCTTCGATGAATTTCACGAGCGCCGCTGCGAAGCCGATGTGGCTCTCGCCCTCCTGCGCGAAGCCCGGCAGCTGCTGATGCCGGAGCTGCGGCTGCTGGTGATGTCCGCCACGCTCAACTTGCAACCCCTAGTGCAGCAACTGCCAGAGGCCGCACTGCTCACCAGCGAGGGACGCAGCCATCCGGTGAGCGTGAGCCATCAGCCAGCGCGAGAGCGCGAACCGCTGGCCGCTCAGGTGGTGCGCGCGCTGGAAGCCCACTGGCTCGATCAGCGCGTCGCCGGAGAAACCGTGCTGGTTTTCCTGCCGGGGCAGCGGGAGCTGCGCGCCTGCCAGGAGGCCATCAGCGCCACGGGCTGGGGACGGGAGCTCGAGCTGTGCCTGCTGCACGGCAATCTGCCCCTGACCGAGCAAAGCCAGGCGATTCACCCTGCCAGCAGGCCCGCGGGGAAGGTGGTGCTGGCTACGGCCATTGCCGAGAGCTCTCTCACGATCGAAGGCGTCAGCCTGGTGATTGACAGTGGCCTGAGCCGCCGCAGCCGCTTCGATCCGGTGAGCGGCATGGAGAGCCTGGTCACCGTGCCGGCGAGCCTGGCCAGCGCTGAACAGCGGGCCGGCCGCGCCGGCCGCCTCGGGCCGGGCCGCGCCCTGCGCCTATGGAGCCCTGCTGAGCAGCAACGCCGGCCCGCCTTTGATCCACCCGCGGTGATGGAGGCGGATCCCGCCCCGCTGGTGCTGCAGCTAGCCGAATGGGGGGCAGGCCTTGGCGAAACGCTGCCCTGGCTGGAGCCGCCGCCTGAAGCCCACCTACGCGAAGGGCAAGGGCTGCTGCGCCAGCTGGGTGCCCTGGAGGAGGGCGGCACGCTGAGTGCCCATGGCCGCAAGCTGGCCAACCTGGGGGTGCATCCACGCCTCGCCCAGCTGCTGCTGCGCTCCTGTGAACTGGGGGCCGTGGAGTTGGGCTGCAGCCTGGCTGCCCTGTTGAGCGAACGCGATCCCCTCTCCCAACTCGAAGCCGGCAGCGACCTGATGCGCCGGCTCGACTGGCTGCGAAGCCCCGGGCGTGATCCCCGGCGCCAGCAACTGCGCCTACTGCAACAGCAGCTGCGGCGCCAACTGCCGGAGCAGCCCCCTGCCGCAGCCTCAACCGACAACGAAGCCGCAGTCGCCGCGGAACTGCTGGCCCATGCCTACCCCGAACGGGTGGCGCTGGAGCGCACGCCGGGTTCCGGTCGCTATCTCACCCGCAGCGGCCGCGGTGCCGCACTCCACCCCAGCGACCCCCTGATGGGTAGCCCAGCCCTAGCGATTGCGGCGGCCGATGGCCGCTGCAGCGATGCTCGTATCCAGCTGGCCCTGCCGCTGGCCCTCAGCAGCCTCACAGCCCTGGCCCTGAGCGCGGGTGAAGAGCTGGCCCAGGTGTGCTGGGACAGCCAGCAACAACGCATCCGAGCAGAGCGGGAGCTGCGTCTGGGAGCCCTG
>NZ_JBIPMN010000135.1:0-7418 GCF_044369115.1 Vulcanococcus sp. | reverse complement strand
CCCAGAACAATGTCTCTGAAACCTTCTTGTTGATTTAATAATATCACCGAGCCGGCGTGGGGTCAAGCATGCAGGGGAGCTTGCCCCATCCGGACGGAAGCTCAGCGAACACAGACCAACCGTTCCGCGAGATCGCCTGCCGCGCCTGTGATCTTGGCCATCCCCACCAGGAGGCACGACGGGGGACGGAGTGAAAAGTGTGTCGCCAGCTACCTAGAGCGGCCCAACTTTCTCAGGATTTCCTCGGCAAACCCTGACAGAATCCAGAAACTGCATGAACGGCAGCAGGTATCAGAATCGCTGATGGTTGAGACGGCATGAATCAGACGGCAGGCGCCTGGGATGCCGCGCTCCGCCAACGGCTCCTGCCCCTGTTGCACAGGGCGCAGATCGCCGAGCAGCACGGCGACTGGGACCGTGCGGCCCAGGCCTACCAGGAGGCCGTGGCGCTGGTGCCGGCCGACCACCGCCTGTGCAGCAATCTGGGCAATGTGCTCTGGCTGGCCGATCAGCCTGAGGCCGCCCTGGGCTGGTTTGAGCGCGCCAGCACTTTGGCTCCGGCTGAGGGGCTGCCCTGGCGCGGGATCGGCAATGCGTTGCGCGACCTGCAGCGCTTCGGCCCGGCGGCGAGGGCCTATCGGCGCAGCGGCGACCTGCAGAGCGACCCGCTCACGGGCTGGAATCTCAGCCAGACCCTGATCGGCCTGGAACGCTACCGGGAAGCCTTTACCCGGGCGGAGGAGCGCCTGGCGATCGAGGCCTTGGAGGCCTGGCGAGCCGGACCGGGCTGGAACGGCAGCCAGGAGGAGCTGCAGCGGGCTTCAGCCGCGGGCATCCCCTTGCAGATCTGGAGCGAACAGGGATTCGGCGACACCCTGCAGCATCTGCGCTGGTTGCAGCCCCTGAGCCTGCACCTGACAGCGCAGGATCCCGTGCCACAGCTGCTGGTGGAGGAAGCCCTGGTGCCATTGCTGCGGGAGGGCCTGCGCTGGATGACCCGACCTCCGCAGATGTTTGCCAAGCCAGCTGCCCCGCCGCCGCAAGCGGGCTGGGAGCAGCACCACATCGCGCTGCAGAGCCTGCCGGCCCGGCTGGATGGCGGAGCCTGGAGCCATCCCTTGCGCTGCGGGCCTGGTCCCTGGCTGCAGCTCCCGCGCGCGCAACAGCGGAGGACTGGCGATGGCAGCCCCCTGAGGGTGGGCGTGCTCTGGGCGGCTGGACGCAAGCTCGACGATGGCTTCACCCGGCGCGAATACAGCAAACGAAGCCTGCCCGCAGCGGCGCTGGGATCCCTGCTCGAGGGGCTGGCCGCCGCGGGTGCTGGCCTGGTGGGCCTGCAGCACGGCAACGACCGCGAGCGAGCGGAAGCCTGGCGCGGGCTGCTGGTGGAGGAGCTGCCGGCGACGGCGGATTTTCTGGCCACCGCCCAGCTGCTGCTCACCCTGGATCTGGTGATCACGGTGGATACGGCCATGGCCCATCTGGCCGGCTGCCTGGGGATGCCCACCTGGGTGCTGCTGCCCTGGAGTGCCGATCCGCGCTGGCTGCGGCAACGCTCCGACAGCCCCTGGTATCCGAGCCTGAGGCTGTTCCGGCAACCCCGCACCGGCGACTGGCCGGGGGCGATCGCAGCGCTGCTGCAGGCGTTCAGGGCCGGCGAGGCTGCAGGGATCAGCGCACCAGGCTGAGGCTGCCCACCAGCTGGCTGTAGGCACGGCCGCAGTGTTCGAGGGCGTAGCGCTGCTCGATCGTGCGGCGTCCCTCCTCGGCGAGGGGGGCGAAGCGGGCCGGATCGGCCAGCACCTCGAGCACATGGGCGGCCAACAGATCGGGGCGGTCGAACGGGCTGAGCAGGCCATTGCGGCCGTGCTGAATCAGCTCACGCACTGGATCGTTGTCGGAACCGAGCACGAGGGCGCCGCAGGCCATCGCCTCCAGCACGCTCCAGGAGAGGGCATAGGGATAGGTGAAATACACATGCACTGCGCTGATCTGGAACAGGCCCAACAGGGCCTGGTAATCCACCCGGCCCAGAAAGTGCACGCGGCTGGCATCCAGGCGATGGCCGAGCAGGCTGAGCATCTCGCCCCGGTAGCCAGCCGGATGGCCCGAAGCCGGGCCATAGCTGTGGCCATCGGCACCCACGATCAGCACCTGGGCGGTGGGGTGACGGGCCAGGATCTCCGGCAGGGCGCGCATCAAGGTGCGGAAGCCGCGCAGGGGCTCGAGGTTCCGGTTCACGAACGTGATCACCGGATCGCCGTGGCGCAGCATCAGCTGCGGATTGAGCTGCACGTGGCGGCGGTGGTAGGGCGTCACCCGGGTGGTGTCGACCCCCTCGTGGATCACCTGGAAGCGACTGCGCAGATGGGCAGGGAAGGTATCGCGCTGGAAGCGGGTGGGCACCACCGCCGCATCGGCATCGGCGATGGCGGCGAGGGCCATCAGGTTCTGGCGGCGCATGGCCTGCCGCAGGTGGGGGGGCATGGCCGCAAGATCGGGATCGAAGCCATAGCCCAGGAGCTGTGGATTGGCATAGAGCTCGGGGTAGGCGATCAGCAGCGTCTCCGGCCAGACATCGCGCAGATACAGGCCCTCGCCCCAGCCGCTATGGAAGAGCACGGCATCGGGCCTGATGCCGTCGTCGCGCAACTGCTGGCAGCGCTCGGCCACCACCGCACCGCGTTGGAGATTGCGTTCCAGATCCGGATCCACCGGGCCGCCGGCCGGCTGGCTGTCCTGCCAGTCGTAATGCAGGGCACCCTCGCGGGGGCTGGCCCCCATGCCGATCACCCGGTGCCCCTGGGCTTCCAGCGCGGAGGCCAGGTGTCGGTACTGCCCGGGAAAGTTCTGGTGGATGCACAACAGTTCCATGGCGAGAGGCTAAGTAGGATCAGGTGAGTACAGCTCTGGCATGGGCTGACGCGAGCTGCTTCGTTATGTCTTTGTGGAGTCGGATCTTCGGGCGAACCGACCGGGCCAGCTGGCCGCCTCCCGCAGCGGATTCCCTGGTGGCCTCTCCGGCTAGGGGTGGCATCGGCGATGGCGGCGCTGACCCTTTGGCGATCACGCCGTGGTCGGCGACACGGCTCACGGGCATCTTCCAGGAGCTGCAGCAGAACCCCTCCGCCCAGATCCTGCAGGAGGCTCGGCGGGCGCGGCAGTGTCTGGCACGGCTGTGGCTGGCGGCCCCGGTGGACCAGCTGGAGATCCTCTATCGCTCACCGATCGGGGCCAGCTACCGGGCCATGCTGGGCGGACCGCTCTCCGCCCAACCGCTGCTGGCCGACGAAGAGCAGTGGAAACGGCGACTGAGCCAGCGCCTGCTCACGAGCTTCGAGCGCCCGGAAACCACCAACGTGCTGCTGGCGGCGATGGGCTACTTCGGCCGGGGCAAGATGCGGGTGGCCGATCCGCTGCGCCAGGTGCCGCAATGGCTGCTGCAGGACTACGCCGCTCTGCATGATCCAGTGCTGCTGCAGCGCCTGCGCCAGCCGGTGGGGCTGCTGGGCCCGGCGGGCAGCTCCGGCCAGATGGGGGGATACGGGGCTGCGCCCGGACTGGGGATGCAGCCGGCGATGCCCTTGCCGGTGATGGGCCAGCGACGCGGGGCGGAGGCGCTGGGCCTGGTGCAGAACCGGGAGTTCCTGGGGCGGATGAGCGGCCTGATCAACCTGTATGGCATCGATCCCTCCGATCAGGAGGTGCGGCGTGAACTGATCGGGCTGCGGCGGCAGATGGGCCAGATCTGGCTGGATGTGAACACCGCCCAGATCCCGCAGCTGTATCAGAGCAACTTCGGCCAGCTCTATCGCAACCTGCTGAGCTGCGGCTTCACGCGGGAGCCGCTGATTCCCGAGGATCAGCAACTGCGCGCCCAGCTGGCACCCGTGGTGAGCAACATGGCGCAGCCGCGGGCCCTGAATGCTCTGTTGGCGGTGCTGCCCTTCTATCAGCCGGGCAAGATCCAGTTCGGCGGTGGCGAACAACACATCCCGGCCTGGCTGCTGCAAGACATCAACAGCCTCTACGGAGGCACGGCGGCGGCGATGGCACCGCGCTGAAGCCGCCCTCCCCTATTCGTTGAACTCCTTCCAGGTGAGCCAGTACACCAGGTAAGCCAGGGGCGGTGCCAGCAGCAGCGGCAGCAGGGCCATCAGGGCCAGGCCGCCGAGGCCGAGGGCGAAGGGAACCCCACAGAGCAGGGCATAGAAGCCGATCAACAGGGCGATCTGGTTCGGCCGGTGCCGCAGCCGGTTGGCCAGACGCAGGCGCTGCACGGTGCGCCGGCGCTCGGCCCGTTCACCCTTGGGCACATAGCGCCACCAAGCATCCTGATCCGGCGGAGGGGAAGGAGGCATCACGGCCCTCAGCGCAGGCGCTCGAGGAAGCGGCGCTGATCCTCGAAGAAGCCGGTGAAGATGTTGATGAAGCGGCGCTGGCGCAGCACGATGTCGGCGGTGAGCGACATGCCGGCCTGCAGGGGAACGCTGCGGTTCTGCAATCTGAGCTGCTGGCTGCCGAGCTGGAGCACGGCGGGGAAGTACAGGCCGCTGGCCTGACTGCCGAGCACGCGGGTGAGCTCCTCAGGCGTGAGGGCATCAGAACCCACGGATTTCACCGTGGCCGGGATGCGGCCGTAGTCGGAGGCGTTGAAGGTGTCGATCGAGAGATCCGCCTTCTGGCCCACACGCACGAAGCCCACGGCGTTGTTGGGCAGATAAACGCGGGCCTGCAAGCCGTCCTGCGGCACCACCTTCATCAGGGGTTTGGCGGCCGCCTGCTGCACCACGCTGCTAGGGCCCACGCTGATGTCGAACACCACGCCATCGCTGGGGGCCTTGAGCTGGCTGTACTGCAACTGCAGACGCGCCTGGCGGATCTCGGCATCCAATTCGCTGATCCGCTTAAGGTTCTCCTCGATGCGGGTGCGCAGATCCACGCCGGTGGTGGCGGTGGTGTTGATCAGGGCAGCCTGGAGGCGGGCGATCTCCCGCTCGGTTTCACCCACCTGGGTGCTGTACTCCTGCACCTTGTTGCGCAGTTCGAGCAGCTGCAGATCGCTCACGGCGCCGCTGCGCTCCAGGGAGGCGTAACGCTGCTCGATCACGCGGGCGGTGTTGAGGCTGGAGCGCAATCCGGTGAGGCGGGTCTGCGCCTTGCGCAGCTCCTGGCGGGCGGCCTCCTCACGGCTTTGCAACTCACGGGAGCGGGTGGAGAGCTGGAGGCGCTGGTTGGCTGTGAGGCCAGCGGTGGCGGAGGGCTCGCCGAGGGAGGCGTTGAAGATGCGGTTCTCGTTGATCAGGCGCTCGCGCACGGCCTGGGCGGCGGTGAGCTTGCTGCGGGCGTCGCGCAGGTCGAAGCGGAGCAGCGGTTCGCCCTTACGCACCGGCTCGCCCTCCTTCACCAGCACGGCCTCCACCACGCCGGGCACCGGGGCCTCCACATCGCGCACCTTGTTGCCGGGCTCGAGCTTGCCCTGCACCGCCACGGTTTCCGAGAGCGGCGCCACCAGGGCCCAGATCACCACGGCCACGCTGCCGCCGACGGCCGTCCAGATCAGCAGTGAAGCGCTGCGCCGCTTGGGGCGGAGCAGCACGGTTTCGCGGAAGTTCCAATCGGAGCGGGCCAGGGCCGACTGGGGCTGGGGGAGGCCCTCGGCGCTGGCACTGCCGTTGATGTTGCCGCTGCCGAAGGGCAGGGCGGCTGGGGGTTCGCCCACCAGATCCACCTGCACCGGAATGATCGTGGGGTCTGGTTGGGCGCCGGCGCGGGAACGGCGGCGCCCAGGGGAGCGCAACCAGGCGAAGCCGCGCTCATAGAAACGGAGGAGGCGGGTGGAGGGATCGGGGCCGTTCATCAGCTGAGGCCCTCCTGGTTCTGGCTCTGGAAGAGGGCGTAATACCAGCCGCGCGCGGCCATCAACTGGTTGTGGTTGCCCATTTCCATGATGGCGCCCTTATCCATCAACACGATCGTGTCGGCCGGGCGCACGGTGGAGAGGCGGTGGGTGATGAAGAACACGGTGCGGCCGCGGAAGGCTTCAAAGAGGTTGATGCACACCTGCCGCTCGGTGCTGGCATCGAGAGCGCTGGTGGCCTCATCGAGAATCAGCATGAGGGGGTTCTGGAGCACGGCGCGGGCCAGGGCGAGGCGCTGGCGCTGGCCACCGGAGAGGCCGGCACCGCGCTCACCCACATCGGAGTTGTAGCCCTTGGGCATCTCCATGATGAAATCGTGCGCGCAGGCGATACGGGCGGCGCGGATCATTTCGTCGGCCGTGGCATCCGGTTTCACCAGCAGCAGATTGTCGCGGATGGTGCCATCGAAGAGCAGGGAATCCTGGGGCACCACACCCACCTGGCGGCGCAGGGAATAGAGCTCCACCTTGTTGATATCGAGCCCATCAATCAGCACCTTGCCGTCGAGGGGCCGGTAGAAGCGGGGCAGCAGCTTGAGCAGGGTGGATTTGCCGGAGCCGGAGGCCCCTACCATGCCCACGAAGGCACCGGCGGGGATCTCGAGGTTGATGCCCTCGAGGGTGAGGGGGCCGTCGTCGCGGAAGCGGAAGGCCACATCGATGAACTGAACGCGGCCCTGCAGGGGCGGCATCGGGATGTTCTGGGCTTCGTCGAGCGTCTGCTCGGTGGGGCGATCGACGATGTCGGCCACCATGGTGAGCTGCTGGCTGCTCATCTGGTATTGCTGCCAGGTTTGCACCAGCTGGGCGATCGGGCCGGTGATATAGCCGCCCAGGATGCGGAAGGCAAAGAATTCACCGAGGTTAAGGGTGCCCTCGATGCACATCCAGATGCCAACAGCGGTGACCAACAATTCGTTGAGCTTGCGCAGGAAATCCGCCACATTGGCGATCGTTTCGCGGCTGATGCGCAGCTTGAAATCCTCGCCGAGGTAGCGGGCATAGCGGTTCTGAAATTCCCAGCGGGTTTTGAGCTCAGCGTTCTGGGATTTGATCGTTTGAATGCCGGTGATGGCTTCGTTGAGGAAGCTGTAGGTGCGCACCGATTCAGCGATCGATCGCTTGATCTGTGAATAGATCAGCGGATTGCTGACCAGGGCCAGCACCAGCACCAGCGGCAGGGTGCTGAGCATCACCAGGGTGAGCAGCGGGCTGATCGCCAGCAGGATGGCCAGATAGAGCAGGCTGAACAGGAAATCGATCGCCGTGGTGAGGGTGGGCCCGAGCAGAAACTCGCGCAGGCGATCGAGCTGGCTGAGGTAGAACATCACCTGGCCCACCGGCCGGCTGTCGAAGAAGCTCTGGGGCAGGCGCACCATCTGATCGAGAATGGTGGCCTTGGCGTCTTGATCGATGCGGTTGGCGGTTTCGATGAAAATGAACTCACGGGCCGTTTTCACCACCGCCTCCACAATCGCCGCGATCAGCATCAGGCTGG